>CAZTYC010000282.1:0-3330 GCA_964617435.1 uncultured Burkholderiales bacterium
CGTGAAGGAGCGAAGGGCTTTCGGCCAGCCGATCGGCAATTTCCAGAACACGCGTTACAAGCTGGCCGAACTGCAGACCGAGGTGCAGATCGCGCAGGTGTTCCTGGATAAATGCACCGAGCTGCTGATGGAGAAAAAACTCGACACCGCCACCGCCTCCATGGCCAAGTACTGGTGCACCGACCTGCAGTGCAAGGTGATGGACGAGTGCGTGCAACTGCACGGCGGCTACGGCTACATGTGGGAATACCCGGTCACGCGCGCCTTCGCGGACGCGCGGGTGCAGCGCATCTACGGCGGTACCAACGAGATCATGAAGGAAGTGATCTCGCGCTCGATGGGCCTCACCGGGCGGCTGTGAACGTCCGTGAACCCGCGGCGTTGACACCGTCTCTGCCGGGCGGCTGAACCGCCTGCAACCCGCCAGCCACCTGCAAGCCAACCGCCTGTAACCCTTTTCCCGGCGGGCCGCGTTGAATCGACTGGGATCGGCTTGATCCCGCGTCCTTTCCAACGGGGAGGGTTCCATGGAATTCGTGTTTCGCAAGTCCACGCCGCAGTCCACCGCCCTGCGCTTCTCGGGCGTCATCCTGCTGCATATCGTGCTGGTCTACGGCCTCATGCACGGATTGCAGCGCGTCGATGTCAAGAAGGTGATCGAGGACATGACCGTGGTGTTCGTGCCCCTGCCGCCGGTGACGGAAAAACCGGTGGAACCGGCGCGCAAGGTGGTGGCCAAGGCCGTCGCCCAGCCGGTGCTGCCGCCGCCGGACATCGCTGTTGAAACACCGCCGCCGGTGGAAACCGTCGCCGCGGCCACCAGTTCCACACCCACCGACGCCGCCCCGGGCGTACCGGTCGCCGGCCTCGACACCGGCAGCGCGACCGCGACCGGACTGGCCACCGCCTGCCCGAACGCGCAGTCGGTGCGCAATAACATCCGCTATCCGCTGGCCGCTCGCCGCGAGGGCCTGGAAGGCGATGTCGTCGCGCGCTTTGTGGTCGGCGCCAACGGCACCATCCGCGACATCACGATCGCCTCGTCGAGCAACCGCGCCTTCAACAGCACGGTCACGCAAGCGGTGGCGCAGTTCGCCTGCGTGGGGCAGGGCCGCGATGTGTCGGTGGAAGTGCCGTTCACCTTCCGTCTGAACTGAGCGCGCAGGTCGCCTCAGCTGAATCATTCAAAGTCATTGACTGGCGCGGCTTTCCGGGCATTTTTGTCCGGAGAGCCGCTCCAGTGCTTGGGTTTGGCATCCCGGCCCGCCTGCTGTCGCGCGGGCAAAATGGCGGCATGCGATGCATGACCCTGTTCCTGGCGTTTGCCGCACCCCTGTTGACGCTGTCCTGCGCGCACCGGGCAGAGGCGCCGCCCGCCGCGCCGGCCCCGGCGATTGTGTCGGTGCAGGCCTGGGGCGGCACGCCGGCCGACACCTCCCGCGCGCGCATGCACCAGATCCGCCGCATCACGCTGCACCACGGCGGCACCCCGTTCACCCGCGATCGCGATGTCGCGCAGCACCTCCGGAACCTGCAGGACTGGTCGCGCCGCGAGAAGGGCTGGATCGACATCCCCTACCACTATGTGATCGACCTCGACGGCCGGATTTATGAAGCGCGCGACATCCGCTTCGCGGGAGACACCAACACCGAATACGATCCCGTCGGGCACGCGCTGGTGATGGTGCTGGGCAACTATGAGGAGGCCGAGCCGACGCCGGCGCAGCTGGCCGCGGTGGCGGACACGATGGCGATGCTGGCCGCGCGCTTCGGCTTGGGCGTGGAGGCGATCGCCGCGCACCGGGATTACTCGGCCAGGACCGTGTGCCCCGGCCGGCATCTTTACCGATTTCTGCAGGACGGCAGCCTTGCCGCCGCCGTCCGGGCGCGGCTCGTCACGCGCTGAGGGCGCTTCGTCGCACGGGCGTGGCGCTGCTGCATTCGCGCACTAGAATGGCGCTGTGGATGCGCCCTGCGCCGTCCACCTTGGGCCCGACCCTGCGTGGGGAACGGCTGCGGCGTGCGAGGAACCGCGCGCGCCAGGCGGCATGGGCCTCGGCCATGCGCACGTACCAACCGGATCGTTTCAAACATGACTTCACCGAACACCCCCGAACGCAAAGGATTCCTCGGCTTCATCGGCCGGATCTACGACGCCCTCGACTGGTCGCGGCGCTTTGCGATGAACATGCTGTTCCTGCTCATCGTGCTTGTCATCGTGGTGGCGTCCTCGATTCCGGCGGGCAAGTCCACGGGCATCCAGGACAAGACCACGCTGGTGCTCAATCTCTCGGGCCGGCTGGTCGAGCAGCACACCGGCAACAGCCGCCTGATGGCGCTCACCCGCCAACTGGAGGACGATGAAGACGCTGAAACGCAACTGCGCGACGTGGTGAACGTCATCGACGCCGCTGCGAAGGACGCGAAGATCATCCGCCTGCTGCTGCTGACCGACGACCTGCAGTCCGGCGGCCTGGCTGGCCTGCGCGAGATCGCCATGGCGATGGACCGCTTCCGCGCGGCGGGCAAGGACATCGTGGCCTGGGGCGGCGCGTACGACCAGCGCCGCTACTTCCTGGCCGCGCATGCGCAGCAGGTGTTCGTGCATCCGATGGGCATGGTGATGCTCGAGGGCTTCGGCGGATACCGCAACTACTATCGCAATGCGCTCGACAAGCTCGGCATCTCGGCCAACGTGGTGCGCGCGGGCAAGTACAAGAATTTCGGCGAGACGTTTTTCGCCGCCGCGCCGTCCAAGGAAACCATGGAATCGGACAAGTACCTGTACGACGGCCTGTGGGAGGGCTACCTGGCGGCGGTGGAGCCGGCGCGCAAGCTCGCGCCCGGCAGCGTGATGAAGACCATCAACCAGATCGATGACCTGCTGGCGGCCGCCGGCGGCGATGCCGCCAAGATGGCCGTCGACGCCAAATGGGCCGACGGCATCAAGACCAAGGACGAGCTGCGGCAGATGCTCATCGAGAAAGGCGAGAAGGATGAGGCCAACAAGACCTTCCGCCAGGTGTCGTTCCAGAATTACCTCGCCACCGTGAAACCGCGCCAGACCGGCGATGCGGTGGCGGTGGTGGTGATGGAAGGCGAGATCATCGAGGGCAACGCGCCGGCCGGCCGCGTGGGCGGGCGTTCCACGGCCGAACTGATCCGCAAGGCGCGCAACGACGACCGCTTCAAGTCGATCCTGCTGCGCGTCAATTCCCCGGGCGGCAGCGCCGTCGGGTCGGAGTACATCCGCCGCGAGCTCGAGCTGGCCAGGAAGCAGGGCAAGCCCGTGGTGGTCTCGATGGGCGACGTGGCCGCGTCCGGCGGGTA
>CAZTYC010000283.1:0-3323 GCA_964617435.1 uncultured Burkholderiales bacterium
CATCGAGCGCGCCATGCGCGCCTGAAGAACGGACAACAGACAGACCATGCGAACCAATTACTGCGGCCTCATCGACCAAACCTACCTCGGCCAGACCGTCACTCTGTTCGGCTGGGCGCACCGCCGGCGCGACCACGGCGGCGTGATCTTCATCGACCTGCGCGACCGCGAAGGCCTGGTGCAGGTGGTCATCGACCCGGACACGCCGGACGCCTTCAGCAACGCCGACAAGACGCGCAGCGAATTCGTGCTTCGCGTCACCGGCAAGGTGCGCCCGCGCCCCGAGGGCACCATCAACGCCAACCTGAAGAGCGGCGGCATCGAGGTCCTGGCGCACGAGGTGGAGGTGCTGAACGCCGCCAAGACCCCGCCGTTCATGATCGACGAGGACAACGTCAACGAGGAAATCCGCCTCAAGTACCGCTACATCGATCTGCGGCGCGACATGATGCAGAAGAACCTGCGCATGCGCCATCGCATCGCCATGGCGGTGAGAAAGTACCTCGATGCGCAGGGCTTCATCGATATCGAGACCCCGTTCCTGTACAAGAGCACGCCGGAGGGCGCGCGCGAGTTCCTGGTGCCCTCGCGCATCCACGACGGGCACTTTTACGCGCTGCCGCAGAGCCCGCAGCTGTTCAAGCAGATCCTGATGGTGGCCGGCTTCGATCGCTACTACCAGATCGTGAAATGCTTCCGCGACGAGGACCTGCGCGTCGACCGCCAACCGGAGTTCACGCAGATCGACATCGAGACCTCGTTTCTGTCCGAGCGCGAGATCCAGGACATCATGGAAGGCTTGGTGAAGTCGATGTGGAAGGAAGGGCTCGGCATCGACCTGCCGGACTTCCCGCGCATGAGCTACTCCGAGGCGATGTCGAAATATGGCTCCGACAAGCCGGACCTGCGCGTGAAGCTCGAACTGACCGAACTGACCGAGGTCGTGAGGAACTCCGGCTTCAAGGTGTTTGTCGATGCCGCGAACCTCAAGAATGGCAAGGTCGCAGCGCTCCGCGTGCCGGGCGGCAATGCGCTGTTCGCGCGGAAGGAGCTCGACGACATGGCTGCGTTCGCGGCCATCTATGGCGCCAAGGGGCTGGCGTACATCAAGGTCAACGACGCCACCAAGCCGAACGCCGAAGGCTTGCAATCGCCGATCGTGAAGTTCTTCGACGAGGCCACGCTGGGCAGCATCCTGAAGGCCACGGGCGCCACCACCGGCGACCTGATCTTTTTCTGCGCCGACAAGACCAAGGTGGTGTACGACACGCTGGGGGCCCTGCGCAGCAAGGTCGGCCACGAGAAGGGTTTTGCGGAGAAGGGCTTCAAGCCGCTGTGGGTGGTGGATTTCCCGGCGTATGAATACGACGAGGACAACAACCGCTACGTGTCCGCGCACCATCCGTTCACCGCACCCAAGGACGAGCACATCGCGCTCATGGACACCGATCCTTCGCAGGTGAAGGCCAAGGCCTACGATTGCGTGATGAACGGCTGGGAGCTGGGTGGCGGCTCGGTGCGCATCCACAATCCGGAATTGCAGCAGAAGCAGTTCAAGGTGCTGGGCATCTCGCCGGAGGACCAGCGCGCCAAGTTCGGCTTCCTGCTCGACGCCCTCGATTACGGGGCGCCGCCGATGGGCGGCATCGCCTTCGGCCTCGACCGCTCGGTGACGCTGATGTGCGAGAAGTGGGATTCGATCCGCGACGTCATCGCCTTCCCCAAGACGCAGCGCGGCCAGGACCTGATGGTGGAGACGCCCTCACCGGTGACCGAGAAGCAACTGCGCGAACTGCACATCAGGTTGCGCAATCCGGGGCAATAGCCGGGTCGGCAGCTTGGGCGAACTCCAGGACTGGTGCGGGTTTTGAGGCATTTTTGCCTGGAACGCCGCACCAGTGCTCGGGTTTGGCCCTTCAATGGACGGTCATCCGGGGGAAGCCATCGTGCGCCCCCTCTCCAGCGCGCCCCAGGGCCGGGCTCAGGGCCCGGCTCCATGACGCCAGCGCCCAGGTAGACCATTTCCGGAATGCGGGTGACCCGCTTGCGGCCTGCAACGTTTTGCGCAAAATGTAGACGGCCACTGGCGCACAGACCGGCATCACCGCACCAGGAATCCGTCGCGCAGCGGGTCCGCCGGATCGATCCAGAATTCGTGCCGGCCGGTGTAATGCGCCATGCCGCTGACTTCGGGAATCACCGCCGCGTGCGGGCCGAACGTGGTCCGTTCTGCGACGGTAACGCGCATTGTGCTGCCGGTGATGCTTTCAATGACGATGCCCTCGCCCAGCGCCAGTTCGCCGCGCGCCACATGCAATGCGGCACGCGCGGATACGCCAGATCCGGTGGCTGAACGATCGACCTCGCCGTCCGCGAACACGCACACATTGCGGCTGTGGTGGCCCGGCACCACGGGCGGGCCGGTGAAGATCACGCCATACAGGAAGGACAGTTCCGGCTCGAAGGGATGGACCACCGGCAGCGTGCCCGCCACCGCCGCCTTGATGCGCCGGCCAAGTTCGATGAATGCGCCGGCCTGTGACGGCTCGATGGCGAGGCCGAAGCGCGCCGCGTCCACCAGCGCATAGAACGCGCCGCCGTAGGCGACATCGAGCTGCACGGCGCCCGCGCCGGGCACATCGACCGTGCAGTGGCGGTGCAGCACGAAGGACGGCACATTGCGAAACGCGGTGTGCTGCACCACGCCCCCCGCCAGCGCGGCGCGCGCCTCAATGCGCCCGGCCGGGACGTGGAACACGGCGGCCGCCTCGTCGGCATGCACCTCCACCAGGCGCGCATCGGCCACCAGGCGCATCAGCGCCAGGATGGCATGCCCGCACATGGTGCTGTACCCCTCGTTGTGGAGGAAAAAAACGTCGAACTCGCCGGGCGCCTCCGCATGCGGCGAGAGGACGGCGCCGTACATGTCCGCGTGGCCGCGCGGTTCCCACATCAGCGCCGTGCGCAACGGGTCCAGTTGCTCGCGGAAGCGGGCGCGCTTTTCCAGCACCGTGCGACCGGCGACCGGCGGCAGGCCGGAGAGGATGACGCGCAACGGCTCGCCGCCGGTGTGCATGTCGAGGGTGCGGATGCAGCGCGCTTCTTTGGGCGGCCGCAATTCAAGGAGTGAGTCGGCAATGCGGGTGTGCATGGAACATTCTCGTGTCGGAGCGGACCCACCAAGAAAAACGGCCCCGGGCGGGGCCGTTGGCGTGGTCCGGGATTGAACCGGCCGAAGCCTCAGAGCGGGGGAATGCGCAGCTTTTGTCCCGGGTAGATCTTGTCCGGGTGCGTGAGCATGGGCTTGTTGGCCTCGAAGATCA
>CAZTYC010000284.1:0-3294 GCA_964617435.1 uncultured Burkholderiales bacterium
CGGCGATGAACACCTTGGCCGGCGGCACCTTGCCCGCCGCCGTGATCTGGCCGCTGAAGAAGCGTCCGAACGCGTTGGCGGCTTCAATCACGGCGCGATAGCCGCTGATGCCCGCCATCGAAGTCAACGCGTCCATCTTCTGGGCGCGCGACAGCGTGCGCGGCAGGCAGTCGATGGCCAGCACGGTGACCTTCTTCTCTGCCAGCGCCTTTATCAGGTCCGGGTTTTGCGCCGGCCAGATGAACGAGATCAGCGTCTGGCCTTCCTTCATCAACGGCACTTCGTCCATCGACGGCGCACGCACCTTGAAGATGATGTCCGCCGCGCTCCACAGCGCGGCGGCGTTCGGATGCACGGTGGCGCCCGCGGCGGCGTAGTCGGCATCGCTGACGTTCGCGCCATCCCCCGCGCCGCTCTCCACGGCGACCGAAAAACCGAGTTTCTTGAGCTTCTCGACGACCTCCGGCACCGTGGCAACGCGTTTCTCGAGGGGAAAATTTTCCTTCGGAATTCCGATGATCTGCGGCATTGATGTGCTCCCTGACATTCGAGTTGGCCCAGTCTCCGCGGTGGGATCCCACGCAGAAGCCAGCGGGCATGTTACTTCAAAGCGGCATCGGCCGCGCCCTGCCAAACGGCGGAATCACGGCCTCTCCGTTGGTGAATCCGATCACCTTGAACAGCTCGCCCATCTCTGCAGGCGACGTCAGCCGTTGCACCTGCTGCGACAGCCGCATTTGCGCGTCGGCCGGCGCGTCGCGGGGCAGCATCTCCGCAAGTCCGCAGGCAAGCAGGAACTGCGCCTGCGTCGAATACCCCGCCAGCGACAGGCCGGCGTCGGCCGCGCACTGCGCCACAGCGGTGAAATCGACATGCGCGGTGATGTCCTGCAAGCCCGGATGGAGAAACGGGTCCGGGTGCGCGTAGTGGCGGTAGTGGCACATCAGCGTGCCCATGTGGCGCGCCGGGTGATAGTACTCCGCGGCGCGAAAACCGTAGTCGATCCACAGCATCGCGCCCACGGCCATTGCGTTGCCGACGCTGGCGACCAGGGCGCCGGCCTGCGGGCACAGCTCGATAAGATAGCCTTGCGGTGCCGATCCTCCGAAGCACTGCGCTTCAATCCGGCGCGCACTCGCGACCAATGTGGCGTCCTCGCAAAGGCGCTCGCGCCACAGCAGCGCACCTGCCTCTTCCGATACGCCGCGTTCCATCCACCCGTCATCGCGGCGCGCCAGCAAATGGATGGGCACCACATCGAGTACCTCGTTGGCCAGCACCGCGCCGCGCAAACCGGAAGGCAGCGTGTCGCACCATTCGATGAGGTTGAACAGGCGGGCCGGCAACCCGGCCAGCAGTTCGCGCTGGCGCTCGCGCAAGTCCGCGCTGACTTCCAGCAGGCGGTAGCGGTTCGGCAATGCGCCGAGCGCATCGAGTTCCAGCAGCACATCGCGCGCGAGCTTTCCCGAACCCGGACCCAGCTCGAGCACATCGCCGCGCGTGGCCCGCACGACCGAATCGATCGCGCGCGCCAGGCAACGGCCGAACAAGGGAGAAAGTTCCGGGGCGGTGACAAAGTCACCTTCGGCGCCAAACTTGCGGGCCCCGGCGGCGTAGTAGCCGAGCCCCGGTGCGTAAAGCGCGCGATCCATGAAACGCGCAAACGGCACCCACCCGCCTGCCGCGGCAATGTCCGCGCGCAGCATTGCGGCGCAGGCTTGCGAGTGCGCGAGCGCGCCGGCATCCGGAGTCGGCATTGTTGACGCGCTGTCCGGCGGCAGGGCTGTACGCATGGGGAAGTAGAATGAAGTGAACTGTGCGCGCCTCCCGACCCGGTCGGCGGGAAGGTGGAGGCATGGCCGGGGTCATTCAACCGAAGGCCGGCGCGCAGGACAAAAATTATCCCACGCGCACAACGGAATCCGTCCATGAACCCAGATGCCAAAGCGATTCTCGTCACCGGCGCGGCCCGCCGCCTCGGGGCCGAGATCGCGCGCACCCTGCACGGGGCGGGCTGCCGCGTGATCATTCACTGCAACCGGTCCCGCAAGGATGCCGACGCGCTGGCCGCCGAACTCAACGGCGCATGCGTGAATTCCGCCCGCGTGGTGCAGGGCGACCTGCTCGCGTACAACGCCTTGAAGGGCCTCATCGATCACGCGGCAAGCGAATTCGGCCGCCTCGACGGCCTGGTCAACAATGCCTCGGCGTTTTATGCCACGCCAGTCGGGCAGATCGTCGAGGATCACTGGCTCGACCTCATCGACTCCAACCTCAAGGCGCCGCTGTTTTTGTCGCAGGCCGCGGCGCCTTACCTGAAGAAAAACGGCGGCGCCATCGTCAACATCGTCGACATCCATGCCGAGCGGCCGCTGAAAGACTTCGTCGTCTACACCATCGCCAAGGCCGGGCTGGCCGGGCTCACGCGCTCACTCGCGCTGGAGCTGGGTCCCGAGGTGCGCGTCAACGGGGTGGCACCGGGCGCCATCCTGTGGCCGGAAGCCGGTCATCCGGGGGGCGGTGCGTTCCAGTCGGCCGAGCAACTGCGCATCGTCGACCAGGCACCGCTGAAACGCGTGGGCTCACCGGCCGACATTGCGGGTGCGGTGAAATACCTGATGCTGGATGCGCCCTATGTCACTGGGCAGATTCTGGCGGTGGACGGCGGACGCTCCGTCGCGCTCTGAGCACCCTTCATTCGCCCGGTGGGCGCGCTGCTGCATATCGGCAGGACTTGAGCAGCGGACACTCACCGCATTTCGGCGCTGATAGCTTGCACAGCGTTTGACCGTGTCGGTGCAACAGCAGGTGGGCCGACTGGAGGGCCGCCGCGTTGTCGCCAAGTGTCTTCCCAAGTTCATTGCACGCCGAATACGACTTGGCGTAACTCACCCCTTCCTCAACGAGCCCCAGCCGGATCAACACCCGCACTCCGTTCGACTCCGGCGCCAGCGTGGCGGCGCGGCCGCAGAACAACAGGATCTTGTCGGCGCCCGGTTCACCGATGCCGGGAAATTGGCGCAACGCGCGCTTTGCGGCAGCACCGTCCGCGGGCAAGCGCGCATCGAGGTCGCCGCCGAATTCGTCGCGTGCGAGGCGTGCGCAATCGACCAGTTTTTTCGCGAAATCACCCTTCAGGATGCCGTGCACCGTGACGCGCTTCAACGCCGCGGGCGTTGCCGCCAGGATGCTCGCCGGCGTCGTGCCGATCGTGGTCTTCAATTCCGCGAAGGCCGCCTCGCGCCGCGCACGGGTCGCAAGATAGGCGACGTTTTCCCACAGCACCCATTCGAA
>CAZTYC010000285.1:0-3283 GCA_964617435.1 uncultured Burkholderiales bacterium
CGAGCCAGACAACGGACCAGCCGCGCTGCACCAGCACCTCGGCGATCGCGAGGCCCGGAAAAATATGCCCCCCGCTCCCGGCGGCCATGATGAGTGCAGTCTTGTTCATCCGCGCCGCACTCCCTTCATGGCGCTGGAGGTGGTGCGATTCTCGGCATCGATACGCAGCAGCACGGCAACCGCGAGACAATTGACGATGATCCCGGTGCCGCCGTAGGACAGGAACGGCAGCGTCAGGCCCTTGGTGGGCAGCAGGCCCATGTTCACGCCCATGTTGATGAAGGCCTGCACGCCGATCCACAAGCCGATCCCCTGCGCGACCAGCGCGGCGAAATACTTTTCGCGCATCATGGCCTCACGCCCGACCATGAAGGCGCGGTAGATCAGCAGGCCGAACAGCGCGATGACCGCGACGACACCGGCGAACCCGAGTTCCTCGCCGATCACCGCCAGCGCAAAATCAGTGTGCGCCATCGGCAGGTAGAGGAGCTTCTCGACGCTTGCGCCCAGACCGACGCCGAACCACTCGCCGCGGCCGAAGGCGATCAGCGCATGGGACAGCTGGTAGCCCTTGCCGAGCTCGTCCGCCCACGGATCCATGTAGGAGGTCACCCGCTGCCAGCGGTACGGCGAGGTCACCACGAGGAAGGCGAATGACACCACCAGGCCGGTGAGCAGCGCGGCGAAGATGCGCCAGTTCAGCCCGCCCAGGAACAGGATGCCCATCGCGATCGTGGTGATGACCACCAGCGCGCCGAAGTCCGGCTGGCGCAGCAGCATGGCGGCGATGAACACCATGACCGCCAGCATCGGCAGGAATCCCTTGCGAACGTCGTGCATGAAGGCCGCCTTGCGGACGGTGTAGTCGGCGGCGTACAGCACGGCAAACAGCTTCATCAGTTCCGACGGCTGCATGGTCATGAAGCCGAACGACAGCCAGCGGCGCGAGCCGTTGATCACCTTGCCGATGCCCGGAATCAGGACAATGACGAGCAGGAAGCCGCCGATGGCGAACAGCACCGGCGAATACTTTTGCCAGGTGGCCATCGGCACCTGGAAGGCGACCAGCCCGGCCACGGCCCCCAGCGCGAGGTACACGCCGTGGCGCATCAGGAAGTAGTGCGCGCGGTAGCCGGCGATCTTTTCCGACTCCGCGAACGCGATGGAGGCCGAATAGATCATCACCAGTCCGATGGACACGAGCAGCGCGATCGACCACACCAGCGCGGGGTCGATGTCGCTGCGCGGCGTGGCGGGGCTATACAGCATGGACCCCCGCTTCCCGGGCCAGCGCCCGCGCGCACGCGGCGAACACCTCGCCGCGGTGGCCGTAGTTGCGGAACATGTCGAAGCTGGCACATGCGGGCGAGAGCACCACCGCGTCGCCCGGCTGCGCCTGCGCACGCGCGGCGCGCACGGCGTCTTCCATCGATGCGGCGTGGGTCACGGGGACGCGGGTGCCGCCAAGCGCCGCCTCGATGAGGCGCGCGTCGCGGCCGATCAGCACCACCGCGCGTGCGCGGCGCGCGACCGGTGCGGCCAACGGCGTGAAGTCCTGCGCCTTGCCGATGCCGCCCGCAATCAGCACCACCGGTACGCGCATGCCGTCGAGCGCGGCCACGGTGGACCCGACATTGGTGCCCTTGGAATCGTCGTACCACGTCACGCCGTCGAACGCGGCGACCGCCTCCAGCCGGTGCGGCAGGCCCCTGAATGCGCGCAGGCCGTCGGCCAGCTTTCCGGCATCGAGCCCGAGCGTGCGCGCCAGCGCGAATGCGGCGAGCGCATTGGCCGCGTTGTGCGTGCCCGCCACCGGCAGGTCGGCCAGCGGCATCAGCGCGCTGGCGCCTTCGAACAGGTGGTCGTCGTGGAGTCCGAATTCGGCGCTCGACAGCGGCTTGGACAGGCCGAAGCTCGACGCCGCGCGCGACTCGTCGCGCATCGACCGGCTGGCCGCGTCGTCGCGGTTGAGCACCTGGTGATCGGCATGCGCGAAGATGCGCCGCTTGGCCGCGGCGTAATCGGCCATCGAGGCGTAGCGGTCGAGGTGATCCTCGGTGAGGTTCAGCATGGCGGCCGCATCGCACTGGAGCGAATGCGTGGTTTCCAATTGGAAGCTGGACAGTTCCACCACATACGCATCGGGCTGGCCGTGCTCGCGCGCGTGCAAGGCCGCGTCGAGCACCGGCACGCCGATGTTGCCGGCCACCACGGTGTTCAAACCGGCGGCGCGGCACATCGCCCCCGTCATCGCGGTGACGGTGGATTTGCCATTGGAGCCGGTGATCGCCAGCATCTTCGGTCGCTTTCCTTCGCGCGCTAGCGCGCCTTGTTCCCACGCAAAAAGCTCGACATCCCCAACGAACTTCTGCCCTTGAGCAAGCGCGTCTTGGACGGCCGGATCACACGCGGGCCCAGCAACGGCCACGCCCGGGCTTGCAACCACGAGTTCGGCGTCGCCAAGGACACCTGCACGGAAGGGGCCGAATACGAGGTCTCGCGCTGGCACGAGGGCTTCAAGCTCAGCGCGGGCGGGAGGATCGGCGCGGGTATCGGCGACTCGCACACGAGCACCCATCCGGAGGCACCACCGCACGATGGAGACCCCGGTGTCCCCCGCACCAAGAACAAGTATTTGTTGTTCACGCCGTATCACCTCGTGGGTCCGTTTCTCTCAGCATGCCGGGGCCAAACCCGTGATTTGGCGGGCGTTTCCAGCCACAATGGCCTGGAACACCGCGCCGGTGCTTGGGTTTGGTATGGGTCGTTTCATGTTCATGGGTGCGTGGCCGGTCAGCGCAACTTGAGGGTCGACAGTCCAAAAAGAACCAGCAGCATCGTGATGATCCAAAAGCGGACCACGCGAAGGTTCTGGTCTCCGCCGCGCTGCGCGCTTAACCGGCGGCGCCGGTTAGCGTCGCCCAACCATTCCTGTCGTGCTTTCGCGAGTCCGATCATCTGAGTTTCAAAGTAGAGAGCCCGAAAAGAACGAGCAGCATCGTGATGATCCAAAAGCGCACGACGACCTGGTTCTCCTTCCACCCCTTCAATTCGTAGTGGTGATGCAAGGGCGCCATGCGGAACACGCGCTTGCCGGTGAGCTTGAAGCTGGCCACCTGGATCATCACGGAGAGCGTCTCGACCACGAACACCCCGCCCATGATGATCAGCACGATCTCCTGCCGGCAGATCACTGCGATGAGGCCGAGTGCGCCGCCGAGCGCCAGTGCGCCGACGTCGCCCATGAACACTTCGGCCGGATACGCGTTGAACCAGAGAAAGG
>CAZTYC010000286.1:0-3277 GCA_964617435.1 uncultured Burkholderiales bacterium
GGCAAGCGCGCGCGCATCGTCGGCTGGATCGGCACCGGCGGCATGGGCGCGGCGGACGCCTGGCGGCTGGCCGACGCGGCGCTCGCCACGACGGACGCGCACGAGGAGTTGCACGTGCTGATCGATTGCGAGGCGCACGCCGCCTCGCTCGAGGACGAGCGGCTGTTGCTCTCCGAATTCATGGCCCACCTGGGCGCCAGCCTGCACCACGTGGCGTCGCGCGGCATGCCGGTGCGGGTGTTCGTGCTGCGCCGGTTGGGCGGCGGCGTCTATGTGGCGCTGGCGGCGCCCGCCACGGAAGTGCTGTTGCTCTACGGCGCGGACATCCAGTTGCTGCCCGGCCGGGCGATCGCCAGCATCCTCGGCGCCGGGGGTGAAGAGGGCGCCGCGAAGTTCGCGTTTGCGGATTACCGCAGCGCCGGCGTTGCCGACACGGAATTGAAGCTGGGGCTGGTCTAGGGCCGCGCGCCGACCCTGCGCATGAATTCCCCTATCATTTCCACATGGATTCCCGCATGACCCCACCCGCCAATCCCCTCTACCAACTGCTCACCTCACGCTGGGCCGCCAACGCGTCCAAGTGCGCGGTGGAAACGCCGGCCGGCACGCGCCTCACGTATGCCGAGCTGGATGCCGCCGTGGCAAAGCATGCCGGCCTCATCCGCGATCTGGGCGTGGAACCCGGCAAGCGCATTGCCGTGCAGGTGGAAAAATCCCCGGACGCGCTGATCCTCTATCTGGCGTGCGTCAAGGCGGGCGTTGCGTACCTGCCGCTCAACAGCGCCTACCAGGAACACGAGGTGGACTATTTCCTCGGCGATGCCGAGCCCGCCGTGTTTATCCACCAGCCCAAGAGCAGCGAGTGGGCGGCACGCGTGTGCGCGAAGCACGGCATCGCCCATCGTTTCATGTTGCCCGCCGAGGGGGAAACGGCCAAACCCCAGATTCCAAGCGCCTCCTGGGCCGAAAAGGCCTCAAACGCCGCGCCCCGCCTGGACTTTGCCAATCGGACCTTGGACGAGCTGGCCGCCATTCTCTACACCTCCGGGACCACAGGGCGAAGCAAAGGCGCCATGCTGACGCACCGCAATCTGGCCTCCAACGCGGAGACCCTGCACCGCTGCTGGGGCTTTGTGCCGGAGGACGTCCTGCTGCACGCCTTGCCGCTGTTCCACGTGCACGGGTTGTTCGTGGCCTGCCATACCGCATTGGTCAATGCGTCCACGATGTTGTTCCATGCACGCTTCGACGCCGCGCGCGCGGTGGCGGACCTCCCGCGCGCCACCGTGTTCATGGGCGTACCGACCATGTATGTGCGCCTGCTGGCTGAGCCCGCATTCGATGCCGCACTCTGCCAGCACATGCGGCTGTTCGTTTCCGGCTCCGCGCCGTTGCTCACGGAGACGTTCCACGAATTCAAGTCCCGCACCGGGCACACCATCCTGGAGCGCTACGGCATGACCGAGACGGGCATGATCACCTCCAACCCGCTGGAGGGCGAGCGCAAGGGCGGCACCGTCGGCCCGCCGCTGCCGGACGTGCAGGTGCGCGTGGTGGACGACCACGGCGCGGCCTGCGCCTGCGACGAAATCGGCCACCTGCAGGTGCGCGGCCCCAACGTGCTGGCTGGTTACTGGCGCCTGCCGGAAAAGAACAAGGAAGAATTCACCGCGGACGGCTACTTCAAGACCGGCGACGTGGGCAAGATCGACGCGTCAGGCTACGTGTCGATCGTCGGGCGGTCCAAGGACCTGGTCATCACCGGCGGCTACAACGTGTATCCGAAGGAAATCGAGTTGCTGATCGATGAACTGCCCGGTGTGCTGGAAAGCGCCGTCATCGGCCTGCCGCATCCGGACTTCGGCGAAGCGGTGACCGCCGTCGTGGTGGCCAAGCCGGGCGCCGCGGTGGAAGAAGGCGCGCTCATCGCCGCATTGAAATCCAAACTCGCCGCGTTCAAGGTGCCCAAGCGCGTGTTCGTAGTGAACGAACTGCCGCGCAATACGATGGGGAAGGTGCAGAAGAATGAGTTGAGGAAGGGGTATTCTGGGACGTTTGCGGGAAAAGGTATGTTGACGTAAAACTCGATTCTGTTATGAGCATTTCTCGCTTCAACAATACGCTCTATGGACCTGATCACATGGCAGTTTTTCTATTTTTTGAGAATAAGTTATGCGTCAGCGAAAATGGTTATACGTCAATCGTGACGTATAAATTGAGTTAGCCACCACATCTAAGGAGCCTCTATGCGCTATAGACATGCTGCCACCTTCCTTACTGCTGCAATTGCAGTGTCTGCATGCTCAGGCTTGATGGTGCGGCAGCAAGACCTTGACGCTTGGGTCGGAATGCCAGTTGAGGCTCTCGATACCCACTCCCTCTTTCTCACTGTACCAATGGTCCGTACCAAGACTGAGAGCGGAATCGAGATTCGAAACTATGCCAATGGTCGAAACTTTGGAAGTTGTTCTGGCTTTGGCTCCGCCAATGCTGCCGGATCCTGGGTGAATGCGAATGCCTTCTCCAATTGCTCGAGCGGTTGGGTCGGTTGCAACAACATCTTCTACATCAAGGACGGCAAAGTCGTTGAGTACGCGCCGACCGGTCGTTGCTACACCAATGAGACAGTTCAACCACAAGAGCGGTACAAGCGACTCAAAGCGCTCGGGGCACACTAATTTGAGTTCGCCACCATGAGCACTGATCCTATGCTGCAACAGAAAATGGATGCCGCGTTTGACAACTACCTCCAGTTGTCTCGGATTCTGGAAGCCGACATGACTGCGCTGCTCGACGGCGAGTGCGAAGATCAGCATTGGCGCCGCAATTTCATACGGTCGTCTGCTGCACTTCTCGAGGGGCACGTGCACGGCTTGCGGGAAATGTGTGCCATCATCTTTGAGTGCCCCGCACCCGAACTATCCAAAAAAGAAACAAACGTTCTACGTTGCGAAGAATCCTTCAGTGCAGCAGAACGCTTTAAGCGGACACTTCGCATAGCCTATGAACTCTTCGAGTTGACGCCAGCGCCCAGTTTTGGAGGTAATGATTGGTCAAATGCGCAACGGGTCTTTTCGAAACGCGATCTTTTAATGCATCCCAAGACCCCAGTCGATCTTGAAGTGTCCGATAGCTTGTGGATAGACATTCGAACTGGCAGCTTCTGGTTAATGGAGCAGTGTCTCAACGTCTTTCGCCTGCTTGATGAGAAGCACGGTGGCTAACCCATCATTCCACCGGACGCTGCGCGATGAAGCCGCGCAGCGCCGGTGAATTC
>CAZTYC010000287.1:0-3260 GCA_964617435.1 uncultured Burkholderiales bacterium
AAATACCGCCACGCCATGCGCGCGGCCAACACGATCATCAGCAACGCGAACACGCGCTTGAGCGTGACGACGGGCAGGCGATGTGCGGCGCGCGCGCCCATCGGCGCGGTGACCAGGCTGCCCAGCACCAGGCCGGCCAGGGCCGGCAGGTACACAAACCCGGCGTGCGGATCCGGCAGGCCCGCCACGCGCCACCCCGCCGCAATGTAGCCGAGCGTGCCGATGGCGGTCACCGGAATGCCGATGGCCGCGCCTGTGCCGATGGCGGTATGCATCGCCACACCGCAATAGAGCATCACCGGCATGAGCAGGAACGTGCCGCCCGCAGACACCAGGCCCGATACCCCACCGATCACGACGCCCAGCGCAAACAACGCCAACGGGCCCGGCAACGCGTGCGCCGCGGCCGGCTTGCGGCCGGCCAGCATGTTGAGCGCGGCGGCGAACACGATGACGGCAAAGGACAGGGCGAGCGCCCGTTGCGAAATCCACCCGCTGGCGAAGGTCGCCGCGAGCGACCCGGCCACCATGCCCGGCACAAAGCGCCGCACCAGCGTCCAATCCACCGCGCCATGCCGGTGGTGTTCGCGCACCGAGGCACTGGAGGTGAAGGCCGCCGACGCCATGGCCGTGGCCAGCGCGAGGTGCACCGTGTGGTCGCCACCCATGGCCTGCGCGGCAAACAGCGCGGCCAGGATCGGCACCAGCGTCATGCCGCCGCCGATACCCAGCATGCCGGCAATGAAGCCGACAAACGCGCCGGTGGCAACGTAGGCGAAAAGCCATATCATGGCGGCATTGTAGGCAGCAAGCGGCGCGCGTTTCGTTTGCAGCCCCTGTTACCCGGCATTGCAGGGTCCCATTGATGCCCGCCTGGCTCGAATCCTCCCAGCTGATCTTCATCGCCGCCGGCGTCACCGCCGCATTGAGCCTGGCCGCGCTGGGACTCCGGCTGGAGAGCCGCGCCACCGCGCGCAACATGCTGGTGGTGGCCCTGGTCGCCACCTCCGCGCAGTTGCTCAACGCCGCGCTCGCGCCGATGTCCCCCGTGGCCGCCGTCGAATGGGTGCGCAACGGCGTGCTCGTGGTGCTGGCCGCGGCGCTTCTTCGCATGGTGGGCATGGTGCTCTTCCGCGGCGTCTTGCAGCGGCTGGGCGCAAACCCCCCGCGCATCGTGGAGGACCTTGCGGTCACCGGCGTGTTCCTCGCGTGGATGGGGATGTGGCTGCACATGTCGGGGGTGGATTTCACCAGCATCGTCGCCACCTCGGCGGTCATCACCGCGGTGATTGCCTTCTCGATGCAGGAAACGCTGGGAAACATCCTCGGCGGGGTGGCCCTGCAGCTGGACCATTCGATCCGCATCGGCGACTGGGTGAAGGTCGATGACCTGTCCGGGCGCGTGGCGGAAATCCGCTGGCGCTACACCGCCATCGAGACGCGCAACCGCGAAACCGTGGTGGTGCCGAACAGTTTCCTGATGAAGAACCGCTTCACGGTCATCGGCTCGCGCAACGACCGCGCCACCCGCTGGCGCCGCTGGGTGTGGTTCAACGTGTCCACTGAGCTGGGCGTGTCGCGCGTGGCGGACGTCCTCGAACGCGCGGTGCGCGACGCCACCATCGAGCATGTCGCCGCCGACCCGCCGCCTTCAGCGGTGCTGATGGAGGCGCTCCCCAACGGGGCGCGCTTTGCGCTGCGCTACTGGCTCACCGACCCGCATCACGACGACCCCACCGACGGCGCGGTGCGCGCGCATGCGCTGGCGGCGCTCCGCCGTGCCGGCATCGCGCTGATCATGCCGCTCGAAGAGCGCATGCTGATCAAGGAAAACGCCGAGTTCCACGCCGAACGCGAGGCGAGGGAGCAGGCGCGGCGCATGTCGGTGCTGTGCAATGTCGACCTGTTCAAGACCCTGACGCCGTCGGAGACCGCCGAACTGGCGCGCCACCTGACGCACGCCCCCTTCGTGAAGGGCGACGTGATCACGCGCCAGGGCGCGGTCGCCCATTGGCTGTACCTGGTGGTCACCGGGCAGTGCGAGGTGGTGGTGGACAAGCCCGACGGCGAGAGAAAGCATGTCGCCGCGCTCGGCGACGGCAGCATCTTCGGGGAAATGGGCATGATGACCGGCGAGCCGCGGCGCGCCACCGTGATTGCCGCCACCGACGTCGAGTGCTACCGGCTCGACAAGGAGGGCTTCCGCGAAGTGCTCGAGGCCCGCCCGGACCTCGCGCAGGAGATCTCGCGCGTGCTGGTGGACCGCAACGTGGCCCTGGTGAAAACCGGCGGGGCGGATCCGGGCAACCGGCAGCATGCCCAGGTCAGCCTGATCAACAAGATCAGGTCGTTCTTCGACCTCGCCTGACGCGCCCTACTTGATGCGGCGTTTCTGGTAATCCTCCTCGATCGTATCGCGGAAGAAGCTCAGCATCGACGAGGCGGTGGAAAAGCGCCGCCACACCTCGGGCGACACGTTGCCGTATTCAAAGGTCCCGGACGACTGCTCGACCACCAGCACGCGGCGCGCGGGGTCATACCCGATGGCGCGCAGGTTCCCGACCGACACCTTCTTCATGTCCACGGCGGCGCTCCCTACGCGTAGTCGTTGCCGATCACGGCGTTGATGCGCGCCAGCGCGTCCGCATCCAGCTTTGCGGCGACGTCGAGCGCCTTCATGTTGTCCGATAGCTGCTCCAGGCGCGTGGCGCCGGTGATCACGGAGGAGACGCGCGGATTTTTCACGCACCAGGCAATCGCCAGCTGGGCCGTGGACGCGCCCAGCGCCGCGGCGATGTCGCCCAGCCGCGTCACCTTGTCGTTGCGCGCCGGATTGAGCAGGTCGTCCTTCATCCACGCCATGTTCTTGAGCGAGGCGCGGCTACCCTCGGGAACGCCCTTGGCGTACTTCCCGGTGAGCAGGCCCGAGGCCAGCGGGCTCCAGGTCGTGGTGCCGATGCCGAGCTCGTCAAACAGCCGCGCGTACTCGGTTTCCACGCGCTTGCGCTTGAACAGGTTGTATTCCGGCTGCTCGACCACCGGCTTGTGCAGGTGATGACGCTCCGCGATCTGCCAGGCGCCCATGATGTCCGCGGCGCTCCACTCGGACGTACCCCAGTACAACGCCTTGCCTGACGAGACGATATCGTGCATCGCAAAGACGATTTCCTCAAGCGGCGTGTTCAAGTCCGGGCGGTGGCAGTAGACCAGGTCCACGAAATCGAGCTGCAGCCGCTTGAGCGAGCCGTCGATGGCCTGCA
>CAZTYC010000288.1:0-3256 GCA_964617435.1 uncultured Burkholderiales bacterium
ACCACCATCATGAGGTCCGCCAGCTCGTCGATGACCACCACGATGAGCGGCAGGTGCTCCAGCGGCTCGGGGTTGTCCGGCGTCAGGCTGAACGGGTTGGGCAGCGGCTTGCCCTTGTCCTTGGCGTCCTTGATCTTGGTGTTGTAGCCGGCAAGGTTACGCACGCCCACGGTGCTCATCAGCTTGTAGCGCCGGTCCATTTCCGCCACGCACCACTGCAGCGCGTAACCGGCGTGTTTCATGTCCGTCACCACCGGTGCCAGCAGGTGCGGAATGCCCTCGTACACGGACAACTCAAGCATTTTCGGGTCGATGAGGATCAGCCGCACCTCGGAGGCCATCGCCTTGTAGACCACCGAGAGGATCATGGCGTTGATCGCCACCGATTTGCCGGAGCCGGTGGTGCCCGCCACCAGCACGTGCGGCATCTTGGCCAGGTCCGCCACCACCGGACGGCCGGCGATGTCCTTGCCCATCGCCATCGTGAGCCGCGAGACCGTCGCCGCATAGACCTCGGAACCGAGGATCTCGGACAGGCGCACGATTTCGCGCTTCGGATTGGGAATCTCCAGCCCCATGAACGAGGTGCCCGGGATGGTCTCGACGACGCGGATGGAGGTCACCGACAGCGCACGCGCCAGGTCGCGCGACAGATTCACGATTTGCGCGCCCTTCACCCCGACGGCCGGCTCGATCTCGTAGCGCGTGATGACCGGCCCCGGATGCGCGGCCACCACCTTGGCCTGCACGTTGAAATCCAGCAGCTTTCTTTCGATCAGGCGCGAGGTGAACTCCAGCGTCTCATTGCTGGGGCGCTCGATCGATTCATCGGGCGGATCGAGCAGTGCGATCGGCGGCAGCGGCGAGTCCGGCAAGTCCGAAAACAGCTGCGCCTGCTTTTCCTTGCGTACGCGCTCTGATTGCGGCACCTCGGTGATGGTGGGTTCGATGCGGATCGGCGGGTGCGACTCGATCGCGCGTTTCATTTCCTCGACCTTCTCCTCGCGCTCGACGGCGGCGGCCTCACCGACCGTTTCATCGCGCTTTTTCTCGAACGCGTTGCGCGTCTTCAAAAACAGCCACTCGATCGCGGTGCCGATTTTTTCCGACAGGCGGATCCACGACAGGCCGCTGAACACCGAAATCGCGCCGGCGATGAGCGCCAGCAGCAGCAAGGTTCCGCCGGTGAACCCGAAGGCGGTCTGCACCGCCCCGGCCAGCAGGTTGCCGATCACGCCGCCGGGCTCCATCGGCAGGGCCACCTGCAAGGAGTGCAGGCGCATCGCCTCGAGCGTGCTCGAGCAGGTGAGCAGCAGCAGGAAGCCCACGGCGACGATCGCGACATTGCGCCGGTTGAACACGCTCCAGGTCTCGACGCGCTTGAAGAACCGCATCACCGCATACGCCATCAGCGCGACCCACCACCATGCGGAGACACCGCTCAAGCCGAAGGCCATGTCGGCAATGCGCGCGCCGATCATGCCGCCCTTGTTGGCGATCGGGCCGCCGGACGCGCCGGCGGTGTGGAACCAGCTCGGGTCCGACTTGCTGAAGGTGGCCAGGATCAAGACAAGGTACAGCCCCAGGGCAAGGAACACGATCCAGCCCGCCTCGCGCATCAGCCGCGGCAGGCCGGAGGCTTGGGGTGATGCGTCGGCGCCGCTCCCCGCCGGCGCGCGGGCGCGCACACGCCGCCGGATGACTGGATCGGGTTCGACATCGTGGTCGTCAAAATCGGATTGGGCGCTCATGAGTGGTGCAGATTATAAGGCGCGCTCCATGCCGCCGCCCCGCTGCAACGATGCAGTCGTGCCAATTTCACCCGCCAAACCCAAGCACTGGCGCGGCGTTTGGGCCACTTTTGGCCTGAAACGCGCGTCCGTTCTGGACTTTGCCTCCTTAATGGCGTTGCGTCGCGCAACCAAGACATTCGCAAACGCCCAAGCGCAAATCACGCAGGACTGCAGCCGTTCGGTCGGATTCCCGCGCCCCGGGCGCTGCATGCCACGCACACTGCGCGCCGTTTCACCGCCTTGTGCGGAGCCTTCCCTGGCGCGTCGGCAGCACGCGGCAATGGATGCCAATCCGCCGAGGGGCGGCTAGAACGACGGCGGCAACTTGTTGTCGTGGATGGTGATGGTCTTGGATTCGACCGAGATGTATCCGCGATCCGACAGGTCCTTGAGGATGCGGTTGACCATTTCACGCGAGGCGCCGACCATGTTGGCAATGTCCTGCTGGGAGAGCTTTTCGCCCACCACCAGTTTGCCGTTGCTGTTGATGGCCAGCTCCAGCAGCGTGCTGGCCACGCGACCGTAGACATCCATGAGCGCCAACGTGGAAATCTTGCGGTCGGCATCGCGCAGGCGCTTGGCCAGCGCCTGCATCACCACCGAGGCGATGCGCGGCGCGCGCTCGAGGCAGATTTCGAATTCCTTGTTGGACAAGATGCGGAACACCGAATTCTCGAGCGTCGCAACCGAGGCGGAGCGCGGCTGGCGGTCGATGAGCGCCATTTCACCGAAGAAGTCGCCCGGACCGAGGATCTTGAGGATGATCTCGCGGCCGTCCTCGTCGCCGATGAACACCTTGACGCGTCCGGACACGATGGTGAACATGGTGTCGCCATCCTCGCCTTCGCTGAAGATGACGTGCCCCTTCTGGACATGCTTTTCCGTGGCCAGGCCGTCGATCAGGATCAGATCTTCGTCGCTCAGCCCCTGGAAAAACGGGATGGTCCGCAACATCAAGGTCCTCCTTGGGTTCTCCAAAGCCCCCGGGGACGGCCTCTGCGGGCCTTGCACCGGAAACGCATCGATTCTACGCCCATTGATCGTTCGCGCCGCACGAAGACCCCGGCGGTTGATTTCTGCAAGCCCGCACCCATCTAAACGACTCATTCTTTCAGTGCGGGGAACTGCGGCGCCCGCCGCTTAAAATAGGCCGTTCCCATTGGAGTCCCCATGACCACCGTTCACCACCGCCTCATCATCCTCGGTTCCGGCCCGGCCGGATACTCCGCCGCCGTCTACGCCGCGCGCGCCAACCTGAAGCCCGTGCTCATCACGGGCATCGCGCAGGGCGGCCAATTGATGACGACCACGGATGTCGAAAACTGGCCTGCCGATCCCGATGGCGTGCAGGGGCCGGAACTGATGGAACGCTTCCAGAAACACGCCGAGCGATTTGAAACCCGGATGGTGTTCGACCACATCAACAAGGTCGATTTCTCCAAGCGCCCGTTCACACTGGTGGG
>CAZTYC010000289.1:0-3251 GCA_964617435.1 uncultured Burkholderiales bacterium
GGCCAGTTCGAATACCTGGAGCGCGCCAGCGCGCGGCTGAAGGTCGTGGTTCCGGCCACGCTGCTCATCATCTTCGTGCTGCTCTACCTCACCTTCCGCCGGATCGACGAGGCGCTGCTCATCATGGCCACGCTGCCCTTCGCGCTGGTGGGCGGATTCTGGCTGATGTGGGTGCTCGGCTATGCGATGTCGGTGGCCAGCGCGGTGGGGTTCATCGCGCTGGCGGGCGTGGCGGCCGAGTTCGGGGTCATCATGCTGCTCTACCTCAAGCACGCCTGGGAAGACCGCCTGGCGCGCGGCGCTGCCACCCGCGCGGACCTGCTCGACGCCATTCGCGAAGGCGCGGTGCAGCGCGTGCGCCCGAAAGCCATGACGGTCGCCGTCATCCTGGCCGGCCTGTTCCCGATCATGTGGGGCGGCGGCACCGGCTCGGAGATCATGCAGCGCATCGCCGCACCGATGGTGGGGGGCATGATCACCGCGCCGCTGCTGTCCATGCTGGTGGTGCCGGTGGCGTATTACCTGATGCGCCGTCGCGGCGCGAAAGGCACAACATGAACGCGAAGCCCATTCTGCGGGGCCTGCTTGCCGGGCTGTTCGGCTGGAGTGCGGGCCTGACCGGCGCCGAACCCGTCCCGCCCCCCGCAGCCTGCACTGCGACGCGCGCACTCGTGATCATCGACGACACGTCCAACCCGCGGCCCTGGATCGTTGATCAGGCGCGCTCGTTTCGCATCGATTCCCCGGCGGCCGCGGTGCGCGCCGCGATGGCCGGCAAACCCTGCGTCGCGGTGCTCGATGCCGATCCCGTCTTCGCCACCATTCCGGGGGCGGCGGTACCCGAGTTGGTGGTGCGGATCCGAATGATCGAACTGAAAGGCACGGAAAGAAACTTTGCGCGTCGCGCGTCCGATGCCGTGGGCCGCTACATGTCGTCCTACCTGGGCGACCCGGGCGATGGCATTCCGGTCCTGCGCCAGGTGGAACTGGGCGCCGAGTTGCTGTGCGCGCGCAGCAGGATCCTGTTGACCACGGCCAGCGCGAAAAGCGGCGTCGCCGAGGAGGGCATGGCCGAGGACAATCCCAAGCGGCTCGAAGACGCCGCCGGGCAACTGGCCGGACTGCTGCTCAAACTGGCCGCCGAAGCTCCGCAACCCTGCAGCGATGACCGCAGCGGACCGGGCCGCAGCGACAAGGAACGATGAGGTGCAACCATGGAACGCAGACAATTCGTGACCGTGACCGGCGCGACGCTGCTTGCGCCGCTGGTGGGGTGTGGTGGCAGCGGCGGGCCGGATTCCGGCGCCGCGCCGACCCAAAACACGGTCGGCGGCACACCCGGCGTCGCGCCACCCCTGCCCATTCCGCCACTGCTGGCCGGCAACCCTTTCACGCTCACCGTGCAAGCGGGGACCACCGTGTTCCTGCCCGGGCTGAACACGCCCACCTACGGCATCAACGGCAGCTACCTGGGGCCGGCGCTGCGCATGCGACGCGGCGACGACGTTGCCGTGGCGGTGTCCAATGCGTTGACCGAAACGACCGCGATCCACTGGCATGGCCTGCACCTGCCCGCAGAGATGGACGGCGGCGCGCACCAGGCCATCCCGCCCGGCGGGACCTGGCGTCCCTCCTTTGCCGTCCGGCAAGCCGGCGGGACCTTTTGGTACCACGCGCACACGGCGGGAGAAACCGGCCGGCAGGTGTACCTGGGGCTCGCCGGACTCCTCATCATCGATGACGACACGTCGGACGCGCTGGATCTTCCCAAGACCTGGGGTGAGGACGATATTGCGCTGGTGGTGCAGGACCGCCGCTTTTTCGCAGACGGGCGCCTGATGTACCTGCCCAATCCCATGCAGGACATCGTGGCCGGCATGATGGGGGACCGCATCGTCGTCAACGGCGCGGTCGCGCCACGCGCTAGCCTCCCGGCCAAGGAGGTGCGGTTCCGTTTGCTCAACGGATCGAATGCGCGCGTGTTCCGCTTTGCCTTCAGCGGACAACGCATGTTCCAGGTGATCGCCGGCGACGGCGGCCTGCTTGAAGCGCCGGTCACCGCGACATCGCTGACCCTTTCCCCCGGCGAGCGCGCCGAGATCGTGATCGATCTCACCCTCGATGCCGGGCGCGCGCTGACGCTTGAGGACACATCCAGCGGCCTGCGTGTGCTGGCGATCAACGTTGACCGCCCGGCGGCCCGTGTCACGCGCTTGCCGGCGCGGCTGGCCACGATGCCGCGCCCGGATGTGGCCAGCGCATCGCGCACGCGCGACTTCGTGCTCGGCATGGCGACGGGAATGGCGATGGGCGGCATGGGCATGGCGGGAACCCTGGGCATGGCATTTACGATCAACGGCCGCGTCTTCGACATGAACCGCATCGACGAAACCGTGCGCCTCGGCGAAACCGAGATCTGGCGCGTGCGCAACCTCGACCCCATGATGACGCACAGCTTCCATGTGCACGGGGGTGCATTCCAGTTGCTCGATCGCAACGGAAGTTCCGCCAACCTCGCGCCACACGAGCGCGGCCTGAAGGACACGGTGCTCATCAATGGCGGGGATACCGTGCGCCTGCTGATCACGCTTCGCGACTTCCCGACCGGCACCGGACCGCCGTACATGTACCATTGCCACATCCTCGAGCACGAGGATGGCGGCATGATGGGACAACTGGCGGTGGCCGCCTAGCACTAAGGCCGCAAAGTTCTTGACCGGCACTGCCTTCTCCCCGTTTCGCCAACGCAAATCGAAGTGAGTCCGATGCCGCCAAACCGCCGCCGGTATTTTCTGCAAGGTTCGCTTGCGTTGCTGGCGGGCGGCGGGGCGTGGTGGTGGGCGCGCGACCCCGCCACGGTGCACCGGTATCAAGGCGCGCAACCGCCGCAGTCGGCTGCACTGGCCACAGCGCCGGGATTTGCGCTCGCGCTGGGCGGCGGCGGTCCGCGCGGCTTTGCGCATGTCGGCGTGCTCAAGGCATTGGAGGCTGGCGGCATCCGTCCGGACTTCATCATCGGCTCGAGCATGGGCGCGGCGATCGGCGTGCTCTTTGCGGCTGCGCCCGACACCAAGCGTCTGGAAGAGATCGCGCTGGCGCTGGACATGGACTCCTGGTGGCGCGACCTCACCTTGCGCAGGAATCCGTGGCTGCGCGGCGATGCGCTGGAGGCACAGTTGCGCACCGCGCTGCAGGTCCGGACCCTTGAGTCGCTGCCCATTTCCGCTGCCGCGGTCGCCACCGATCTGGAA
>CAZTYC010000290.1:0-3209 GCA_964617435.1 uncultured Burkholderiales bacterium
TCGGGCTGCCCAAGGCGCCGATCGGCGACTCGGACAAGCTGCGCGTCGGTGAATGGGTGCTGGCCATCGGCTCGCCGTTCGGTTTCGAGAGCACCGTCACCGCGGGCATCGTGAGCGCCAAGCAGCGCGAGAACCGCGAGGCGCTGACGCCGTTCATCCAGACCGATGCCGCGGTGAATCCCGGCAACTCGGGCGGCCCGCTGTTCAACATGAAGGGCGAGGTGGTGGGCGTCAATTCCCAGATCTACACCGGCACCGGCGGTTATCTCGGGATCTCGTTCGCGATTCCCATCAACATCGCCATGAGCACGGCGAACCAGTTGATCAAGTCCGGCAAGATCAACCGCGGCCGCCTGGCGATGCTGATCGGCCCGGTGAGCAAGGACCTGGCCGAAGCCCTGGGCCTGCCCAGCGAGAAGGGCGCCATCATCAGCAGCGTGGAGAAGGATGGCCCGGCGGACAAGGCCGGCCTGAAGTCCGAGGATGTGATCCAGAAGATCAACGGCAAGGTGATGGATTCCAACAGCGATGTGGTGCGCACGATCGCCAACATGGCGCCGGGCACCAAGGTCAGCCTGACCGTCTGGCGCAAGGGCAAGGTCATCGAGGTACCCGCGACGGTGGGCGCCGCGCCGGATGAAAAGAAGGCCACCAAGACGGCCGAGAAGAAGGACACGAAAAAGGAAGCCAAGCCGAACCGCATCGGCCTCGTCGTCAACGACATGGACGCGGACGACCGCAAGGAGAAGAAGGTCGACAACGGCGTGCTGGTGGCCGAGACCGGAGGCGTCTCGGCGGCGGCCGGCGTGCGGGAAGGCGATGTCATCCTCGCGGTGAACTCGGTGGACGTGAAGTCGGCGCTGCAGTTCGAGGACCTCGTGGCCAAGCATGACGCGAAGAAGGCGATGGCGCTGCTGGTCCAGCGCGGCGACCAGAAGCGCTACCTCACGCTGCGCATCGAATCCAAGTAAGGCGTTGCGCAAGCTTACCGTCCTGTCGCGCAGCTACTGTCACCTGTGCGATGACCTGATCGCGGCCCTGGAGCAATTCCGGGGCCGTTTTTCATCCGCGTTCGACATCGAGGTGGTCGATATCGACGCCCATCCGGCGCTCGAGGAACGCTGGGGCGACAAGGTGCCCGTGCTGCTGGACGCGGATACCGAGATCTGCCACTACTTTTTCGACGAGCCCGCGTTGGCCAGGCATCTGGGACCGTAGGCACGGCGTCTGCGGTGGAAGGCCAAACTCCGCGCCTGGCAAGGCGTTTGCGGCGTTTTTGGCCTGGAAGCCGCGCCAGTGCTTGACTTTCTCTTCTGCCGCTATTGGTCCGTGGTGCGCCGCAGGGGCAGGTGGTGGGCCGCGTCGTAGTCCGGTGCGCGGCGCAGGTCCAGCGTGAACGGAAAGGCCGGGTTGCGGCCCTCGGGCCGGATGTCCATCGGGCCGGGCGTGTGGCCAATCTTTTGGAAGCGCGCCACGCGGCGCGCCTCGGCTTCGAACGCATTGACAGGGAAGGTGTCGTAACTGCGGCCGCCCGGGTGCACCACATGGTAGGTGCAGCCGCCCACGGAGCGTCCGGCCCAGGTGTCGACGAGGTCGAACACCAGCGGTGAATGCACGCCGATGGTCGGGTGCAGCGCGGAGGGCGGCGCCCACGCGCGGTAGCGTACGCCCGCCACGTATTCGCCCTGCACGCCGGTGGGCGTCATCGGCACCACGCGGCCATTGCAGGTGATGACATGGCGCTGTTCGGTCATGCCCGTGGCCTTGACCTGCACGCGCTCGACGGAAGAATCCACATAGCGCGCGGTGCCGCCGGCGGACATCTCCTCGCCCAGCACATGCCACGGCTCGATCGCCTGCCGCACCTCGATCTCCACGCCCTGGAACGCGACGGACCCGAAGCGCGGAAAACGGAACTCGAGGAACGGCGCAAACCATTCGAACTTCACCGGGTAGCCGGCCGCCTGCAGGTCCTCGCACACGGCGCGCATGTCCTGCGCCACGAAGTAGGGCAGCATGAAGCGGTCGTGGAGTTCGGTGCCCCAGCGGATCAGCTTGTGCCGCCAGGGCTGTTTCCAGAAGCGCGCGATCAACGCGCGCAGCAGCAGCATTTGCGCGAGCGACATGCATGCGTGCGGCGGCATCTCGAAGGCGCGGAATTCCAGCAATCCCAGGCGTCCGGTGGGCCCGTCCGGGGAATACAGCTTGTCGATGGAGAACTCGGCGCGATGCGTGTTGCCGGTGAGATCCACCAGGAAATTGCGCAGCAGGCGATCCACCAGCCAGGGCTTCGGCGTTTCCTCCCCGGAGGCGAGCATGCGGTCCATCTGCTCGAACGCGATTTCAAGCTCATAGAGCGTGTCGCTGCGCGCCTCGTCGACGCGCGGGCTTTGCGAGGTGGGGCCGATGAAGGTGCCTGAGAACAGGTAGGACAGGGCGGGATGGTTCTGCCAGTAGGTGATCAGCGAGCGCAGCAAATCCGGGCGCCGGAGCAGCGGGCTGTCAGCCGGAGTCACACCGCCGACGGTGACATGGTTGCCACCCCCCGTGCCGGTGTGCTTGCCGTCGAGCATGAATTTTTCGGTGCCCAGGCGCGATTGGCGGGCGGCCTCGTAGAGCGTCGTGATGCGCGCGCCGAGTTCCTTCCAGGTGCTGGACGGATGGATGTTGACCTCGATCACGCCCGGGTCCGGCGTGACGGCAAACTTCTCAAAACGCGCGTCGGCCGGCGGCGTGTAGCCTTCCACGCGGACCGGTTGCTTGAGTTTGCCGGCGGTGGCTTCGATGGCGGCGACCAGCGCGGTGAACTGTTCGCCCAGCGCAAGCGGCGGCAGGAAGACGTGCAGGGTGTTGTCGCGCGTTTCCACGCACAACGCGGTGCGCACGATTTCCGGCGCCGACTTGCCTTTCCTGAGCACGGCTTTTCTCGGCGAATTTGACGGCGCCGATTTGGCCGCCGGCTTCTTGCGCGCCGGCAATTTGGCGGGTGTGTCGAACGGATCGCGCTCGATGAGGATTTCCGCATCCTCGGGTGCCACCCACGGCAGGCTGTTGAGCGGAAGGCGGAAACCCATGGGCGAATCGCCCGGAACCAGGAAGATGTGCTTCGCAGGCATCGGCCAAAGGCTGGATTCCCAAGCGAGAACCCTGGCCCTCTTCGCGCCGGTTTCAACCGGTTTCAGGGGCAGCACGTAGCCCACCGGATCGCC
>CAZTYC010000291.1:0-245 GCA_964617435.1 uncultured Burkholderiales bacterium
GATGAACAGCGGAAGGTCGTGGAGGCCCATGGTCAATCCACCAGGTGCCGCGCCTGCTCGAGTTCCCCGCGATACGCGTCGAAGATGCCGCGCAGCGCCTGGTCCATGTTGACCTTCGGCTTCCAGCCCAGGTCCTTCATCGTGTTTGCAATCTTCGGCACGCGGTTTTGCACGTCCTGGTAGCCCTTGCCGTAGTACTGCGAGGATGTGGTCTCGATCATTTTCACCTTGGCGGCCGGGCGCTT
>CAZTYC010000291.1:255-3198 GCA_964617435.1 uncultured Burkholderiales bacterium
TGTATTCCGGGTATTCCTTGGCCAGCGCCAGCATCATGGTGGCCAGTTCGCGCACCGAGTAGTTGTTCTTCGGGTTGCCGATGTTATAGATCTGCCCCGAGGCCACGCCATCCTTGTTCTCGATGATCTTCATCAGCGCCGAGATGCCATCATCCACATAGGTGAATGCGCGCTTCTGCTTCCCGCCGTCGACCAGCTTGATCGGTTCGCCGCGCACGATGTGGCCGAAGAACTGCGTGATCACCCGCGACGACCCTTCCTTGGGCGTGTGGATGCTGTCGAGCCCGGCGCCGATCCAGTTGAACGGGCGGAACAAGGTGAAATCGAGCTCCTTCCTGGAGCCATAGGCGTAGATCACGCGATCCATCAGCTGCTTGGAGCAGGAATAGATCCAGCGCTGTTTTTCGATCGGGCCCAACACCAGGTTGGAGGCGTGCGGGTCGAATTCCTCGTCCGCGCACATGCCGTACACCTCGGAGGTCGAGGGGAAGATGACGCGCTTGCCGTACTTCACGCAGGCGCGGATGAACGGCAGGTTGGCCTCGAAATCGAGCTCGAACACGCGCAGCGGGTCCTGCACGTAGGTCGACGGCGTGGCGATCGCGACGAGCGGCAGGAGCACATCGCATTTCTTGATGTGGTACTCGATCCACTCCTTGTTGATGGTGATGTCGCCCTCGAAAAAATGAAAGCGCGGGTTGTCCATGAACGGCGTCACGCGGTCGCTGTTCATGTCCATGCCGAATACCTGCCAATCGGTCTTTTCCAGGATGCGCTTGGAGAGGTGGTGGCCGATGAAGCCGTTGACGCCGAGGATGAGGACTTTTTTCATTTGGGTGTGGCCTGCTGGTCGGCTTGGTTTGCGATGCGCATTTGGACGCGGCGGCCGATGGCGCCGGCAAATCCCATGAACATGAAGGCCATGTTGCCGCCGCCGGGGATGACGATGGCAATGGCCACGCTGAGGACGCAGATCGCCATCAGCATGAAGGTGCGGGCGCGGGCGCCGGCGAATTCCCCGGGGCTCATCGGCACGCTGCAAAGCTCGGGATGGCGGTGGATGTAGCGCCAGATGAGCTGGGCGAAGATCGACACGCTGAACATGGTCCCCGCGTAAATGACCTGGCTGGCCAGAGTCCGCTGGTATTCACCGGTCAGCGCGGAGGCAAAGGGCATGAAGCTCACGAACCCGAGAAAGCCGATGTTGAGCGCGATCAGCTTGCCGTCCACGTGTCGCACGTTGGCAAATGCGCGGTGGTGACCCCACCAGAACAGCGAGAGCACCAGGAAGCTGATGACCCAGCCGATGAACTTCGGGATCAGGTGGACCAGCGCCTCGATCAGCTCAGGGTTGGTCTTGACGTGCAGCGCCTCGGGGATCTTGAGTTCGATGACCAGCAGGGTCATCGCGACGGCAAAGATGCCGTCGGTGAGGGCGTCGATGCGGTGCTTGGACATGCCGGGTTCAGGTGCGCTCACAGGGAGTGCCTCCCGTTTCCCAGCCTGACGGCCAGCATCAGTTCGTTGTGCGGCATGCCGTCGACCACCACCCCGGTGATGCGCAGCATGCGGCCGTCCCCGCACAGGGCGATCACCATGTCGTTGGCAACGTTGAGCTGGGGTGTCATGTTGTGTTGGAGTTGTTCGGGCGCCATCCGTGTTTCCGTGACGATGACGGCCTCGCCGTTGAGTCGCGTCGAGGCGCCCGGGTAGGGCGGCGCGACCGCACGGACGAGATTATGAATGTTTCGGGCGGTGTCGTTCCAGTCGATGATGCCATCCTCCGGCTTGCGTCCGCCGTAGTAACTGCCCTGGCCCAGATCCTGCGGCGTGAGGACCGCGCTGCCGTCGATCAGGCGGGGCAGGCTGCGCGCCAAGACCGTGGCGGCGGCGGCGGTCACTTTGTCGAAAACCTCCTTCGCTGTGTCGTCCGGGCCGATGGCAACGCGCTCCTGGTCCACGATGCGCCCGGCGTCGGGTTTCTCGACCATTTCATGCAGCGTCGCGCCGGTTTCCGTCTCGCCCTTGATGATTGCCCAGTTGACCGGCACGCGGCCGCGGTATTTGGGCAGCAGCGATCCATGCATGTTGAAGGCACCGCGCGGCGCCACCGCCAGCAAGTCCGGCTTGAGCATCAGGCGGTAGTAGAACGAAAACAGGAAATCCGGCGCAAGGCCGCGGATGCGGTCGATGAAGGCGGGCGTGTTGGGATCCTCCGGCATTGCGGTGTCGATGCCGTGTTGCTTGGCCAGCGCGGCCACAGAATCGAACCAGATCGTTTCCGCCGGGTTGTCCGGATGCGTGACCACCAGCGCCACTTCGACGCCCGCGTCGATCAGTACCTGCAGGCAGCGGACGCCCACATTGTGGTACGCGAAAACGACCGCACGGGTCATTCGGCTTTTTCCAGCACCGCCTGCACCAAGTAGCGCGGCCGCTCGCGCACCTGCTCGTAAATGCGCCCGACATACTCGCCCAAGAGCCCGATGCCGAACAGCGTCACGCCGATGAGGAAGAAGGCGATGCCGAACAGCGTGAAGACACCCTCGACTTCCGGCCCGACCACCAGCCGCCGCACCGCCAGGAACACCACGAAGAGCAGGGAGAGCAGGGAGATGGCGATGCCGGCGAGCGAAAACACCTGCAACGGTACGCGCGAAAAGCCGGTGACCAGGTCGAAGTTGAGCTGGATGAGCTTGACCAGCGAGTATTTGGATTCGCCCGCGAAGCGCTCCTCGTGGCCGACTTCGATTTCCGTCGGGTTCTGCGAGAACGAGTACGCCAGCGCCGGGATGTAGGTGGAGACGTCGCGGCTGGCGTTGATGGCGTTGACGATGTCGCGCGAGTAAGCGCGCAGCATGCAGCCCTGATCGGTCATCTTGATGTGCGTGATGCGCTCCCGCAGCCGGTTCATGGCGCGCGAGGCATGGCGCCGGAAGGCGG
>CAZTYC010000292.1:0-2544 GCA_964617435.1 uncultured Burkholderiales bacterium
AGATTGAGGTTTCTTGTTTTCGTGTGCCAAAGCAAGCTTCCAAAGCTCCCGGTTGATCCTCACCAGTTCATTGGTTGCATCTGGACGATTTCCCGATACGAATTGATTGAATGCCAGCCTGACCCGCGCTGCATACTCAGTAGACTGAGGAAACTGGTAGTCAGGATCGCTCTCAAGTCGACTCGCGACGTCACTCCACTCGAATTTGGCGTCACCAATGCACTGGAGTGTGATGCACTCAAGTATTTCGGCCAAGTGATCGAGCGTCTTCAGCCTCGCCAACAGTGTTGAATCACAAACTGCCCGCGATTCACGATCAATAGGGAACGGAGTCTTGCCATGCTTCGTCGCAATTGCATGTCTCCAATCGCGAATGAATCGGTCTGCTTCCTCCATTACCCACTCGTTCGATTCGCCCTCGGCCAAATCGTAATCCATTCCATACTCGTCAACTTTGCGGACAAAAAAGGTAGCTAGCTCTAGAGCCACTTCAACTCGAGACTCTTCGTCGCCAAACGCGGATTTAAGCAACCAATCGATATCTAGATCATCTTGGAATTGAATGTCCCAATCCCACAGATCTAGAATTACAGAATTGCGGGGCATGTAATCAACAAGGGATATTTTCAGATTTTCAAGTTGAACCTCGTTCAAAAGCGAGGTTATACACGCGCTGTTTTCCGCGTATGACTCGTGGCCCAATGCTAAATATCGGCCTAACAACCACCCGTGGTTTTTTCTCAAATACTCTTCGAAATTCACAATCCCCCCCTTGCCGATTGCCAGATCAATCAGCTTGGGACGAGTTTACGAGCGTTGGGCGCTGCGAGGCATTCACCTTGGTAATGGCCTCACTTTGGGGGTACAAATGGGCGTATATATCAATCATGCGCCCAACAAATGCTTACTTGACAATGGTTTATCCCATAATTGAGGGAGCGGCTCCCGCACCAATCGACCCTGGGCCCCCTTGCGGGCCCATTTTCATTTCCAAGCCGGTATCAACCTTGCCGGACTTGCGCGAACCGGGTTGCGCAAGCGATTGCCGGATGCGATGCAGAGACCGGACAACCCTTCCCGCGACCACATGACAAACTCCAGACTGGACGCGGCTCGCAGGCGGAAAATGGCCTAGAAGGCGCGCCAGATCTGGACTTTTGAATTCCACTTCCGAATTCGAGTGCCGCTTGGCCGCCCGGGGGTTCACACCCTAGGCGGCGCGCAACGCGTCCACAATCTTCAACCGCGAGGCCTTCATCGCCGGCAGGAATCCGCCGACGAACCCCATCAGCAGCGCAAACAGCAAGGTCTTGAGCACGATTCCGGGCGTGAGCACAAAACCAAAGGCCAGCTGCGAGAACGATTGGAAGTTGAGCGTGGAAATCGTGAACGCCTGAAGGAACGACGCCAGGAACAGCCCCGCAAGCCCGCCGAGGGTCGCGAGCATCAGCGATTCGATCAGGAACGCGACAAGAATCGACGGGCGGCGGAACCCCAGCGCGCGCAAGGTGCCGATCTCCGCCGTGCGGGTGGCCACTGCCGAATACATGGTGATGGCGGCGCCGATCATGGCGCCGGCCGAAAAGATCACCGAAAGCACCGTGCCGAGGATCGAGATGAACGTGGACAGGGCCTTGGACTGGTCCTCGTAGAACGACCGCTCGCGCTTGCTCTCCAGTTGCAGCCGGATGTCGTCGGCGACGTTGCGGTTGATCGCCTCGAAAGCCTCCGGCCGGTTCAGGCGCACCAGCATCGATGAGAAATTGAGCCTGCGGAACGACTGCATCAAGAGCTCGGCATCGCCCCACACCTCGGAATCGAATGCGCTCTTGCCGCCGTCGAAGTAGCCGACCACCGTCCATTCGCGCCCGGCAAACTTGAGCTGCTGGCCGATGTCCACGCCCTCAAACTCCTGGTGCACGTTGCGGCCCACGACGATCTCGGCCGACCCCGGGCGGAACATGCGCCCCGCGGTGATGGCCACCTGCGGGCGCAACACCAGGCCGTTCTTCGAGACCCCGCGCGCCACGATATTGGACGGGCGGTCCTGCCCGCGCTTGACGAGCCCGATCAGCACCACGGATTCCTTCGAGACCTGCGGTTGTCCCTCGCGGTCGCGCGCCACTTCGGGCTGGCTTTCCACCAGCGCCGCCTGGTCGCGCGTGATGCCGCTCTGGATCTCGGTCTCGGCGCCCTTGCGGATGAACAGCGCATTGTCCGCCGAGCCGGTGCCCACCATGGTCTGGTTGAGTCCGGCATCCAGCATCAGCACGGCGGCAAACACAAATGCCACCAACGCCATGCCGGCCGCTGTCAGCGCGGTGGTGAGCTTGCGTGTCCAGAGATTGCGGAAAATGTAGGAGATGGGGATCTTCATGATCTGGAACACGAGCCACATCCAAGAACCTCACACGGCCCGCCCTGCATGGCGTGCCGGTTCGGCCGGCGCGGAGCAGTGCGTAGCGATTCCCCGGTCCTCCCCCGCGGCACGCCCTGCATGGCGTGCCGGTTCGGCCGGCGCGGAGCAGTGCGTAGCGATTCCCC
>CAZTYC010000292.1:2644-3192 GCA_964617435.1 uncultured Burkholderiales bacterium
CTCCCCCGCGGCACGCCCTGCATGGCGTGCCGGTTCGGCCGGCGCGGAGCAGTGCTCCGCGAAACCCCTGCCTCACCCCACATGGCGAAGTCCTTCTACGATGCGGATTCGCGCCGACCGCCAGCCCGGCACGAGCGCCGCAACCACGCCCACCACGCCGGCACACGCCCATTGCATGGCGACGGTATCGCTGCCGACCTTGAACGCGGCAAACGCGGCGCCCGCCGGCGAGGCCGCAAAGCCCGCGGCCATCGGAAACGTGAGCATCACCCCAAGCCCGGCGCCGATCAGGCACAACACCATGGCTTCACCCAACACCAGGGAGGCCACGAACAGCGGCGAGAACCCCAGCGCCTTCAGCGTGGCGTACTCGGCGGTCCGCTCGCGCGCCGTCATCGCCATGGTGTTCGCCACCACCGCCATGATGATGAAGATCACCACGAAGGACACGATGCGGATCGCCAGCACGATGGTTTCCATCTGCGCCACAAATCCCAACTGGAAGGCCTTCTCGGTTTCCGTCAGCGTCTCGGCAAGCGAATTCTTGA
>CAZTYC010000293.1:0-3178 GCA_964617435.1 uncultured Burkholderiales bacterium
GATGTCCATCGGCATGCACTGCCGCCTGCTGGGGCGGCCGGGTCGCTTCCGCGCACTGCAACGCTTCCTTGACCACGTCGAACAGCACGACCGCGTGTGGGTGAGCCGGCGGATCGATATCGCCCGGCATTGGAAATCCCTGCATCCGCCCAAGTGACAAACTCAAGAATTGGCGCGGCGTTTGGGCCCAAATCGCCTGAAACGCGGCGCCAGTCCTGGTGTTTGGTACTCTGATCCTTGGGCAACGGCCGGAAGGCAGTCCCGCCAGGCACCGCACTGGCGCGCGCCGCGCGCTGCGTCGAAACGCGCTTGCCGTTCAGCGCTCGAACAGCGCGATCGATTCCACGTGCGCCGTGTGCGGGAACATGTTCACCACACCGGCGGCCTTGAGCGTAAAGCCGCAGGCCTGCGTGAGGACCGCCGCGTCGCGCGCCAGCGTGCCCGGGCTGCAGGAGACATACACGATGCGCTTCAACTCCGGACGCTGTTCGGGCGTCAGCAGCTTGCAGACTTCCACCGCGCCGTCGCGCGGCGGGTCGATCAGCATCTTGGTCACGCGCGGCACCTTTTTCATCGCCGCCTCCTGATCGGTATAGAGGTCCGCGGCGAAGAAGCTCGACGTCGCGGCGAGCCCGTTGCGCGCCGCATTCTCGGCCGCGCGAGCGACCAGCGCCTCGCTGCCCTCCACCCCCACCACGCGTGCGCCGCGCGCGGCGATCGGTAGGCTGAAATTGCCCAGCCCGCAAAACAGGTCGGCGATGTCCTCGCCCGGCTGCGGATCGAGCAGCGCCACCGCGCGATGCACCATCAGCCGGTTGACCGCATGGTTCACCTGGGTGAATTCGGTGGGGCGGAACTTGATTTCGAGGCTGAACTCCGGGAGCGTGTAGGTCAGCTCCGGCGCATCGAGCGGGTACCACGGCACCGCCGTTTCCGGGCCCTTGGGCTGCACCCACCACTGGATGCCGCGCGGGTCCGCAAACGCCTTGAGCCGCGCTTCATCCGCAGGCGTCAGCGGTTCCAGCAGGCGCAACACCAGCGCGGTGATGCGCGCCCCCACGGCCACCTCGATCTGTGGAATGCGATCGCGCGTGTCGAGCGTCGTCATCAACTCGCGCAGCGGATCGATCAGGCGGCCCACGCCCCCGGCCAGCACCTCGCAGGAATGCATGTCGGCCACGTAGCTTGATTTCTTCTCGCGGAAACCCACCAGCACACCGCCCTTCTTGGGCACGAAATGCACGGACAGCCGCGCGCGGTGGCGGTACGCCCACGGTGCGGCATAAATCGGCGGCAGGACCTGCTCCGGCACCACGCGGCCGATGCGGGCCAGGTTGTCTTCCAGCACGCGCTGCTTGGCCGCCACCTGCAGGGCCGGATCGAGGTGCTGCATCGCGCAGCCGCCGCAAATCTCGTAAAAACCGCAGTTCGGCGTCACGCGCTCCGGGGCGCTTTTCTCCACGCGGATCAGTTTGGCCTGGTCGAAGTGCTTCTTGCGGCGCGACGGCTCGTACACCACGCGCTCGCGCGGCAGGGCGCCCTCGATGAACACCACCTTGCCGTCCGCGTGCGCCACGCCACGGCCCTCGTGGTCCAGCGACTCCACCACGGCGCGTTGCCAAGTCTCGGCAAATCGATCGTCTGTGCTCAAGGCGTCATTCCAAAAAAAGAGGGCGCATTATAAGCGCCCTCTTTCTGTTTGCCTCCGAAAATGCCGTCCGCGTCAGGGTGCCGCACACTCCGTGCGCATGGCGCCAAACGTTTGACGCTCGATTTGCTTGACGACCTGCGCGCCGTTGACGTCATACGTGAGCGTGGCCGAGTTGCTGTTCGACGAACTCGGCTGCACGCGCATCGTCCCGACCTTGGTGACATTGGTTGCCGGGTTGAGCGGCGTAAACGGTGTGGCATTGAATGCAGAGCCCGTGACCCTGAGCAAATCGCCACTGAACGCGCCGTTCGAATAGGGCATCGAGGCGGTCAGCCACAGCCCCTTGTTGTTGTTTCCCGCACCCGGCTCATAGGTGAACAGGGTGGCAAAGATGGTGGTGCCGGAAAAGAACGAATTGCCCGTCGGCGTTCCCTGGTGCGTGAAATTGACGCCCCAGCCGGACTCATTCGGGTTCCACCAGAGATCCTGCAGATTGCTGGCCCGCGAGCGGTCGCTCCCGGTGAAGGTGCAGGCGGGCATGGCGCCAAACGATTGCCGGACGATGTTCTTGGTGATCGGCAGGCCGGACCCACCCGTCCCAGCACCGGCTACAGTGTAAGTCAGCGTCCCGTTGGTGGTGCTGGAAAAGTCGATCGACATGGAGCCGACATCGACAAACGAGATTTGCTGGTTCGGAAACGGATTCGCGTTGAAACCCGGCCCATTCACCCGCAGCACCCGTCCGCTGAACACCTCGGTGAGGCCCTGCCGGTCGAGGGTGGACACCAGCCACATGTTCGGGTTCTGGGTACCCAGCCCGGCATTCTCGTAATTGAACATCGTGGCAAACATGGTGTTGCTTTGGTGGTTCAGGTTCATCCCCCAGCCGCTCTCGGATTCCCCGCCCCACCACAAGGAGGTGTAGTTCTTGGTCGTGTTGACGAAGCTTGCTTTCACCGTGTACCCGTTGGGGGTGAGGTCGGTCGGCACCCAGTTGGCCACCATGAGGTAGTAGGTGCCCGGCGTGACCGGCCAGGCGATGCCGAAGTTGGTGTCCGTCGTCCCGGCATCGTCGTTACTGGCCTCGTCGTCATTGCTGTTTTGCAACGTGGTTCCGTTGGAGTCCATCAGATGGCCGATCAGGTCATAGGGCCCCGTGGAGTTCACATACAGGGTGCCCGGCTCGGTGACCACGATGCGGAAGGTGTCGAGGTCGCCGACATAATCGATTTTTCCGGCGACGGCGGCGCCATTGAGCACCAGCGGCGTCGAGCTGGCCCCGGGCTGGTTGGCGTGGTCGTCGGCAACCGGCGTCACGCCGTTCAGGATGCTCGCCACCTGCGGCTGGAAATAGTCCCAGCGCCCGTAGTTGGCGTTCTCGTTGGTGTTGGAGCATGACAAGCCGCCACCATTTCTCACCGTTGAGTTGGACAGCACCCCGCGAAACTGGAGGGAGCCACCGCTCAGGGTGAACAGGCCGGAGCCCGACGAGCCGCCTTCAATGACACCGCGGTTGAACAGGACGGC
>CAZTYC010000294.1:0-3134 GCA_964617435.1 uncultured Burkholderiales bacterium
CGCTTTGCCGAGGTTGCCGCGCACGCCTTCGGCGAGCAGGGTGTACTTGGCGTGCAACTCCATGCCGCGCTGGTAGCGGCTGGTCTGCTCGCCGTGCTTGCCGACGCCCATGTCGCCGGTGGCGACGCCGCGCACCGCGCCGGCCTCGTCAAACAGCACTTCGGCCGCTGCAAAGCCGGGATAGATCTCCACTCCCAGCGCCTCGGCCTGCGCGCCCATCCAGCGGCACAGATTGGCCAGGCTGGCGATGTAATACCCGTGGTTCTGGAAACACTTGGGCAGCATCCAGTTCGGCGTCTGCGTGGAGCCGGTTTCGGTCAGGAACAGGAAACGGTCCTCGGTGACCGGCTGGTTGAGGGGGGCGCCCCCGGCTTTCCAGTCCGGGAGCAATTCGTCCAGGGCGATCGGATCGATCACCGCGCCGGACAGGATGTGCGCACCGACCTCGGAGCCCTTTTCAACGATGCAGACGGAGACTTCGGCGTTGAGCTGTTTCAACCGGATCGCGGCCGCCAGTCCCGCGGGGCCGGCCCCGACGATGACGACGTCGTACTCCATCGATTCGCGTTCGGACATGGTTCTTTTTCTGGGTGCGTGAGGGTTGCGGATATTATAGGCGCGAGGCTGCTGTCATCCGTGCGCGCCAGGTGGCGCGCGGCATGGCCATCAACACCGGATTTCCTAAGGCGGAACCATGAATGGAATCGCAATCCATGCGCTCGCCATCGGCGGCGGCGCGGCGCTGGGCGCGTGGGCGCGCTGGGGCCTGGGCTTGTGGCTGAACCCGCGCGTGCAGAATTTTCCTCTGGGCACGTTTGCCGCCAACGCCGTCGGCGGATTGCTGGTCGGCCTCGCGGTGGCGCACTTCAGCGCACACGAATCCATCTCGCCGGCGTGGCGGCTGTTCATCATCACCGGCTTCTTGGGCGGCCTGACGACGTTTTCGACCTATTCGGCCGAAGTGGTGGGGCTGCTTGAACGCGGTCAGCTTGGCTGGGCGCTGGGCGTCGCCGGCGCGCATGTGGCGACGTCGTTCGCCCTGACCGCGCTGGGCATCTGGGCGTACCGGGCGGCCGTGGCCTAGTGGTGGTGGTCCACCAGCCCGGCATTGAGCAGCGAGCGGGCTTCGAAGATCACCTCTGAAGCGGTCAGCCCGTGCGGCGCCATGCCGTGTTCGATGCAGGCGTCCGCCGCGGCGCCGTGGAGATACACCGCCAGCCGCGCCGCATCGATCGCCGGAAGCCCCTGGGCCAGGAACGCCACGATCATCCCGGCCAGCGCATCGCCCATGCCACCGGAGGCCATGCCCGGGTTGCCGGTCGGATTGACGAAGAATTCCCCCCCGGGCACGGCGATGATCGTGCCGCTGCCCTTGAGCACCACCAGCGCGTTGAAGGCGTCCGCCAGTCGGCGGGCGGCGCCCACGCGGTCGGCCTCGATCTCTTCGGCGCGCACGTCGAGCAAGCGCGCGGCTTCGCCCGGATGGGGCGTGAGGATGAAACTCGTGGACTGGGGCGGGATTCCAGCCGTTTTTGCCTTGAACGCCGCGCCAATGCTGGGGTTTGCCGAGATGAGATTGAGCGCATCGGCATCGAATACCATGGGGATGTCGCGCGCCAGCGCTGCCGTCATCAGGCGCGGGGCCGTCTTGTCCGTGCCCATGCCCATGCCGATCGCCAGGGCCGACACCGTCGAGTCTTCCACCACCTCTTCGGCGCGCCGCAGCAGGATCTCCGGGTTGATCGCGTCGTACGGTGGCACTTCGCGCGCCGCAATGCCCGCGTAGACCTTCCCGGGCCCCATCATGAGCGCGGCACGCGCCGCGAGGATGGTGGCGCCGACCATGCCTTCCGCGCCGCCGACCAGCGCCGCGTTGCCGTAGGTGCCCTTGTGGGAGTCGTGCACCCGGGGCGGAATCAAGGCGGCAACCTGCTCGCGCGCCAACAGGGTGCCGGGTGAGGCCGGCAACGCCACGCCGAGCGTTTCGATGTCCACCTGCCCGCACACGTCGCGCGCCGCGCCGGTAAAGAGGCCGGGTTTGGCGCCGATGAAGGTGAGCGTGGTGTGCGCCCGGATGACCGCCCCCGGCGCGCGGCCGGTGTCGGCATTGAGGCCGGACGGGATGTCGATGGAAAGGATCGGCACGCCGCAGGCGTTGGCGGCGGCAATGGCCCGCGCGACGTCGCCGTCCGGCGCGCGCGTGAGGCCGATGCCGAACAGGCCGTCGAGGATGACGTCGGCCTCGATCGGATCCGGCAGCGTGTCCGCCACCGCGCCCTTGGCCGCGATGAACGCCGCGCGCGCCGCCTTGGCGGCATTTTCCGTGGATTGCCCGGCGCCGATGGGCACGACGGTGACGCGCTGGCCCGCCTTGCGCAGCAGTTCGGCGGCGACCCAGGCATCGCCGCCGTTGTTGCCCGGCCCGGCCAGCGCCAGTATTCGCGCGCCTTTCTTGCGGCCGGCCATCGCGCTGGCCGCCGCGGCGACGGCCGTCCCGGCGCGCTGCATCAGCCCGCCCTTTGAAAGGCGGGGGTGGGACTTCGCAAAGGCCTGCTCGAGGGCGCGGATGTCGCGGACGAAGAAAAGGGGAATGCTCATGGGCTGAGGACGGTGTCGGTGGCCGGGTCTTGCTGGCGGGGGTAATCGGCGCTGAAATGCAGGCCGCGGCTTTCCTTGCGCATCTGCGCGCAGCGCACGATGAGCTCCGCCGTCTGCACGAGGTTTCTTAATTCGATCAAGTCGTTGGTCACGCGGAAATGTGCGTAGTACTCGTGGATTTCGGCCTTGAGCAGTTCGATGCGATGCAGCGCGCGCGACAGCCGCTTGTCCGTGCGCACGATGCCCACGTAGTCCCACATGAAGCGGCGCAACTCGTCCCAGTTGTGGGAAATGATCACTTCCTCGTCGGCATCGGTGACGCGGCTTTCGTCCCACTCGGGGATGGCCGGCAGGGAGCGCGGCGGCTGGCCGCGCATGTGCTTCTCCACGGCCTCGGAAAACACCAGGCATTCAAGCAGTGAATTGCTGGCCAGGCGGTTCGCACCGTGCAATCCGGTGCAGGACACCTCGCCGATCGCATAGAGGTCGGCCACGTCGGTGCGGCCGTCGAGGTCGGTCACCAACCCGCCGCAGGT
>CAZTYC010000295.1:0-3120 GCA_964617435.1 uncultured Burkholderiales bacterium
CGTGTTTTCGGCCTCCGAGGCGTACGTGATCGAGAACGGCAGGATCGCCTACCCGGTGGTCGGCGCCACGCTGATCGGCAACGGCATCGAATCGTTGAAGCAGGTGACCATGATCGGCAACGACCTTGCGCTCGATTCGGGCATCGGCGTGTGCGGCAAGGAAGGCCAGAGCGTGCCGGTGGGCGTCGGCCAGCCGACCCTGCGCATCGAGGGACTGACCGTGGGCGGGACGGCGTAGCCGGCATGGACGACGCCAGCTTCAGCGGGCCGATCGAGGCGCTGCGGGGTCGGCTGCAGCGCCGCCACCCGGCGCTGGCCAAGAAGGAGTTTTCCCGCCTTGCCGCCGAAGCGCTCAAGGTCTATGACGACCCAGCCTTGCGCGAGGCGGCCGGCAACTGGCTCGACGGCTCCTTCTATCTGTCGCACTACGAGGAAAACCGCGCCGATGCGTCGCTGGCCAGCGCGCGCGAGGGCATCGAGGCGCTGACGCTTGCCGCGCCCACGTCGCTGCCGATCCACGCGCTCGCATTTGCCATCAACGAGTCCTCGGCCGAGCTGGCCTACCTGAGGAACGACTATCGCGCGGTGTTCGCCTTCGCCCAGGCGCTCTGGTCGCAGGCCATGACCACGGCGGACTACCGCCGCAAGGGCGTGGCGGCCACCTGGCTGGGTGCCGCGCAGGCGCAGATGGGTCGCTACCAGGAGGCCTCGCGCACGCTCGCGCGCGCGGTGGCCGATTTCGACCACGCGGGCGTCCCGGACGAAGCGGCGCGCGCCATGAATGCGCTGGCTGTCTGCTATGAGGAGCTTGGCGACTTCGAACGCGCCTACACGCTGTACGCCCATGCCCTGCACCGGGCCGAGGCCGACGCCCATGCGGACATGCAGGGCCGCATCCTGGCCAACTGGGGGGATGCCCTGGTCCAGCACGGGCGCGTCGAGGAAGGCATGGGCCGAATCCGCTCCGCCATTGCCATCCTGAAGGACATCGGTGCGCACTGGCACTACGCGTGGTGCGAACTGGCGCTGGCCAAGGCGCATGCCCTGCGCGGCAATGATGATGAGGCCGGGCAACTCATGCACACGGCGCTCAAATCGGTGCGCAAGTCCGATGCGCCGCGGATCGAGGCGGAAATCCTCGCCGGCATCGGGGAGTACGCGGCACGCCATGGCGAGGATGCGTTCGCCATCGAGAACCTGAACGCCGCGCTGGCCATCGCCGAGCGGCTCGGCATCGAGCGCGAGGTGTTCAAGACCCACAAGCTGCTGGCCGACACCCACCGGCAGTTCGGCCGCTTCGAGCAGGCGCTGTCCCATTTCGAGTCCTTCCACAACGTGCGTGCCAAGGTGTTCGATGAAGTGGCGCGCTCGCGCGTCGCGGAGATCGAAAGCACGTTCGAACTGGAAAAAACCAAGCGCGACCGCGAACTGTTCCAGTTGCGCAACGTCGAGCTCGCCAGCGCCCTGGCCGAAGTCCGGCGGCTCAACGCGGAACTGGCCGAAAAGGCGCGGGTGCTCGAGGACATGTCCAACCACGATGCCCTGACCGGGCTGGCCAACCGCCGCTACCTGTTCGGCCGCCTGCATGCGGAAGCGCAACGCTTCGAGCGCTACGGGACGCGCTACTGCGTGGCCATCTACGATGTCGATCATTTCAAGGCCGTCAACGACACGCATGACCATGCGGTGGGCGACGAGGTGCTGCGCACCGTGGCGAAGCTGGTGGACGCCCAGGTGCGCGATTCCGACGTGCACGCGCGCTACGGCGGCGAGGAGTTTGCGCTGATCCTGCCGTCGGCCTCCCGGGAAGAGGCGCTGCGCGTGATGGACAAGCTGCGGGCCTGTGTCCAGGACCATGACTGGGAGCCCCAGGTGCCGGGGCTCAGGATCACGATCAGCGCCGGGGTGGCGGAAGCCGCCGCCGCGGACGATGGCCAGGATGCCACCGGCGAGCGCCTGCTCGCGCAAGCCGACGCCCAGCTCTATGAGGCCAAGCGGCAGGGCCGCAACCGCGTGTGCGGCTGAGGGGGCGCTTGGAGGGAACTTGCCGATCCCGTAAGATTCCAACGGCCTCGACGACCCAATTGAACCGACAGTGACGGAATAAGCCATGAATCGCAGAAGTTTCTTGTTTCGGAGTGTCCCCGCCGCAGGCGTCGCGCTCGCCGCGCCCTCGGTGCTGGCGCAGCGGGAGAAGCCGCCGGTCGCGCCCACGCCGGAGCAGGTGAGGATCGCCCTTCAACAAGCCAACCAGACCATGACCCCCATCGAAAAACTCCAGTTGCCCGACTCCGAATGGCGCATGCGCCTCAATCCGGCGGCCTACAAGGTCCTGCGCGACGAGGGCACCGAGCGCGCCTTCACCAGCCCGCTCAATGACGAAAAGCGCAAGGGCGTTTTCCATTGCGCCGGCTGCGGGCTCGCGCTGTTCACCAGCGAGATGAAGTTCGAGTCCGGCACCGGCTGGCCGAGCTTTTTCACGACGCTGCCCGGTGTGTTCGAGACCAAGACCGATTTCAAGCTCATCTATCCGCGCAAGGAATACCACTGCGCCAAATGTGGCGGCCATCACGGCCATGTGTTCAACGACGGGCCGCAACCGACGGGGCAGCGCTGGTGCAACAATGGGGCGGCGCTGACCTTCAAGCCGGAAGTGGCCTCGTCCTGAGGTCCGCAGGCCGCGTTTGCGCGCCGCACAAAACCTGCTATGATGAGTTTATGAACACGCCGTTTTGCAACTTTTTTGCGTATTACTTTTGGTGGTTTTCGAAGCCAGCGGCGGAGAAAGATACGTGTTCGATCTGATGTAACACCGAATCCTTGAAAAAACCGCCGGCCCCAAAGACCGGCGGTTTTTTTTCGCCCGGTCCGAAAGGTGGGTGAAACTAACCATGACCGCCAAAAACACCCTCAAGCTCATCCAGCCGGAGCCCAAGATGGCCTTCAACACCGACGACTTGCGCATCCGCGGCATTCGCGAACTGTCTCCCCCCTCGCACTTGACGCGCGAATTTCCCTGCACCGAAAAGGCCTCCAACACGGTCTACCGGGCGCGCGAGGAAATCCACCGCATCATGCACCGCGGCGACAGCCGCCTGCTGGCCATCGTCGGTCCCTGCT
>CAZTYC010000296.1:0-3120 GCA_964617435.1 uncultured Burkholderiales bacterium
CGGATCACGCGGGGCACCACCTCGCGCGGCTCGATCGTGACCGGCTGGTAGACGACGCGCTTTTGCTCCGGGTCGTAACGCATCTCGACATTGCCGTGAACCGGGAAATCCTTGCGGAACGGGTGCCCGACGAAGCCGTAGTCGGTCAGGATGCGGCGCAGGTCGTTGTGGCCGTTGAACACGATCCCGTACAGGTCGAAGGCCTCGCGCTCGAACCAGTTTGCCGACGACCACAGGCCGGTGACGGACTCCACCATCGGGAAGGCGTCGTCTTCACAGAACACCCGCACGCGCAGCCGCTCGTTGCGCTTCACGGACAGCAGGTGATAGACGGCTGCAAAGCGCCTGCCCTTCCACTGGCCGCCATGCTCGAGGTAGTCCACGCCGCAGACGTCGATCAACTGGTCGAAGGCGGTGGCGGGGTCGTCACGCAGGGCGCGCATCGCGTCCAGCATGCCCGCGGCGCGGATTTCCGCGACGAGCTGTCCCTTCGACTCGATCAACTGCTCCAGCGCGCCGCCCAAGACGGCGGGAAGCGTGGCTTTCAAGTGGGCATTTGGCTCAGACATCTCGAATCAGCGGGCAATGGTGTTGGTGCGTTTGATCTTGTTCTGCAACTGGATGATTCCGTAGAGCAGCGCCTCTGCCGTTGGCGGGCACCCGGGAACATAGACATCCACGGGGACGATGCGATCGCATCCCCGCACCACCGAGTAGGAGTAGTGGTAGTAGCCGCCGCCATTGGCGCAGGACCCCATCGAAATGACCCAGCGCGGCTCCGCCATCTGGTCATAGACCTTGCGCATGGCGGGCGCCATCTTGTTGCACAGCGTTCCCGCCACGATCATGACGTCCGACTGGCGCGGGCTGGGGCGGAACACCACACCGAAACGGTCCAGGTCGTAGCGCGACGCGCCGGCGTGCATCATCTCCACCGCGCAGCAGGCCAGTCCGAATGTCATCGGCCACATCGATCCGGTGCGCGCCCAATTGACCAGGGTATCGACCTGCGTGGTTACGAATCCCTGTCCGCCGAGGACAGCGTTGCCGCCTTCAGGCATGGTTTGATCCTTTGCTCATTCCCAGTCCAATGCGCCTTTTTTCCACTCGTAGATGAACCCGGCAACCAGGATGCCCAGGAACACCATCATGGCGGAAAAGCCGAACCAGCCGATTTCCCGGAGCACCACGGCCCAAGGGAAGAAGAACGCGATTTCCAGATCGAAAAGGATGAACAGGATCGCAATCAGGTAATAGCGCACGTCGAACTTCATGCGCGCGTCCTCGAAGGCCTCGAAGCCGCACTCGTAAGGCGAGAGCTTTTGGGCGTCCGGCCGGTCATGCCCCATCAAAAGGCCAAGGACCTTGGTGGCGATCAGGGGGCCGAAGCCGACCGATGCGCCAATCAGGAGGAAGATCAGGATGGGGAAGTAATTCTCAAGCATCATGTCTGCGAAGGGTAAGGCCCGTGCGCTTTCAGGCTTTGACCTGTCTCAATCCATCCCGAGAATGCCGGCCCTCGGTGCAGCCGGCCTTGTTGTTTGGTGCCGTCGAAGAGACTCGAACTCTTACGCGTTTCCGCACTGCCCCCTCAAGACAGCGTGTCTACCAATTCCACCACGACGGCAAATCCGCGCCATTTTAGCGCGGTTCAGGGCTACTGCTTCGGCGCAGCATCTTTCTTGGCATCGCCTTCGGCCGGCGCGGGCACGGCCGGGGCGACCGGCGCCGGAATCGCGCTGGCATCCGGCTTGGCCGGATCGGTGGACTTGGCCGGCAGGTTCTGCATGACCCCACCCCCCATCACGTTTGAGCCCTGCTTGGGCGTATGAATGTAGGTCAGCGCCAGGCAGGTGACGAAAAACACCGTGGCACAGACGGCGGTTGCCCGTGACAGGAAGTTGGCCGCGCCGGCAGCGCCAAACAGGCTGCCCGCCGAGCCGCTGCCAAAGGCGGCACCCATGTCCGCGCCTTTTCCGTGTTGCAACAACACCAGGACCACGATTGCCAAAGCAACCATGACGTGCACCGCCAATACGATTCCCAACATGACTTCACTCCTGTTTCAAATTGAACCGGACTCCGAACCAGCCCGCCACTACAGCGCCGCCCAGATTCCCAAAAATTCTTCCGCCACCAAGGACGCCCCACCGATCAAGCCGCCGTCAATATCCGGCATCGCGAACAATTCCTTCGCGTTCGACTTCTTCACGCTTCCCCCGTACAGGATGGAAAGGCTTGCACCGGTTTTCGCATCACGTGCCGTTACCGTCTTCCGCAAGAACGCATGGACCGCTTGCGCCTGATCGGGCGTCGCGGTCTTTCCGGTACCAATCGCCCACACCGGTTCATACGCCAAGACCGCTTTGGCCAAGGATTCCACCCCATGGGCGTCAATCACGGCATTGAGTTGCCGCGACACCACAATTTCTGTCGTCCCGGCCTCGCGCTCATCCAGCGATTCGCCGACACACAGGATTGGCGTCAAGCCTGCCGAAATGGCCCGCCCAAACTTGGCTGCAACGGTTGCGTCGGAATCCCCGAACAAGGCACGCCGTTCGGAATGCCCGACAATCGCGAACCGGCTGCCGAATTCCGTCACCATTGTCGCCGAAACCTCACCGGTAAAGGCGCCGGACTCGTGTTCGCTCACATCCTGGGATCCCCATGAGATGGGGGAGCCGCGCAATTCACTTTGGACCTGAGAAAGGTATGGCGCCGGGACACAGACGGCGCAGTGGCGATCCGCGACTCTCGCGACAAACGGACGGACTCCGTCCAGCAGTGCCTTGTTCTTGGCGAGACTGCCGTTGAGCTTCCAATTTCCAATGACGTAGCGTTGGCGCAAGTTGCGCATCCCGTAACAGAAAAGCCAGAGATTATAACGGGTAAAGTACGCAAAACGCCATGTAAATCTTTGTTTTACCTCATCAATTCAAGGGAATTTGAATTCCCCCCAGCACATTGGATACGGTTTCAATCGACCAAATCAGGCCTTGGTGCGAGCCGTTGAAAGCCAATTAGCCCATCGTGTCCATGCCGGCGCCGCCGCCCACATAGGCCAGGTCGTGCAGCTCGATGGTCTTCAGCTCAACAGCGACGTCTTCGCCGCCTTCAACA
>CAZTYC010000297.1:0-3098 GCA_964617435.1 uncultured Burkholderiales bacterium
GCAAGGAAGACCACCAGGCGATGCAGAGCATGTACCACTTCAAGATCAAGGTCGATCCGGCCGTGGCGTGGGCGATTCCCGAGCTGGTGCGCGAGATCAAGGCGGACGAGATGAAGGTTCCGGTGAGGAACAAGCGCTAACGGCGCACAGCATTACCAAATGCACGAATCCATATATCTGTCGCCCCGGCATAGGCCGGGGTCCAATTTGGAATCGACAAACTTAGGCCCCGGACCAAGTCCGGAGCGACAGCTTGACGTACTGGCTGCACAACACAGACTCATGAGGACACGATGAATTTCCTTAGATCCTTCTCATTGATCTTTTCGATCGCCATCACCGCCGCCCTTGCACAAACCAAACCTGCCCCCCTCCCCGCCCTCAACATCGACCCCGCGCAGACGACGGTCTCCGGAATCTCGTCCGGCGGCTACATGGCGGTGCAATTGCACGTGGCGTATTCGTCGCGCTTTGCCAAGGGCGCCGGGGTGATTGCCGGCGGGCCGTACAACTGCGCGGAAGGGTCGGTGTTGAGCGCGCTCACGCGCTGCCTGGGCAAGACGGCGATTCCGGTCGATGCGCTGGTGGCCGCGACAAAGAAGGCGGCCGAAGACCAGGCCATCGACCCTGTCACCCACCTGGCCGCGAGCAAGGCGTACGTGTTCTCGATGGCCAAGGACAGCGTGGTCGGCGAAGCGACCAGCACCGCGCTGGTGAAGTATTACGAGGCATTCCTGCCCGCCGCCGCCATCGTGCACAAGAAGGACGTGCCGGCCGACCACGGGTTCGTCACCGATGAGGGCGGCGCCGCGTGCGAGAACAAGGCCGCGCCCTTCCTCAACAACTGCGGCTTCGACACCGCCGGCGCGTTGCTGACCCATCTGTACGGCCCGTTGAAGCCGCGCAAGGCCGGCGAGCTGGGCGGAAAACTGATCGTCTTCGACCAGGCCGCCATCACCCAGGCCGCCGGTATCGGCGCCACGGGATATGCGTTCATTCCGGCATCCTGCGCCGCCGGCGCCGCCTGCCGCGTGCATGTGGTCCTGCACGGCTGCAAGATGAACGCGACCGATGTCGGCGATGCGTTTGCCAAGGGTGCCGGCTACAACCGCTGGGCCGAGACCAACGATCTCGTCGTGCTCTATCCGCAAACCGGCGCGGGCGCCACCAACGGCTGCTGGGACTGGTGGGGCTACACCGGCGCCGACTACGCCAGGAAGGCCGCGCCACAGATGAAGGCGATCGTGGCCATGCTGGACCGCCTGTCCGCCGGCGCCAAGAAGTAATCCGCGCGCCGTCCACAGCCCATGTCCGATCTTTCCACGCACAACCTCACCATCCGCTTCGGCGGGCATGTGGCGGTTAATGCGGTGACCGCGAGTTTCAAGCCGGGAACCCTGACGGCCATCGTCGGGCCGAACGGCGCGGGCAAGACCACCTATTTCAACCTGATCTCCGGCCAGCTCAAGGCCAGCGCGGGCCGCGTGATGCTGGGCGACCGGGACTTGACCCCGCTCCCGCCCTCCGCGCGTACCCGTGCGGGACTGGGCCGCGCGTTCCAGCTCACCAACCTGTTCCCCCACCTCACGGTGCATGAAAACGTGCGTCTCGCGGTGCAGGCCTGCAACACCGGCCGCCACCGCCACGGGTTGAACCTGTGGAGCCTCGCCACCGACCACCACGCGCTGGCCAAGCGCGCGGACGATCTGCTGGCGATGACCGCGCTGGCGTCCCGGGCACAAGTCACCGCCGCCACGCTCTCGCACGGCGACCAGCGCAAGCTCGAAGTGGCCATGCTCATGGCGCTCGATGCCTCGGTGTTCATGTTCGACGAGCCCACCGCCGGCATGAGCGCGGACGAAGTGCCGACGGTGCTCAACCTCATTCGCGAACTGAAGCGGGACAAGACGAAAACGCTGTTGCTGGTCGAACACAAAATGGACGTGGTACGCGAACTGGCCGACCGCATCATCGTGCTGGTCAACGGTACCTTGGTGGCCGATGGCGACCCGGCTACCGTGATCGCCTCCGACGTGGTGCAGGAAGCGTATCTGGGGCGGAGGAAAGCCGCGTGACAAACCCAGCCGCCGCGCCGGCCACCACCACCGGCACCGCCTCCCCGCGCCTCGCGCTCACCGGCGTGCACACGCACATCGGCGCCTACCACATCCTGCACGGCGTGGACCTTTCCGTGCCGCGCGGACAGCTCACCCTGCTGCTGGGCCGCAACGGCGCGGGCAAGACCACGACGCTCCGCACCATCATGGGCCTGTGGAAGGCCTCGCAGGGCACGATTGCCTTCGACGGCCGCGACCTCGCCTCGCTCAGCACTCCGCAACGCGCGCGGCTGGGCATCGCCTACGTGCCGGAGTCGATGGGCATCTTTTCCGACCTCACGGTGAAGGAAAACCTCACGCTGGCCGCTCAGTCGGCGCGCCACGCGGGCGAGCTGGATGAAGCGCGCCTCGACTGGATCTTCGCCAAGTTCCCGGCCGTGAAGACGTTCTGGAACTACCCCGCGGGCAAGCTTTCCGGCGGGCAGAAGCAGATGGTGTCGGTGGCGCGCGCCATCGTCGAGCCGCGCGAACTGCTTGTCGTCGACGAACCCAGCAAGGGGCTCGCACCCTCGATCATCGACAACATGATCGATGCCTTTGCGGAATTGAAGTCGCAGGGCGTCACCATCCTGCTGGTGGAACAGAACCTGGAATTCGCCAAGCGCCTGGGCGACACCGTGGCCGTGATGGACGACGGCCGCGTGGTGCACGCGGGCGGCATGGCGGAGTTCGTCGCCAACGAAGAATTGCAGCACCAACTGATGGGGCTCGCGCTATGAGTTCTGCCGCGCCTACTGCCGCCCCCGCCGTCCCTACCCAGCGCGACATCGACTGGGCGCCCTTGCTGCTCGTACCGGGCCTGATGCTGGCAGCGTTGCCGTTCTTCGGAGCGCCCTCCACCTGGCTCACGCTCACCGTGGCGGGATTGGCGATGGGCATGATCGTGTTCGTCATCGCTTCCGGCCTCACGCTGGTTTTCGGCCTGATGGACGTGCTGCACTTCGGCCACGGCGTGTTTATCGCGCTGGGCGCCTTCGTGGC
>CAZTYC010000298.1:0-3092 GCA_964617435.1 uncultured Burkholderiales bacterium
GCGGTCGGTCCACGCTTCGGGCGCATGTTCGGGCAGCAGCACCTCGGAATGGACAACGCCCCGCTTGCCGGAGAAATCGTGGCTGCGGTCAAGCCGGTCGTCGCGCAGCCGTGAGGCCGAGCGGTAGGCGGCGGACGCCACCGCGCTAGAGCCGGACTTGCGGCCAATGACCTTGACGTGAAGATGATAGATCGCCATCGCGACCAGACCATCTACATGGCGAAGCGCACGTCGGCACGACGTATAAGCGCGCCCTCCCTCGAAAAATTCTCGGGCGGGACTACCCCGTCTCAGGCAGTCCCGGCTGCCTCACAGCATTCTGCGGGCTGCTCGACTATCATCGCGCCATCGACAATTTACGCAAGTTACGGAGCATGCACATGCGAAAGCCAAGGGATTTTGACGCGGACCTGAAAGCGCTCGAAGACAAGGCGCGCGCGCTGAAAACCCGCAAGGTACGGCAACTTGGCGAACTGGTGATTGCCACTGGGGCCGATGCGCTAAGCGCCAACGAACTGGCTGGTGCGCTGATCGTGCTGGCCGAGACGAAAGAGGCTGGAAAGAGGGAGGCATGGGCCAGGCGCGGGGCCACGTTCTTTCAGGGACGGCCGCGGCGAAATGCACCAGCAACTGACCGCAACACGGACGGCGCTCCGGCGCAACCAGGCGGCGCGCAACCGGCTTCAGTCCGCAAGGGCGCGACTTGACATGCGCACATGGCAGGTCGAGCGCCGCAAGCGCACGCGGCATCTCATCGAACTCGGCGGCCTCGTCGTCAAAGCCGGAATTGTGGACCTGACCGGCGATGACCGTGCCATCATCCTCGGGGCGCTGCTCTGGATCGCCGAGAAGTTCCAAAGCGATCAGAACGAACGGGCGCGAGCGCTGTGGGTAGCAAAGGGAAAGCAAGCGTTCGAGGCGGACCCCGCGGCACACAAGAAGACAGATTGAATTGTCTGAAGCGCATGTCGGGACCGGAGCCCTGATCCGGGATAAGCCGAGCTTCTTGAACGCGCCCGAGGCTGGCTTGCCCCAACAGGAATCTTCGCTTCTTGCCCAATTCGACTGCGGGTCGCCTCCGAGATGCGCGGCGCTCAACCCGTGGTAGCTAGTCCGCCGTCGACCACCACGGTTGACCCGCACAAAAAGCCGCTTGCGCGCGAAGCCAGATACAGCGCCACTCCCGCCATGTCTTCCGGACGGCCCCAGCGCCGCATTGGAGTATCGCTTTCAATCACCCTGCTTTCTGCCTCGGGAATCGCGTCAGTCATTTTGGATGGAAAGTAGCCAGGCGCGATCGCGTTGACCGCGATATGGCTTCTCGCGAGATATTTCGCCATCATGCGGGTCAGGTGCAGTATTGCCGCCTTGGACGCTGCGTACGAATAGGCTTCGAGATGCGACGTGCGAATGCCTTCGATAGATCCGATATTGATGACGCGCGCATAGTTGTCTGGCGAGCCAGCGGCTTGCAACAATTTGAATGCGCGCTGTGTCATGAAGAAAGCCGATTTGACGTTCAAGTCCATGACCTTGTCCCATCCGGATTCAGGAAAGGACACAAAGCCCGCGCCCCAGCTGGCACCCGCATTGTTGACCAGAATGTCGAGTTTGCTCTCGTGCTTCTCGATTTCGGCGACGAGGCGATCAATGTCTTCTAGGCAGGAGATGTCAGCAGGGATCGAGATGCACTCGCCAGTTCTTGATAGTTCGTTAGCGAGGGCGTCGCAGGTTTCCGCCTTGCGGGCCGTGATATAGACCTTGACGCCATTCTCGACATAAGCGCGCGCGATCATCTCGCCGATACCGCGGCTGCCGCCGGTCACCACGGCGACCTTGCCTCGCACGCTGAACAGTTCTTCAATTTTCATCACCTGTCTCCCAGACCATACCATGGAAGAGCGTGAACGATCATGCGATGGCACCATCCATACGAAATTTCGCGATGCTGGCCGGGTCATAGCCAGCCTCACGCAGCACTTCGTCAGTGTGCTGTCCGACATTCGGCGGACGGCGCGGCCTTACCTTGTTCTGACCTTCAACGGAAATTGGACTCGCAACGGTCAAGACGGTGTCATTGTCAAACGGAACGACGATGTCATTGGCCAATATCTGCCGGTCGTTCGGAATGTCTTGCGCGGAAGCAACAACATCGAACACGATCCCGCCCGCGGCAAGAATGTCTCTCCATTCTGCTCGGTCCTTGGTCGCAAACGTCTCGTCGAGCACGGCGGTCAAGGCCATGGCGTGCTTCATGCGATCCTGGCTGGTCACAAAGCGCGGATCGTCTTGCAGATCTTCGCGCCCGAGACATTTGATGAAAGCCGGCCATTGTCGCTCCTCGTTGAGGATCGTGAGGATCAGCCAGCGCCCATCCCGGCATTGATAATAGTTGGTGAAAGCATTGAGCGCTTGCTCGCGCGGAGGACGGTCGACGAATCGGGCGCCACACAGGGCTGCTTGTGCCATTACGCCGTTGCACCAGATGCCGTTGGCAAGCAGCGACGTTCCAACGTGTGCGCCCTTGCCCGTGAGCTGGCGCTGATACAAGCCCATGACGATGCCTGCATAAAGCGAGATTCCGGATGGATGATCACCCATACCGGTCAGCGATCGCGCCGGCGGCGCTGCGGCCTCGGTACGCACTCCGTCCATCAGGCCTGATCTCGCCCACCATGCGGTGATGTCAAAACCCGGTTTGGAGGCTTCCTCACCGCGCTCGCCATACCCGGTGAAGGAGGCGTAAATCAATCGATCGTTGAGCGGCGCAAGGTCCTCATATCTTAGGCCAAGCTTCTTGCGCACTACCGCCGGAAAGTTGGTGATGAAAACGTCCGCCTGAGCGACCAGGCGGCCCACGATGTCTTGCGCCGACGGCTTCGCGAGGTTGAGCGCAAGCCCGCGCTTGTTGCGCGATGCAAGCATCCACGCATAGTTCTCCCTTGCTTGCGGCATAGTAGGCAGCAGCGGAACAGCTCGGTAGGGATCACCCGCACCGGGCGGTTCAATTTTGATAACGTCTGCACCAAAATCCGAAAGGATTGTCGCCGCGGCGGGTGCGGCGATGACGCTACTGCAATCGAGAACCTTCA
>CAZTYC010000299.1:0-3088 GCA_964617435.1 uncultured Burkholderiales bacterium
TTCTTCGCCGGCATGATGATGCGCGAATCCGAATTCAGCCACCGTGCGGCCGATGAATCGCTGCCGCTGCGCGATGCCTTCGCCGTGTTGTTCTTTGTCTCGGTGGGCATGCTGTTCGATCCGGCCGTGATCCTGCAATCGCCGGGCAAACTCTTTGCGGTGCTGGCCATCGTCATCGTCGGCAAGACCATCGCCGCGGTGGTGCTGGTGCTGGCGTTCCGCTACCCGTTCTCCACGGCGCTGACGGTCGGCGCCAGCCTCGCGCAGATCGGCGAGTTTTCCTTCATCCTCGCCGGACTCGGCGTGACGCTGAAGCTGATGCCGGTTGAGGGCCAAAGCCTGGTGCTGGCGGCGGCTTTCGTTTCGATCGCGCTCAATTCCATGCTGTTCACCACCGTGGAGCCGCTGCGCCGCTGGGTGCTGGACCGCTCGGCCTTCGCGCGGCGCATCGAGCAGCGCGGCGACCCGCTGGCCGCGCTGCCCATGTCCACGGAAGCGAGGCTCCTGTCCGGGCAGGTGGTGCTGGTGGGCTACGGTCGTGTCGGGTCGGCCATCGCGCGCGCCCTGGCCGATGCCAAGGTGCCCTGTGTCGTCGCGGAGCAATCGAGGGAACTGGTGGACCAGTTGCGCGCGGGCGGCCAGGCCGCCGTGTGTGGCGACGCCGCGCGCCCGGAAACGCTGGTGCAGGCGCATATCGCCAATGCCTCGATGCTGGTGATCGCCATCCGCGAGGCGCCCGACGTGCGCGCCATGGTGCAAACCGCGCGCATGCTGAACCCGGCCATCCAGGTGGCGATCCGCGCGGCCAATCCCGAGGAGGCCCGGCTGATCCGCGCCGACGGCCTTGGCGAACCGTTCGTGAGCGAGCTCGAATTGGCGGGCGGCATGGCCCGCCATGTGGTCGCGGCATTGCAGGCTGCGCCGGAAGCGCCGAAGCATTGAACACCAGCGTGGATGCGGCGTTCGGAGCATTTTCCTGCCAGACGCCGCGCCAGTGCTTGTGTTTGACGGCCGGGAGCCGGCGCTTCTTCTTCGCATGGTGGACGGTGCGCAATTCCGATTTCTTGACCCGCCTTAAGGCCCGTGCGCAAGCCGGCGGCATATCGTTGCGTTCATGACACTCTGGGATCCTCCCGCTGCCGGCTTCGACCAGCCCCTCGGCGCGCTGGCCGCCTGCCACCGGCGCATCGAAAAACAAATGCAGACGCTGGCGCGCCTGCAAAAACACGTCACCCGCCACGGCGTGGACGCGGACGCGCGCACCGCCATTGAAGCGGTGTTGAAGTACTTCATCGAGGCCGCGCCCAATCATCATGCCGACGAGGAGCAGGACCTGTTTCCGCGCGTGCTGCGCGCGGCGGAAGGCTCGGCCGACCGCGCCGCCGCCTTTGACCTGGTCTCGCACCTGATGGTGGAGCACCGCGACATGGAAGAGGTGTGGGATCGCGTGCACGAGGCGCTGACGGCGCTGCTGTCCGGCGAGTCCACCGAACTGGACGCGCAGCTGGTCAAGGATTTCTCGCGCATCTATGCGGACCACATCCACCGCGAGGAGAACCAGTTGCTGCCGCTGGCGCAGAAACTGCTCAAGAACCCGGACTGGGTGGCGCTCGGCACGGCCATGGCCGCAAGGCGCGGCCTGCCCGCCCCCGATTTTTCCAGCGCGGCCTGAACCCGCAACTCCTGCAGGGCCGGTGCGTCGCGGCGTCGGCTGCGCAATCTTGCGGATCCGCCAGCCGCGACTTGAGGAAAATTGATGGGCCTTAAGGCGGGCCCCGTGTAGCGACCCTACCCTGCCTGCATCCGCCACTCCGGCGCCTTGCGCCCATCCCCATGTCCCGCCCGCCGATTCCCCTGCGCGCCATCCCCGTCCCCGCCGCCGCGCCAGTCACGCCACGCCATGCACCCGCCGGCAAATTTGCGCTGGGCCAGTTGAACGCCGCGCCGCACCGATTGCAATTCTTTCTCGGCATGTCCGGCCTGATTCTGGTCAGCGTCTGGTGGCTGGCGGCGCTGGCCCATCGCACCGGCGCGATGCCGGCCTTCGGCGCGGCCGCCCATCTGCATCCCGTGCTGATGATCTACGGCTTCATGCCCTTCTTCATCTTCGGCTTTGCCTTCACGGCCGGGCCGCGGTGGCTGCAGATGCCACCCGTCCCCACCCGCGTTGTCGCGTGGCCGGCCTGGGGCATGCTGGGAGGACTGGCCGGCGTCGTGTTCACCGGATACCTGCCGTTCATGGCGGTGTATCTGGCCGGATTCATCGTGCTCGCGTGGCGTTTCGCGGCCATGGCGCGGGCCAGCCGCGCGCAGGACAAGGTGCATGCGTGGGTGGTGGCAGCCAGCCTGGCCGTGGGCGCCGTCTGCCTTGCACTGCGCGTGGGCGCCGAGATCTCGGGCTCGGCTTTCGGCGCCTTTCCGGCCATCGCGACCTGGGGCTTCCTGGTACCGCTGTTCTGCGCCGTTTGCCATCGAATGCTGCCCTTCTTCACCTCGAGTGCGCTGGAAGGCGCGTTCCTGTGGCGTCCCTGGTGGCTGTTGGGCCTGCTGGTCGGGGCGCCGGTCCTGCACGGGCTGTTTGAAATATTCGGCACTCCGGAATGGCGCTGGATGGTCGACCTGCCGGCCGCGCTCGTGTGCGGTCGCACCGTTTGGCGATGGGGCCTGGTACAAAGTTTGAAGAACCGCCTGCTCGCCATGCTGCACTTGGGATTCCTGTGGCTGGCGATCGGCTACGCGTTGTTCGCCGTCCAGTCCTTGCTTGCACGGGCGGGCATACCCGCCTTGGGCCTCGCCCCGCTGCACGCCATCACCATCGGCTTTCTATGCTCCCTGATGCTCGCCATGGTCACACGCGTCACGCTCGGACATTCGGGGCGCACGCTGGCTGCGGATCGTTGGGCTTGGGGCCTGTTCGCGGCTTTCCAGTTCGTCGCCGTGATGCGGGTGGCGGCCGAGGTGATTCCCGCCGCCTATGGCGCGCTGGTGCTAGCCGCCGCAGCAGGCTGGACGGCCTGCCTGGTGCCTTGGGGGCTGCGAAATGCGCGGATCTATGGCACCCCGCGCGCGGACGGCCAGCCGGGCTGAG
>CAZTYC010000300.1:0-211 GCA_964617435.1 uncultured Burkholderiales bacterium
CAGCCGTTCGACCACGTACGTCGCCTCCGGCCGCCCGGCGCCGCGGTAGGCATCCACCGGCGCGGTGTTGGTGAACACCGCCTTGACCGTGCAATGGATGGCCGGCGTCTTGTATTGGCCGGCGAGCAGGGTCGCATACAGGATGGTCGGGATGCAGGAGGCAAACGTGGACAGGTACGCGCCCATGTTGGCCGTGGTGTTCACGCGCATG
>CAZTYC010000300.1:221-3070 GCA_964617435.1 uncultured Burkholderiales bacterium
GGTCTCGACCCGCAACGCCAGGAACTTGCCGTCCTTGTCGAGCGCCAACTCGGCTTTCGTCACATGGTCACGCCCGTGCGCGTCCGAGAGGAACGCCTCCGAGCGATCCGCCGTCCACTTGATGGGGCGGTTGACCTGCTTCGACGCCCATACCAGCGCGGTCTCTTCGCCGTACAAATAGATCTTGGACCCAAAGCCGCCGCCCACGTCCGGCGCGATCACGCGCACCTTGTGCTCCGGAAGGCCCAGCACGAAGGCCGTCATCAGCAGGCGTTCGACATGCGGGTTCTGGTTGGCCACGTACAGCGTGTAGCTGTCGTCGGCGCGCGAATACTGCGCATTGGCCGCGCGCGGCTCGATGGCGTTGGGAATCAGGCGGTTGTTTTCGATGTGGAGCGTCGTGACGTGGTGCGCCTTGGCGAACGCGGCATCGACGGCGGTTTTGTCCCCCAGCGCCCACACGTAGCACACGTTGTCCGGTGCGATGTCGTGCACGGCCACCTTGGCTTGGTCCGCCGTTCCGGTATTCGCCACTGCCGGCAACACATCGTAATCGACCTCGATGGCCTCCGCCGCATCCTTGGCCTGCGTAATCGAATCCGCCACCACGAGCGCGACACGATCGCCCACATAGCGCACCTTGCCCAGCGCCAGCACCGGGTGCGGCGGCTCCTTCATGGGTTGGCCGTTGACATCGGTAATGAGCCAGCCGCAAGGCAGGCCGCCCATCTTTCCGTCGAGGTCCTTGCCCGTGAAGATCTTGATCACCCCCGGCATACCCGCGGCAGCGGAGGTGTTGATGGACTTGATGACCGCATGCGCATGCGGCGAGCGCAGGAACACCGCGTAGCTCTGGCGCGGCAGCACCACGTCGTCGGTGTACTGACCCGCGCCGGTCAAAAAGCGCACGTCTTCCTTGCGTTCCAGCCGTTGACCAATGGCACCCATGGCGGCCCCCTACTTCATGTTCGCCAAGCCGGCCTGCACCGACTTGACGATGTTGTGATAGCCCGTGCAGCGGCACAGGTTGCCGTCCAGCGCGGCGCGAATCTGCGCCTCAGTGAGATTCCTGCCCTTGAGCTCGATGGCGCTCATCACCATGCCGGGCGTGCAGAAGCCGCATTGCAGTCCATGGTGCTGCTTGAACGCTGCCTGCATCGGATGCAGGGTGCCGTCCTCGGAGGCCAAGCCTTCAATGGTGATAACGCTGGCGCCCGCCACCTGCAAGGCCAGCACGTTGCAGCTCTTGGTCGCCTTGCCATCGACCAGCACGGTACAGGCACCGCATTGCGCGGTATCGCAACCGACGTGCGTGCCGGTCAATGCCTGGTGCGAACGGATGAAATCGACCAGCAGGGTGGCAGGCTCGATGTCTGCCGACACCGGCTTGCCATTGAGGGTGAGGGTGAGTTGCATGCAAGGCTCCCGGAAAAATGGCGGAAGCTCCACCGCTGCGCCAAACCCGCAACGGGCGCGAAACCGGATGGAGGCCATGGGCCTGCGGCGCGAAGCTTGACGCGGGGGCCGCAAGGCCGGTCAAGGTTACGACGCGCCGCCTTCCGGGTCACGTTGCGGTGCAGCAGCGCTCCGCGCGCCCGCGACGGACGCCGTTCGTCACGCCGCCGGAGGCCGGACTCAGCCCAGCGCCTGCCCGATATCCGCCTTCAGGTCTTCCACGTCTTCGACCCCCACCGACAGGCGCACCAGCGAATCATTGATGCCCAGTTGCCGGCGAATCTCGGCAGGGATCGAGGCGTGCGTCATGATGGCCGGATGCTCTGCCAGCGACTCGACGCCCCCCAGGCTCTCCGCGCAGACGAAGATTTTCAGGCGTTCGAGGAAGCGGCGTGAATCGTCCAGTGAGCCTTTCAACACCGCGCTGATCATGCCGCCATAGCCGTTCATCTGCTTCGTGGCCAGCGTGTGCTGCGGGTGGGAGGCCAGGCCCGGATAGTGCACGCGCTCCACCTTCGGATGCGTTTCCAGCCATTGCGCGATCGCCAGCGCGGACGCGCAGTGCTCGCGCATGCGCAGGTGCAGTGTCTTGAGGCCACGCAGGGCCAGGAACGAATCGAACGGGCCCAGGATGCCGCCCACCGCGTTGTGCAGGAACTCGAGCTTTTCGGTCAGCTCGCCCTTCTCGCGCGCCACCACGATGCCGCCCACCATGTCCGAGTGGCCGTTGAGGTACTTGGTCACCGAGTGCATCACCAGGTCGAACCCAAAGTCGAGCGGGCGCAGCACGTAGGGCGTGCAGAACGTGTTGTCGGCCACGGTGATGAGGTTGTGCTTCCGGGCGATGGCGGCGACGGCGGCCAGATCCACGCACTTGAGGATCGGGTTGGAGAGCGTTTCCACCCAGATCATTTTCGTATTCGGGCGGATCGCGGCTTCGATCTTCGAAGGATCCGTCATGTCCATGAACGTGAAGTCGAGCCCGGCCGAGCGCTTGCGCACGCGCTCGAACAGGCGGTAGGAGCCGCCGTACAGGTCGTCGAGCGCGATGACGTGGCTGCCGGTGTCGAGGGTGTCGAGGATGGTCGCAGTGGCGGCCAGGCCGGACGCGAACGCATAACCCTGCACGCCGTTTTCGAGGTCCGCAATGCAACGCTCGAAGGCCATGCGCGTCGGATTTTGCGTGCGCGCATATTCGTAGCCCTTGTGCACGCCGGGGCTCGATTGGGCGTAGGTGGACGTGGCGTAGATCGGCGGCATCACCGCGCCGGTGGTCGGATCGGGTTCCTGGCCTGCGTGGATGGCGCGAGTGGAAAAGGCGTGTTTCGTGGTCATGGTATGGCCTATTCGTTGTCGCCCCGGCCGGGTTTGGCAAATGCGCCGGGGCCTAATTT
>CAZTYC010000301.1:0-3061 GCA_964617435.1 uncultured Burkholderiales bacterium
CCCACGCCGCCGCCGTGGTGCAGCGAGACCCAGGTGGCGCCGCCTGCCGTGTTCAGCAACGCATTGAGCAGCGGCCAATCGGACACCGCGTCCGAACCATCCTTCATCGCCTCGGTTTCGCGGTTGGGTGACGCGACCGAACCGGAATCGAGGTGGTCGCGGCCGATGACGATGGGCGCCTTGAGTTCACCCGAACGCACCATGTCGTTGAACGCCAAACCCAGCCGGTGGCGGTCGCCCAACCCCACCCAGCAGATGCGAGCCGGGAGGCCCTGGAACGCAATGCGCTTGCCGGCCATGTCCAGCCAGTTGTGCAGGTGCTTGTCATCCGGGATCAGTTCCTTGACCTTGGCATCGGTCCTGGCGATGTCCTGCGGGTCTCCAGACAGCGCCACCCAGCGGAAGGGGCCGACGCCGCGGCAGAACAGCGGCCGGATATAGGCGGGCACGAAACCGGGAAAGTCGAATGCGTTCGCCACGCCGTGATCCTTGGCGACCTGGCGAATGTTGTTGCCGTAGTCGAGCGTGGGGATTCCCAGCGACTGCAGGTCCAGCATGGCCCGCACGTGGGTGGCCATGGAGTGGGAGGCTTCGGCAATGACGCGCTGCGGGTTCGTTACGCGCAAGGTCCGCGCCTGGTCAAGCGTCCAGCCGGCCGGCAGGTAACCGTTGAGCGGATCGTGCGCCGAGGTCTGGTCCGTGACCACGTCCGGACGGGCGATGGCCTCGCCCGCCTTGGCCCGGCGCGCAATCTCCGGGAAGACGTCGGCGGCATTGCCGAGCAGCCCCACGGAGACGGCCTCGCCCCTGGCGTGCGCACCTTGGATGATGGACAACGCCTCGTCGAGCGTCTTGGCCTTGGCATCGACATAACGCGTGCGCAGCCGGAAATCGATGCGGGTCTCGTCGCATTCGACGGCAAGCATCGACGCGCCGGCCATGGTGGCCGCAAGCGGCTGCGCGCCCCCCATGCCCCCCAGCCCGCCGGTGAGGATCCACTTGCCCTTCAGGTTACCCCCGTAGTGCTGGCGGCCGACCTCGACAAACGTCTCGTAGGTTCCCTGCACAATCCCCTGGGAGCCGATGTAGATCCAGGAGCCGGCCCTTGCGATCGAGTTCGTGGAAATGCGCCCAGGTGGCCCAATGCGGCACCAGGTTGGAGTTGGCCAGCAGCACGCGCGGCGCATCTTCATGGGTGCGGAACACGCCGACCGGCTTTCCGGACTGGATCAGCAGCGTTTCATCCGGTTCGAGCGCTTTCAGCGCGCCAAGGATCGCGTCGAAACACGTCCAGTCGCGCGCAGCGCGGCCAATGCCGCCGTACACCACCAGGTCTTCCGGCCGCTCCGCGACCTCCGGGTCCAGGTTGTTCTGAAGCATCCGGTACGCCGCTTCGATGAGCCAGTTCTTGCAGGTGATCGCGGTGCCGCGCGGTGCGCGAACCCTGCGGGAGGGGTCGTGCCGCGGGTCGGCGGACAGGTTCGGGTGGGCGAGGTCGTTCATGGCAAAGCTCCGGCGCGCCACTGCGGGCACGATCAAAGCGGCAATTTTACGCCCTCACCCGCCGGTCCAAGACTTGGCCAGGGGCCAAAGGATGGTGCCCCAGAGGATCAGGAACACGATGTCCGACAGGAATACCGCCGCGCTGCCGATGTCCTTGGCGCGCTTCGCCAGTTCATGGATCTCCGGGCCGAAACGATCCACCACCGCCTCGATGGCGGAATTGAGGAGCTCCACAATCAGCACCAGCAGCATGGCGCAAAACAGCAGCGCCCGTTCCAAGGGGGGCACAGGCGCCAGGGCCGCCACCGGAAGGAGGACCAGCGCCAACGTGAGCTCCTGCCTGAACGCATGTTCATGCGTCCACGCGGCCTTGAGGCCCTCGATCGAATAGAGAAAGGCGCGCCAGATGCGGCCCAGTCCGGCCTTGCTTTTCATGGGGGGATTCATGGGCAGGTCGATGAATTCAACGGGTGTCCAGTCTACCGCCGGCCGATGGCGCCGACGCGCCGCGCTAGAATGACCCCGGACCTCCATCACACATTTCCAATGTCTCGAACCGCCCTGCCTGCCTGGCAGAAACTGGCCGCGCTCGCGCCCGAACATCAGCGTCACCCGGCCTCCGCGGATCTGCTCGTTTCCGGCGGCGGCCTGTCGCTCGACCTGTCGCGGCAATTCCTGGGCCCGGCCGTTCTCGAGCCACTCGAGCAGCTTGCGGTGCAATGCGGCCTGGCGGAGCGCCGCGAGGCCATGTTCCGGGGCGAGCGCATCAACGTCACCGAGAAGCGCGCCGTGCTGCACACCGCATTGCGCGGCCAGGAGGCGCTGGTGGTCGAGAATCTCGACATTGCCTCCGAAGTGGCCAGGGAACTGCGCGCGATCGGTGACCTGGCCGAGACGGTGCGCAGCGGCCGCCTGCGCGGCGTTGCCGGACGCGCCTTTACCGACGTGGTCGCGATCGGCATCGGCGGCTCGTCGCTGGGACCGCAACTCGCCGTCCAGGCGCTGCCAAAATCCGGGCCGCGCCTGCACTTCGTATCCAACATCGACGGCGCCGCCCTCGCGGAGGTCGTCGCGCCGCTCGATGCGGGATCCACGCTGTTCCTGGTGATCTCCAAGACGTTCACCACGGAGGAGACGCTCGCCAATGCGCTCGCCGCCCAGGCCTGGCTTCACGCCGAACTGGGGCCCGAGCCGGTCGACGCGCATTTCGTGGCCATCACCGCCAAGCCGGACGCGGTGGCGTCTTCCCCGGTTCGCGCCGCCCATGTGTTGCGCCTCTGGGATTGGGTCGGCGGGCGGTTTTCGCTGTGGTCGGCCGTTGGCTTGCCTGTGGCGCTGTCGGCGGGCTTCCCCGCTTTTAGAGACATGCTTTCCGGCGCGCGCGCAATGGATGCGCACTTCCGCAGCGCGCCGTTCGCGTCAAATCTTCCCCTGCTGCTCGCCTCGGCAGGGATCTGGAACCGGACTTTCCTAGGCATGCCCGGCCTCGCGGTCCTGCCGTATGCGCACCGCCTGTCGCGGCTTGCGGCCTATCTGCAGCAACTGGACATGGAGTCCA
>CAZTYC010000302.1:0-3054 GCA_964617435.1 uncultured Burkholderiales bacterium
TGCGCGGCCGGTAGTGCACGAACTTGCTGCGCTTGTCGAAGAAGGCGGTGTCGTATTCGTCCGCTTCGATGACAAAGAAGGGCGAGTCTCCGCCCGGCGCGCGCGCGGAGACGCCGAAATTGGCCGGCACCCCGCCGATCAGGAAGCCCGGCGCCATGCCTGCGTGCTCGAGGATCCACGCCAGCATCGCCGAGGTGGTGGTCTTGCCGTGCGTGCCGGCGACCGCCAGCACCCACTTGTTGCGCAGGAAGTTTTCGCCCAGCCACTGCGGCCCGGAGACATACGGAAGCCCGCGGTTGAGCATCTCCTCGATGACCGGCTTGCCGCGCGTCATCGCGTTGCCGACCACGTAGAGATCCGCCTTGTAGGTGTCGAGCTGCTCCGCGTCGAAGCCCTCGTGCAGCGTGATGCCCTGCGCCTCCAGTTGCGTGGACATCGGCGGATAGACGTTGGCGTCGCAGCCGGTGACGGTGTGGCCCGCGTGGCGCGCCAGGACGGCGATGCCGCCCATGAAGGTGCCGCAGATGCCGAGGATGTGGAGGTGCATGGAAATTGGTTCGAAGGGGGTTGCGGGGAGTCAACCCTTGAAGATGAAATACACCGCGCCGAGCAGGCACAGCCCGGCCCAGAGGTAGTTCCATTTCAGGGGTTCGTTCATGTACAGGACGGCGAATGGGACGAATACCGCCAGCGTGATGACCTCCTGCACGATCTTGAGCTGGCCGAGGTTCATTTCGGCGAAACCGATGCGGTTCGCGGGGACCTGCAGCAGGTACTCGAACAGCGCAATGCCCCAGCTGACGAGGGCGGCGACCCACCAGGGCTTGTCGTTCAGGTTCTTCAGGTGCGCGTACCAGGCGAAGGTCATGAAGACGTTCGAGGCGGCGAGCAGCAGGATGGCGGTGAGGGTGGCAGAGCCGAAGGGCAAGGACATGCGGGGCGGGTGGGGCCGGCAGGGCGTGGCTGGGATTCTATCCCCGTCACCCTCCGTCACGCGGCCGCCCGTGGAGGAGGAGTAAACTCAACGGCCCTTGCGCGACCAAGGCGGGATCACGCTTGTTTTCCGCCGGAGTGGCCGCATGTACCCAAGATTGTCCAACGAGGTGCCCATGGTTCCGCATCTGACCACATCGCTCACCGGCCCGCTGCTGGCGCTGGAGAAACAGATCCTCGACTCCATGCCCTCGATCGAGCGCTGGTTTCGCGGGCAATGGCAGGAGAACACGCTGCCGTTCTATACGTCCGTGGACCTGCGCAATTCCGGCTTCAAGCTCGCACCCGTGGACACCAACCTGTTCCCCGGCGGATTCAACAATCTCAACCCGGATTTCCTGCCCTTGTGCGTGCACGCCGCGATGTCGGCCGTGCAGAAGATCTGCCCCGACAAGCAGCGCTTCCTGCTGATCCCGGAAAACCACACGCGCAACCTGTTCTACCTGACCAACGTGGCGGCCATCCAGCGCATCCTGGTGCGCGCCGGCTTGGACGTGCGCGTCGGCTCCCTGCTGCCGGACATTGTCGCGCCGACCCGGCTCGACCTGCCGAACGGCGGCACGCTCACGCTCGAGCCGATCAAACGCGTGGGCAACCGCCTGATGCTCGACGGTTTCGATCCGTGCGCCATCCTGCTCAACAACGACCTCTCGGCGGGCGTGCCGGAGATCCTCAAGCGGCTCGAGCAGCCGGTGGTGCCGCCCCTGCATGCGGGCTGGACCACGCGCCGCAAGACGCTGCATTTCCACGCCTACGATCGCGTGGCCGAGGACTTCGCCAAGCTGATCGGCATCGACCCGTGGTTCATCAACCCGGTGTTCAGCCAGTGCGGCAAGGTCAATTTCGGCGCCAACGAAGGCGAGGAGTGCCTGGCCGCCAACGTCGATGCGGTCCTGAAGGAAACGCAGGCCAAGTACGACGAATACGGCATCAGCGAAAAGCCCTTTGTGATCGTCAAGGCCGATGCCGGCACCTACGGCATGGGCATCCTCACGGCGCGCTCGCCGGACGATGTGCGCGGCCTGAACCGCAAGGAGCGCAACAAGATGGCGGTGGTCAAGGAGGGATTGGAAGTCTCCGAGGTCATCGTGCAGGAGGGCGTGCACACGTTCGAATCGGTCAACGGCGCGGTCGCCGAGCCGGTGGTGTACATGATCGACCAGTTCGTCGTCGGCGGCTTCTATCGCGTCAACACCGATCGCGGCGTGGACGAGAACCTCAATTCGCGCGGCATGAGCTTCGTGCCGCTGGCCTTCGAGACCGATTGCCACACGCCGGACTGCGCCGGCATGCCGGATGCCCCGCCCAACCGCTTCTATACCTACGGCGTGGTGGCACGGCTGGCCATGCTGGCGGCGGCCAAGGAACTCGAGCAGCTCGCCGAGACGGTGAACGTGGACGCCATTCCCGCCCCGGCCGGCCAAAGCGCGCCCGCCACCATCCGCCCGCCGGTGGCCCAGGCCGCCGAGTAAGTCCCGCGCCGGCAGCTGCCGCGCCGCGCTGGGCAGCGGCCGGTGTGCCCCCGTCCGCGCACAAACAACCCACCCTCACCGCCATGCGCCTCGCCTTCATCGTCGACCCGATTCACAAGCTCAAGGCCTACAAGGATTCGTCCATCTTCATGATGCGCGAAGCCGCGCGGCGCGGTCACGAAGTGTGGGCCTTCGAGGCGCGTGACCTGGTGGCCGACGGCGCGGTCTCGGCGCCCGCCGCACGGCTCGAAATCCGTGCCGACAACGACGCTTGGTATCGCGTCGAGCAGCAGGCGGTGCATGCGCTCACGCATTACGACGCCGTGCTGATGCGCAAGGATCCGCCGTTCAACCAGGAATACCTGTACGCAACGCTGCTGCTCAGCCTGGCCGAGCAGCAGGGCGCGCGCGTGGTCAATCGCGCGGCCGCCCTGCGCGACTACAACGAGAAGCTGGCCATCCTGAAGTTTCCCGCCTACACGGCGCCCACGCTGGTGGCCAGCGGCATGGCGGCCCTGCACGCCTTTATCGAGCTTCACGGCGACGTCATCGTCAAGAAGCTCGACGGCATGGGCGGCACCTCGATCTT
>CAZTYC010000303.1:0-3035 GCA_964617435.1 uncultured Burkholderiales bacterium
GCGCTGCTCGGCATGGCCGCGCACCTTGAGAACAAGGGCGTGGCGGTGCTCGACATGACCGGGCTGGCGCAGAAGGGCGGCAGCGTGTACACCCACGTGCGCATCGCCCGGGCACCTGCGGACATCCACGCCGTGCGCATCGCCGCAGGGGAGGCGCAGGCGCTGCTGGGTTGCGACATGATCGTCTCGACCTCGGACGAGGCGCTGGCCAAGATGCAGAAGGGCGTGACCTCGGGGGTGGTGAATGCCGACGTGTCTCCCACCGGCGACTTCACCAAGAACCCGGACCTGCAGATCCCGGTATCCGGCATGGAAGAGGTATTGCGCGATGCGATGACCGCGGTCGAATTCGTGGACGCGACAAACCTTGCGACCGCACTGCTGGGCGATTCCATCTATGCCAACCCGTTCGTGATGGGCTACGGCTGGCAGAAGGGCTTGATCCCTCTGTCGCTCGCCTCGATCCTGCGCGCCATCGAATTGAATGGTGCGGCGGTGGACAAGAACAAGTCGGCGTTCGACTGGGGCCGCCGCGCCGCGGTGGACCTGCGCTCGGTGCAGAAGGCCGCCACGCCGCCGGAAGCCAAGCCGGCCACGCAGCGGATGTCGGAGACAGTCGAAGAAATGGTCGCGCGCCGCGTGGAGTTCCTCACCGCGTACCAGGACGCGGCCTATGCGGCGAAATATCGCGCCCTGGTCGAGCGGGTGGAAAAGGCCGAGGCCGACAAGGTCCCGGGCAAGAAGGCGCTCACTGTGGCTGTGGCGCGCTACTACTTCAAGCTGATGGCCTACAAGGACGAGTACGAAGTGGCGCGCCTGTATTCGGAATCGGATTTCAGGAAACGCGTGGCCGATACCTTTGAGGGCGATTACGCGATCCACTTCCATCTTTCGCCCCCGATGCTCAATCCCCCCGACCCGCAAACGGGCATCGCAAAGAAATCGGTGTTCGGCCCGTGGATGATGACGGCATTCGCCGCACTGGCCAAGTTCCGCGGCCTGCGCGGCGGCGTGCTGGACGTATTCGGCTACTCCAAGGAACGCAAGACCGAGCGCCAGTCGATCGTGGACTACGAGAAGATGATCGACGAATTGCTCGGCAAGTTGTCAGCGGACAACTACGAACTCGCTGTCGATGTTGCGTCGATCCCCGAATACATCCGTGGCTTCGGGCATGTGAAGCACCAGCACTTCGTTGAAGCGAAGAAGCGGGAGGGGGAGTTGTTGGAGCGGTTTCGGAATCCTTCGGCTAGCGGTGCGAAAGAGATTCGGGTGAGGGTGGCGGCGTAGTCACTTTCACGGCTCACCGTTGTCAAACCCAATAACTGGCGAGCCTCTCCAGCCATTTTCGGCCTGGAAGCCGCGCCAGTGCTTGGGTTTTACCCATCCATCGTGTGAAACCGACCGGTGATTCAGCCAACCGACCGTTGGGCGGATGACGTTGCCGCACGGGACGGCCCATGGCCAGAATGAAGGCGACCAAGTCAGGACTTCCCGACGGAGGCTGGAATGCTCGGTGCCATCGCAGGCGACGTGATCGGTTCGATCTACGAATGGGACAACATCAAGACCAAGGACTTTCCGCTGATCGGGCGGGAGTGTTTTTTCACCGATGACTCGATCCTGACGATCGCGTTGGCGGATTCGTTGTTGTCTGGTCAGGACTATGCCACGCTGATGCGCGACTACTATCGCCGCTATCCGCAAGGCGGCTACGGTGGCCGTTTCCACGATTGGGCGCGCAACCCGGCGGCCGGCCCCTACAACAGCTTCGGAAATGGCGCGGCGATGCGCATCAGCCCGGTCGGTTTCGCGTTTGGGTCTCTGAAGCAAACCCTCGAAGCCGCACTGCGCGCCACCGAAGTCACCCACAACCACCCCGAGGGGCTCAAAGGCGCGCAATCAGTGGCCGCTGGCATCTACCTTGCCCGCAGCGGGCACGACAAGGCGTTCATCAGGGACTATGTGGAGGCAACGTTTCACTATGACCTCTCGCGGACCCTTGACGAAATCCGGCCGGACTATGAATTCAACGAGTCCTGCCAGGAAACCGTTCCGCAGGCGTTTACGGCCTTTCTTGAGTCAGCGGATTTTGAGGATGCCATCCGCAACGCGATATCGCTGGGTGGTGACTCCGATACGCTCGCCTGCATCACCGGTTCATTGGCGGAAGCGTTTTACGGCGGTGTGCCTGCCGGGATTGGAGAACAGGTGATGGCCCGGCTTGATGCGCCCTTGCGGGATGTGACCATGCGGTTCATGGCGGCCAAGGGGATCCACTGCACGACTTGAATCCGAAATGCCCGATTCCGGCGACAGCCGCGTCAAAGCATGGCGCGCCGCGCTTGAACTTTCCGCCTGTCTTTTTTCCGGAAACCAGGTCCCTTTTTCGTTGCGCACTGCAGCAGCGAATCCAAATGGTCCCCGCACCATCCCGCGTTAAAATCTCTCCCGAATTCCCGACAGCCGCACTTGGCGATCCCGAGTCGCAAAATCGGTGAAACAAGAACAGTTCGACACCAGATCGAAACCAGGGCACAACCCTGCGAGGAGCGAGACGATGAAGGCAACACCCCCTGCGCGCGAGCCTGCCGCGCAAAGCGGGCAGCGCGAAACCCTTCGCCTGCACGTCCCCGAGCCCACCGGACGTCCCGGTTGCGACACGGATTTTTCCTACCTGCACCTGTCTCCCGCGGGTTCCAAGCGAAAACCCCCCATCAACGAAGTGCCGGCCAAGACCATCGACCTGGCCTTCGCGCTGATTCGCGTGCTCGATGACGAGGGCAAGGCGGTCGGGCCGTGGGACCCGAAGCTCGATGCGGCAACCTTGAAGCGTGGCATGCGCGCCATGCTGAAGACCCGCGCCTTTGATGCCCGCATGCTCATTGCGCAGCGGCAGAAGAAGACGTCTTTCTATATGCAATGCCTGGGCGAGGAGGCGATTGCCACCGCGCACGCCATCGCGCTGACGCCGGGCGACATGTGCTTTCCCACCTATCGCCAGCAGGGCCTGCTGCTCGCCAACGACGAGGTGC
>CAZTYC010000304.1:0-3027 GCA_964617435.1 uncultured Burkholderiales bacterium
ACATCATCGCCATCCTCGGCATGGATGAGTTGTCCCCCGAGGACAAGATGGCTGTGGCGCGCGCACGCAAGATCCAGCGCTTCCTGTCCCAGCCGTTCAACGTGGCCGAAGTGTTCACCGGCACGCCGGGCAAGATCGTGCCGCTCAAGGAAACCATCCGCGGCTTCAAGATGATCGTCGAAGGCGAATGCGACGCCCTGCCCGAGCAGGCGTTCTACATGGTCGGCGGGATCGACGAGGCGTTTGAAAAAGCGAAGACGATGAACTAATGGATTTCGACGAAAGTGAAAACCTACTTTCGTCGAGTCCAATCAGTCGAAACGCCCGGCAAAGCCGGATCGTTTTGGAAACGAAACACCGAAAACCGAGAGCAGCCCGAGCACCATGGCATCCCTACACGTCAACATCGTTTCCGCCGAACAGTCCATCTTTTCGGGTGAGGCTGAAATGGTGGTCGCCCCCGGCGAGACCGGTGAATTGGGCATTCTGCCAAGCCATGCGCCGCTGCTAACCCGCATCAAGCCAGGCACGGTCAAGGTCAAGGTTGTGGGCCAGGCAGAAGAAGAAGTGGTCTATGTCTCGGGTGGCATTCTGGAGGTTCAGCCCAAGGCATTGACCATCCTCGCCGATACGTCAGTACGTGCTCACGATCTCGATGAAGCCAAGGTGCTCGAAGCCAAGCGAGCTGCTGAAGAAGCGCTTGCTAACCGCGCAAGCGGCCAGGATCGGGCACTTGTTGTAGCGGAACTCGCCCAATTGGCCGCCCAATTGCAGGCCATCCAGAAACTTCGCAAAAGATAAGGCGCCCGGTTTATAATCGGGTCACCGTAACGGTTTAGAGGCGCAACACATCCAGGCAGCGGAGTTTCTCCCGCTGCCTTTTTTTTCGCCCAGAATGTCAGGCTGCCGATGCGCCAGACCGACACCATGAACATGCCTGTTACCGAAACCTTGGACTCCCTTTCCGTCGTCATCCTCGCGGCCGGCCAGGGCAAGCGGATGAAATCCGACCTGCCCAAGGTGCTACAGCCGATTGCAGGGAAATCCATGCTCGGTCACGTCCTCGAAACCGCGCACGCCTTGAAACCACACACCACGTGCGTCGTCTATGGACATGGCGGTGAGGCCGTCCGCGCGGCCCACCCGGATGCGCAGATCCATTGGGCGCTTCAAGAACCCCAGCTGGGCACCGGCCACGCCTTGTTGCAGGCGTTGCCGCATATTCCCAATGACGGCATCACGCTTGTCCTGTATGGCGACGTGCCGCTCATCACCGACGCCACGCTGCAAGTGCTGATCGACGCCGCGCGCAGTGGCTGCCTGGCCTGGCTGACGCAACGTGTCGCCAATCCGGCGGGCCTGGGGCGAATCTTGCGGGACGCGAGCGGCAAGGTGACCGGCATCGTCGAAGACAAGGACGCGACACCCGACCAGAAGCGCATCGACGAAATCAACACCGGTTTCCTCGCCTGCCCCACCCGCCACCTGGCGCGCTGGCTGCCGGCGCTTGGCAACCGCAACGCGCAAGGCGAGTACTACCTGACGGACATTCTCGCGATGGCAGTCAATGAAGGGGTGGTGGTGGAAACCTCCAGCACCACCAACGAATGGGAAGTGGCCGGTGTGAACGACAAGGTGCAACTGGCCGCTCTGGAACGCATCCACCAGCAGCATCTCGCCGTCCGTTTGATGCAAAGCGGGGTGACGCTCATCGACCCGTCCCGCATCGATATTCGCGGCCAGCTCGAATGCGCGCGCGACGTCGTCATCGACGTCAATTGTGTTTTCGAAGGCACGGTCCGCATCGGATCGGGCAGCCGCATCGGCCCCAATTGCGTCCTGCGCGACGCCTCCATCGGGGAGGACACCGACATTTTCGCCTTCACGCATGTCGAGGCCACCACCATCGGCAACGGTGCGAAGATCGGGCCCTACGCGCGCTTCCGGCCAGGAAGCGCGCTGGCCGACGGCGTCCACATCGGCAACTTTGTGGAAGTGAAAAACAGCCAGATCGGCGCCGGCTCCAAGGCCAACCATCTGTCCTATATCGGCGACACCACCGTCGGCACCCAGGCCAACATCGGCGCGGGCACCATCGTCTGCAACTACGACGGCGCCAACAAGCATCGGACGGTCATCGGCGACCGCGTGCATATCGGTTCCGATGTCCAACTCGTGGCGCCGGTCACCGTGGGGAACGACGCCGATATCGCGGCAGGCACCACCGTATGGAAGGACGTACCGCCGGGAGGGCTCACCCTGAACAGCAAGGCCCAGGTCCACAAACCGGACTGGAAGCGCCCGCAAAAGAAGAAGTGAACAGCACAGACACGTTTCGCCCCGCATCCCCAATTCGCAGTACAGCAACACCCTGCTCCGCTCGTGACAGCGACACGGTCAACGGGCAAAATGCCTCCTGAATCTTCTTCCGAACGGAATACCCATGTGCGGCATCGTCGGCGCCATCGCCCAGCGCAATATCGTCCCCATCCTCACCGAGGGATTGAAGCGCCTCGAATATCGCGGCTATGACTCCGCAGGCGTGGCCGTGGTCGACGGGGGCATCCGCCGCGTACGGCGCGTCGGCCGCGTTGCAGAAATGGAAGCCGGCATCGCCGCCGAGCATCTGGCCGGGCCGCTGGGCATCGGCCACACACGCTGGGCGACCCACGGCGGGGTGACCGAACCGAATGCGCATCCGCACGTGTCCAATGATGAAATCGCCGTGGTGCACAACGGCATCATCGAGAACCACGAGGCGCAGCGCGCGCGCCTCAAGGCCGCCGGCTACACCTTCGAATCGCAGACCGACACTGAAGTCATCGCGCATCTGGTCCACTTCTATTTCAAGGAGACCGGCAATCTGTTCGAAGCCGTGAAGCGCACGGTCAGGGACTTGCACGGTGCCTACGCGATCGGTGTCATGGCGGTGAAGGCACCGGACGTGCTCTGTTGTGCGCGCATGGGCTGTCCCCTCCTCATCGGCGTGGGCGAACCCGGCAAGGGTGAAAACTTCATCGCCTCCGA
>CAZTYC010000305.1:0-3002 GCA_964617435.1 uncultured Burkholderiales bacterium
GATATTGACCGGCTTGCCGGCCGATGCAACCGCGTGGATGAAGTCGGTCTGCCGGCACAGGAATGCCGGCGTCTGCAGCACATCGACCACGGCGGCCGCGACCGGCGCTTCCTCCGCGGTGTGCACATCGGTCAGCACCGGTACGCCGATTTTCTTCTTCACTTCGGCGAGCACGTTCAAGCCCTCGTCGATGCCCGGCCCGCGCGGGGACTTGCCGGAACTGCGGTTGGCCTTGTCGTAACTCGACTTGAAGATGAACGGGATGCCGAGTTCGCCGGTGATCTCCTTCAGGCGTCCCGCCACGTCCATCTGCAGCTGCATCGACTCGATGACGCAGGGCCCCGCGATCAGGAAGAACGGCTGGTCAAGCCCGGCATTGAATCCGCAGACCTTCACGCGCTCACCTTCGCGCCCTGCAGCACGCGCAGTCCGGCCTCGCCATGCACGCGCTTGTGCTGCTCGAGCGCGGCCTTGATGAACGAGGTGAACAGCGGATGACCGTCGCGCGGCGTGGAGGTGAATTCCGGGTGGAACTGGCAGCCGTAGAACCAGGGGTGCGGATGCTTGACCGCATCGAGCTCCGCCATTTCCGGCAGCGACTCGGCGTTGGTCCGCGCGGAAATGATCATGCCGGAGGCCTCAAGCCGCGGCACGTAGTGGTTGTTGACTTCGTAGCGGTGGCGATGGCGCTCGCTGACCGTGTCGGACTGGTAGATCCGGTGCGCCAGGGTATCCGGCCGCACGGTGCAGGGTTGCGCGCCGAGTCGCATGGTGCCGCCCAGGTTGGAGCTCGCGTCGCGCTTCTCCACCTTCCCGTCCTTGTTCTGCCACTCGGTGATCAGCGCCACCACCGGGTGCGGTGTCTCGGGGTCGAATTCGGTCGAGTTGGCGTTGGCCAATCCGACCACGTTCCGGGCAAATTCGATGACGGCGATCTGCATGCCCAGGCAAATGCCCAGGTAGGGAATCTTGTTCTCGCGCGCGAACTTCACGGCGGCAATCTTGCCTTCCGTGCCGCGCTTGCCGAAGCCGCCTGGCACCAGGATGGCATCCATCTTGGCCAGCACGCCGACGCCGCTTTTTTCCATTTCCTCCGAATCGAGGTAATGGATCTTGACCCGCGTGCGCGTCTTGATGCCGGCGTGGATGAGCGCCTCCGACAACGACTTGTAGGAGTCCGTCAGGTCGACATACTTGCCCACCATGGCGAGCTCGATCTCGTGTTCGGGGTTCTCGAGTGCATCGACGATGCCATCCCACACCGCGAGGTCGGCCGGCTTGGGCGTCAGGTGCAGCTTGCGGCAGACGATCTCGTCGAGCCCCTGCTTGTGCAGCACCTTGGGGATCTTGTAGATGGAATTCATGTCGTAGCAGGAAATCACCGCCCCGGCATCGACATTGGTGAACAGCGCGATCTTGCGGCGGTCCTCGTCCGGAATCGGCTTCTCCGAGCGGCACATGACGATGTCCGGCTGGATGCCGATCTCGCGCAGTTCCTTCACGCTGTGCTGGGTGGGCTTGGTCTTGATTTCGCCCACCGCCGGCAGGTACGGCACCAGCGTGAGGTGGATGTAGCAGGCGTTGTCGCGGCCCTGCTCGATGCCCATCTGGCGGATGGCCTCCAGGAACGGCAGCGACTCGATGTCGCCCACCGTGCCGCCGATCTCGATGATGCCGACCTCGGCGTCCTGCGTGCCGGCGCGGATCGAGGCCTTGATCTCGTCGGTGATGTGCGGGATGACCTGCACCGTGCCGCCCAGGTAATCGCCGCGGCGCTCCTTGTTGATGACGCGCTCGTAAATCTGGCCGGTGGTGAAATTGTTAGCCCGCTTCATCTTCATCGACACGAAGCGCTCGTAATGGCCGAGGTCGAGGTCGGTCTCCGCGCCGTCGTCGGTGACGAACACCTCGCCGTGCTGGAACGGCGACATGGTGCCCGGGTCGACGTTGATGTAGGGGTCCAGCTTCATCATGGACACCTTGATGCCGCGCGATTCCAGGATGGCGGCAAGCGAGGCGGCCGCGATGCCCTTGCCGAGGGACGACACCACGCCCCCGGTCACAAAAATGTACTTGGTCATGCTGACCCCCAAACCCTTTCGGCTGGAAATCCGTATTTTAACCGATGGGGTTCCCCCCACCATGGCCGCGCTAAACTCGGGCTTGACAAGGCGTGGCAAGGCACCATGAGAGTCGGGCAGACCCACTATCGGAGCATCTGGGCGGACGAGCGCCGGCGCGGCGTGTGCGTCATCGACCAGACGCGACTGCCCTACGCGTTCGAGACCGTGTTCCTCGACTCGCGCGACGCCGTCGCGCACGCGATCCGCACCATGCAGGTGCGCGGGGCGCCGCTGATCGGCGTGGCCGCCGCGTTTGGCCTGGCGTTGGCGATGGATGCCGATGCTTCTGATGCCGCGCTGGAGGAATCCGTTGCGCTCCTCAATGCCACGCGACCGACCGCCGTCAACCTGGCTTGGGCGTTGCGTCGCATGGCCGGCGTCCTGCGCGGCCTGCCGCAGGCCTCCCGTGCCGCCGCCGCATGGTCGTTGGCCCAACAGATGGCCGACGAGGACGTGGACACCAACGCCGCCATCGGCGAGCACGGCGCGGCGTTGATCCGCGCGCTGCATTCGCGCAACCCGCGCACCGTCAACATCCTCACGCACTGCAACACCGGCTGGATGGCCACCGTGGACTGGGGAACCGCGCTGGCCGCGATCTACAAGGCGCACGACGGCGGCGTGCCCGTTCACGTCTGGGTGGATGAGACCCGGCCGCGCAACCAGGGACTCCTCACGGCGTGGGAACTGCGCCAGCACGGCGTGCCGCACACCTACATCGTGGACAACGCGGGCGGGCACCTCATGCAGCACGGAAAGGTCGACGTTGTCCTGGTGGGGGCCGATCGCGTCTCTCGGCAGGGCGATGTCGCCAACAAGATCGGCACTTACCTGAAGGCGCTGGCGGCGCACGCCAACGGCGTGCCGTTCTATGCCGCG
>CAZTYC010000306.1:0-2970 GCA_964617435.1 uncultured Burkholderiales bacterium
GCATGACCGAGGAAGCCACCGAAATGCCACGCTGCTTTTCGATCTCCATCCAGTCCGAGGTGGCGTGACGACTGGCCTTGCGCGCCTTCACGGACCCGGCGATCTGGATGGCGCCCGCGAACAGCAACAACTTCTCGGTCAGCGTGGTCTTGCCCGCGTCCGGGTGGGAAATGATGGCAAAGGTGCGGCGGCGGGCGATTTCGGGGGCGTGCGACATGGAAGTCCTGCGGATGCTGCGGTGCAAAAGCGGGCGATTATCTCATTCGGCCAAAGACGGCACAAACTGGTACAAATGCACCTTTTCCAATCACGGAAAATGCAGCGCGGCCATGGACCGACGCGAATCGTCCAGGCACTTTCAATCCTGTATGAGCCACGAGGGGGCAACTTGAATCCAACACGTAACCTGATTTCCGCGGCGGTCGCCGCAACCTTGGCGGTGAGCGCCTACGCACAGGCGCCCGCAGCACCGGCAGGCGCGCCTGGCGGAACCCCGCCCGCGGCCGGCGCCGCCCGGCCGGATCCCTCCGCGCCGAAGCCGTTCGCCGACGTGATCAAGGACGCGAAATCCTTCCCCGGCTTCTTTACCCTGTACCAGAAGGACGACAAGGTCTGGATTGAGATCAAGCCCGACCAGCTCGACAAGCCGTTCTATTACCAGGTCAATTCCACCCAGGGGCTCGGCGAAGGGTTCCAGTACCCCAATTGGATGCTGCGCGGACACATGGTCGAGTTCCGCAAACGCGCCAATGTGGTCCAGTTGGTGATCAAGAACGAGCGCTACAAGGCCAATCCGGGCACGCCGATTGCCCAGGCGGTGAAATCAAGCTTCGCAGAAAGCCTGCTCGGCTCGACCAACGTCGCCAGCCTGCCGCATCCGGAGCGCAAGTCGATCCTCATCGAGGCCAACGCGATCTTCCTGACCGACCTGCCCGGCACCTCCACCCAGCTGGAAGCCGCCTTTCGCCTGCCCTATGCGCTGGATGCGCGCAACACCGGCTTCGCCGGGGTGCGCTCCACCGAGGACATGACCGGATTCAACGTGACGGCGCATTTTGCGATCCCCAAGATCCCGGCACCCCCGCTGACTCCGTCCCCGGTGCCGACGCCGCCCCCGCCGTCGACGCTGCCTGACAACCGCAGCATGCTGCTCGGCTACTACTACACGCTGTCCAAGCTGCCGGAAAACCCGATGGCGCTCCGCTACGCGGACAGCCGCGTCGGGCACTTTGTCACCCAGCACTGGGATTTCTCCGAGGACATCTCAGCATTTCCGCGCAAGTACATCGTCAACCGCTGGCGCCTGGAAAAGAAGGATCCGAACGCGGCGGTGAGCGAGCCGGTCAAGCCGATCACCTTCTGGCTCGGCAAGGAGATCCCGGTGAAGTACCGCAAGGCGCTTGCCGAGGGCGTCACCATGTGGAACCCGGCGTTCGAGAAGATCGGCTTCAAGAACGCGCTGGTGGTCAAGCAGGTGGGCGAGGACGACGGCTTTGATCCCAACGACACCATGCATGCCTCGATCCGCTGGTACACCGACACCAGCGACGGTGCGCTGGCCATCGGACCGTCGCGCGTCGATCCGCGCACCGGCGAAATCCTCGATGCCGACATTTCGTTCTCCGACGGCTGGGCGCGCCTGCCCCGCCGCCGCGCTGTCGAGCAGTTGACCAGCGTTGCGCAGGGCAACCACCACGAGGCACAGAAGGACTATCTCTCGCAGCTCAAGCAGCAGATGATCGCCGCCTCGCTTTCGCGCGGCGAGATCCCGGGCCTGTGCGAACACGAGTCGCACGCCATGGAAGAGGCGGCCTTCGCGATCGACCTGCTGGAAGCACGCGGCGAGATCGATCCGTCCGGCCCGGAAGCGGAAAAGATCGTCATCGACAACCTGCGCGACGTGTCGGCGCATGAGGTCGGCCACACCCTGGGGCTCACGCACAACTTCCGCGCGTCCACCATCTACACGCTGGAGCAGCTCGAGGATGCCGCCTTCACCGCCAAGAACGGCCTGGCTGGCTCGGTGATGGAGTACAACGCGGTCAATATTTCGCCCAAGGGCCGTAAGCAGGGCGAATACGTGCAAAGCACGCTGGGACCCTACGACTACTGGGCCATCGAATACGCCTACAAGCCGATCGATGCCGCCAAGGAAGCGGACGAACTGAACAAGATCGCCTCGCGCTCCAAGGAGCCCCTGCTGGCCTTCGCCAATGACATCGACGCCGGCCTGGGCAATGTCGAGGGCATGGATCCGGAAGTGACGCGCCGCGACCTCGGCTCCGACCCGCTGGCCTTTGCCGAGCGCCGCATGCTGCTGTCGCGCGAGCTGATCGAGCGCCTGCAGGAGCGCAAGCTGAAGCAGGGCGAGCAGTTCGACCTGCTGCGCCGCAACTTCATCAGCGCGAACGCGCAGATTGCGCTGGCCACCACGGTGGCGACCAAGTACGTTGGCGGCATCGTGCACCTGCGCGACCACGCCGACTCCGGTCGCGCGGCGTTGAACCCGGTGCCGGCGGACAAGCAGCGCAAGGCCCTGAAGTTGGTCACCGATGGCCTGTTCCGCGCCGAAAGCTACAAGCTCAAGCCCGAGTTCGTGGCGCGCCTGGTGCCGGACCAGTTCGACCGCTGGTTCTCCAACACCTCGAACCTGGCCTCGATCGTCAACCCGGATGCCTCCATCAGCGGCGCGGTGCTGGCGTTGCAGCGCGGCGCATTGGACCACCTGATGTCCGACGCCGTCGCGGCGCGCATCCTCGACGCGCCCTCGAAGCTGACGGACGCGAAGCAGGCCATGCCGCTGTCGGAGGTCTACGACACGCTGCAGAATGCCATCTGGAGCGAACTGGCCAAGGGCGGCGACATCAACCCGCTGCGCCGCAACCTGCAGCGCGAGCACGTGCGCCGTCTGGTCAACATGCTGACCAAGCCCGCGCCGACCACTCCGGCCGACGCCAAGTCGCTGCAACG
>CAZTYC010000307.1:0-2955 GCA_964617435.1 uncultured Burkholderiales bacterium
AAGGCCGCCGTGCTCACCGATGACGAGCTCGGCGAAGTGACCTCCAAGTTCAATGTGATGGTGGATGCACTGCGCGAGCGCGAGCTGCTCAAGACCACCCTGCACCGCTACCTCACGCCCAGCGTGGCGAAGGAGCTGATCGAGGGCGGCGGCGCCATCGAATCGAAGTCCGTGGAAGCCACCGTGATGTTCACCGACATCGCGGGCTTCACGTCGCTCTCGGAAACGCTCACGCCTCAGGAGACCGTGGACCTGCTCAACGCCTATTTTTCCGTGATGAACCGCGTGATCCATGAAGGCGGCGGCACGGTCAACAACTTCGTGGGCGATGCGGTGGTGGCGATTTTCAACGTGCCGGACGAGAACCTGAAGCACGCGCGCGATGCGGTGCAAACCGCCATCGCCATCCAGGCCGCGCTGGCGCGCACCGAATTCACGCTCTCCACGGGGAAAAAGGTCAACCTGCCCACGCGCATCGGCCTCAATACCGGCTTTGTCTGCGCGGGCAGCATCGGCTCCGCCGAGCGGCAGGGCTACACGGTGTATGGCGACGCGGTGAACCTGGCGGCGCGCATCGAGCCGCTGAACAAAAAATATGGCACTCAGATCCTGGCGTCAGAGAGCACGGTGCTGCTGGCACTGTCGCAGGGCCTCGATCAACGCCACGTCCATCCCATCGAGCGCACGCAGGTGGCAGGGCGGAAGGAGGCGGTGATGGTGTACAAGGTGAGCGCCACCGCGCTGGAGGCGTGACGCAATCAAGAGGGTTGGTGCGCGTCTCCCACCGCGGGCTACTTCCGCTTTGCGCTGTGGGTACTAATCCAAGCGGCAAGTTCGTCTTCACCGATCTCGCCAGCGGCGACGGCGAGCATGGTGACAGTGGCGTCGGCTTGCGTGGCAGTCAATCGGTAGCCGGTGCCAAAGAGAAAGAGCCCCATCGCGAGGAAAGCCGCGCGCTTGTTTCCATCGACAAACGGATGGTTTTTCGCCAAACCCACGGCGTAGGACGCAGCAAGGTCGGCCACGTTGGGTTTTCCATAAGCCGCGAGGTTTTGCGGTCGTGCGAGCGCTGAATCGAGCAGCCCCTCATCGCGGATTCCGCTCAAGCCCCCGTGCTCGGCGAGGCTCTCGTCGTGCAGCATCAGCAACACCTGCTTGTCTACCCAATTCCATCTTGCAGGCACAATCGCTACTTCGCCAAGGCACGAAACGTGTCGCGATATTCACGCATGAACTCGCGACCGGCTTCGATTTGTTCGTCGAAATTGGGCTGGTAAGGTGTCAACGTCACCCCATTCGGATTCTCAGTGAGGTACACCGTATCGCCCTTGGCCAGCTTGAGGCGCGCCAAAACCTCCTTGGGCAGGATGACGCCGACGGAATTGCCGATTTGGGTGAGTTTGAGGGCGGACATAAATGCTCCCAAGGTTGAACAAAGTTATAACGAACGTAATAATACCGTGACTGGGCGCTGATAGGCAAAGTCAAGCACTGGCGTGCCTTTCAGAGGTAAAACGTTCCAAATCCTGCGCCGATACTGGAGTTTTCGCATCGCATCCTATGCCCACGCACTCCCGTGCGTCACATGTTTGCTGCGCTTCATCCACCCACTTTATGAACAAACATGATTGACGCCCACCGCGGGTTCCCCTAATCTGCACCTCAAACAACCATCACCGGCATCCCATCTTCGGATGGGCAGATTCATGAATACCAGGGAGAGATGGGCGCCATGCCGGGCACACTTGGCAAGGCACCTACCGGGAGTGCGCCCCACACGTATCGCCTGCTGCGTGACTTTCAATCGACAATTTCTACTCCACGCCGGCACTTTTGCTACGAGTCGTTTCCCAACATGCGCCCCTACAACGCCCTGGCCATTGCCGCCTTCTTGCTCACCCTGACGGCCTCCCCGCTCACCGCCGCCAACGATGCCAAACCCAAAGTCGCCGCCGGCGACACACCGCCGGCGATGCCGCTGGGCCTCACGCGCCGCAACGAGGAAATCACGCTTGAGCAATCCGCCGGCAAGGTGCGCGTGGTGACGTTCTGGGCCTCCTGGTGCGGCCCATGCCGGCGGGAAATTGTGATGCTCAATAAGCTGGCTGAAGTGGCGCCGGACAAGCATGCGGTGATCTCCATCAACATCGAAGACCGGCAGACCTTCAAAGACGTGACGCGCCAGTTCTACGAGGGCAAAGTGGTGATGACCAACGACCCGAGCAAACGCATCCACGACGCCTACGGCGTGAGCGGCATTCCGCACATGCTCATCATCGGCAAGGATGGAAAAGTGGTGGCCGTGAAGCGCGGGTACAGCGAGGAATCGTTGCCGGGGTTGTTGGGGGAGATTGAAACGGAAATGGGGCGGGGTTGAGTAGGTCAAGTCAGACACTTTGCGTCATAGGCTCCCAATGATTCTCCGATCGCGTTAGTCATGTCTTCCCAACGCATACCTTGGACCCGTGCCGATCTCCTCATCGCCTTCGGCCTCTATTGCCGAACGCCCTTCGGCAAGATGCACAAGAGCAATCCGGAAATTATCAAGCTCGCTGGCATCATCGGGCGCACGCCGTCCTCATTGGCGATGAAGCTCTCCAATTTCGCCAGCCTCGATCCCGACATCACCTCCACGGGTCGAAGCGGATTGCAGGGCGCATCGGTGGCCGACAAGGCAATTTGGAGGGAATTTCACGCGGATTGGGAAGGTCTCGCCGCCGAGAGCAATGCCGCATTGGCGAAACAAATGAAGTCGGAGGCAGCAGCTGCCAAGTTATTGGCACTTGACGAAATCAGCGACACCCCAAACTACGAAGGCGTCACCAAGCGCGTCCTGACTGGGGTTCGGCAAAAGCAAAGCTTCTTTCGCAAGATGGTACTTTCCAGCTACGAAAGCCAATGCTGCATGTCCGGCGTTACTGAGACAAAGTTGTTGATCGCCAGCCATATCGTGCC
>CAZTYC010000308.1:0-2939 GCA_964617435.1 uncultured Burkholderiales bacterium
AGCGGCGCTGCGCAAGGCCCGCACCAAGGCGCTGGTCCGCCATGCCCGAGCCGTGGATGCGATCTTCGATGCGCAGGAGCGGGGCGGCAAGGCCAGCCCGGCGCAGGTGAAGGAATTGCACGAGGCCCGCAAGGTCTTCGAGGAGGTGCGGCCCCATGGCTCGCACGATGCCGAAGCCGCCTACAAGAAGAACCCGGAACTGGTCCGCGAGGCGGCTGGCGGCCAGGTCAACTGCGCCATCCGCGCTCTCCAGCTCGAAACCGAGCTGCGGACCGATCCGAGCCGCCGCGCCGACCGTTTCGTGGAGCGCTGGCAGAAGCTCGACCAGGCCAGCCTGCGCCAGTATCAGGCTGGCGACATGTCCGGCTACAAGGTCACGCGCTCGGCGATGGGCGACATGGCCAAAAGCCTCGAACGCGATCCACAACTGGAATCCATCCTCGCCAACCGCAAGCATGAGCTCGGCATCGCGTTCGACTCAGGCCGCCGGCTTGGCCAGGAATTGGCCTTCACCCACGGCATCGGCAGAGGCAGGGGCCTCGGAATTTAACCCATCCCGTTTTCCGTCTTCTGAACGCCACAGCGCGGCAACGCGAAAACTCTCTTGCGCGCCTGCAACGGCATGTCCTGTCTTGTCTCAGATGCCGTCAGAAACAGCGAGCAGGAGGCAGCGCGGCCATGCGAGAACCAGACCGTATCGTCCGCTTGAAAACCGTTCTTGCCCGGACCGGCCTGTCCCGGTCCACCATCTACCGCAAGATTGCCGAGGGCACGTTCCCGGCTCAGCTCAAAATCAGCACCAACGGGACCGGCTGGCATGAATCGGACATCAACCGCTGGATCGCAGATCCCGCCTCGTGGCGTCCGAAACGCGAGTTCGATACGGTTCGGTAAGCTTGGATAGCGCTTCCGACCGTCCGATTTCTACTCTCCTGCACGCAGGAGCTGGAGACTCCATAGAAAAGCCTTCTGGTCGATACCATTGGCAGCACAAAGTTTCGTGCAGCCCGGATGATGCGCTACGCGCCGAGGACACCGAAACAACTGAGGTTGAGACGGTGCAAACTACCAAGGAAGCCGCGTCATCTCGCAAAGCGAGTCCAAATAGGTGTCCCTGCGCAAATGCCAACTCACGCGGCCCGGTCTTGATCCCACCATGGCAGAGATCATCGAAGCACCTCTATGAACCATGGCTGACAACGACGACAACAAGCGGCGGCGGCTCGCCGAGTTTAAGGACGGCTGCCGCTATGGAAAATTCGGTAAAACGAAAGCTTATGAGCTGATCGCACAAGAACGGATCAGGGCCTACAAGATGGGAGGCAAGACGCTCATCGATCTCGATAGCATCGATGAATATCATGCCTCGCTGCCAAGAGTTGAATCGCGGGCTATGCTTTAGGCGGATTTGCGCAGCGGCGCGGCAACCCCTTTGCGCAGGCGGTCGAGACGATTGGCCCAATGCTGCATCAGGCGCACGCGTTCGCTCCAATAGGCTGCCCGGTTGTAGATACCGCGAATCTTGTTCTTGTCGCCCTTGGCAAGCTGACGCCGCACCACCTCGTCGCGGCGCCGCCTCTTTTTTTCGTTCGTTTCATGGGCGAGCTGAGCTTCCACCACGTCGCCATCGAATGTGCCTTCTTCGTTGAGCAAGGTCGAGGCGCTTGACCGAAAGCCATGCGCGCAGTGGTCGCCACCGGGGCCGGTGTCGTAGCCCATGATCCGCAGGGCCTTGTTGATCGTGTTGTCGGACATAGGCACATCATCGTCATGGGAGAACAAGTAGCGGCCACGGCCAGTCAAAGGTCGCAGCTCGGCAAGGATAGCGAGTGCCTGGCGGGAGAGCGGCACTTCGTGATCATCGCGCATCTTCATCTTCTCGGCGGGGATCAGCCATATGCGGTTCTTCTCGTCGAACTCGGTCCACTCGGCCAACCGCAATTCGCCGGGTCGCACCATGGTCAAGGCGATCAGCTTGAGCGCGTAACGCACCAGTCCACCATTCTTGGCGTCATAGACCTCAATCCGGCGCATCAGCTCGCCGACGGCCGCGGGATCGGTCAGCGCGGGGCGCGGATTGCCCTTGGGTGCCTTGGTGAGCGCGTGCTTCAAGTCGCGGGTGGGGTCGCTGCTGCAATACGAAGCGCCCACGCCAAATTGGAATACTCGCGAAGCGGTTGAGCGCAGGCGTCCGACTGTGTAGTACCGGCCGCGCGCCTCGACACGCCGGAATGCTGTCAGCAATTCTGGCGGACCGATCTCGCAAAGCGGTCGGTCGCCGATCTCACGATTGAGCTGAGCGAGATTCCATCGTTCCCGTTTGATCGTCGACTTGGCCTTGTTCTCTTTTTCGAGCTTCGTGGTCGCCCATTCCTCCCCGACGGCCCGGAAGGTGTGCTTCAGCTTTTCGTCTTCCTGTCGCTTAGCTTCGCGCACTGCGACCGGATCTTGGCCCTGATCGAGCAGCTTTTCCGCGTTGTGGCGCTTTTCGCGCGCGGCCTTGAGTCCGATGCCCGGAAAGGTGCCGAAAGACATATTTTTGCGCTTGCCGCCGAAACGGTAGCGGTAGAGCCACAGCTTGGTCCCATTGGGACGCAGCACGACGCTGAGGCCCTGGCCGTCGGCAATCGCGTATTCCTTGTCCGCCGGCGTCGCATTGCGGATTTTCGTGTCGCTCAGTTCATCCACGGGAAGGGTCCCTCGCAATCGGGCGGCCAGCCAGTGTACCCGGCCCTTTCAGTGTACCCACAGTGTACCCGGAGACGCCGGATGCCCTCGGACGGTCGCGAACCGTATCGAGCGTCAATATATGTAAAAGCGCCTGGTTTTACGAGGGTTCTTGCTGATCGGCGAACCGGCGCGGACGAGAAAGAACCGAGCCGGAGAGGCCGATGGTGCCCAGGGGCGGAATCGAACCACCGACACTGCGATTTTCAGTC
>CAZTYC010000309.1:0-2935 GCA_964617435.1 uncultured Burkholderiales bacterium
CGCGATCGACGGCCGCCGAGTTCACGCGCTGTTTGAATGCCATCTGCGCCGATGGTGACGCACGCAGTCGGCAGATTGTCGCTTCGCATTATTACGGTGAAATCAGCACACGCGGCGTGAGCGTGGTGCTGAAGGAAATGGCACTGCTGGCGATGCAACTCGCGGCGTTGACGGCAATGTCGGAAAACGATGAGGCCGGGATGGATTTTGCGACGACTGATTATGGCAATCTGATTTGGCCCACTTCGGCAGCCTGATTTGGCCCACCTGGAGCTGTGGAATCGTTCACACTTCGGGCACTGTACGTGCCCGGAGGTGACCTATGACAAGGAGCGACAAGGTGGAGTTATTTGAACAACTGCGGCGTGAGTATCAGTTTGGTGATGGCACCATTGCCGGCGTGGCCCGGAAATTCGGCGTGCATCGGCGCATGGTGCGTCAGGCAATTGCCAATGCCCTGCCGCCGGAGCGCAAGGCACCCGTGCGGCAGGCTCCGCAACTGGCGGCCGTGCGTGATTATATTGACGCGATCCTGGCGGCTGACAAACACGCGCCGCGCAAACAGCGGCATACGGCGCGGCGCATTTATGTGCGGCTGCGCCAGGACCGGGCAGACTGTCTGATTGCCGAGCGCACCGTGCGCCAGTATGTGCGCGACTGGCGGCAGTTGCATGGGGAGAGCCGCTTACAGGTGTTTGTGCCGCAAGCGTATGCTCTGGGCGGCGAGGCGCAGGTGGATTGGTATGAAGCCGTGGTCGAACTCGATGGGCAGCGCACCAAAGTCCAGTTCCTCGCCATGCGCAGTATGGTCAGCGGCGCGGCCTTTCATCGGGCCTATTTGCACGCGACGCAACAGGCGTTTCTGGAAGCCCAGCAGTTGGCCTTTCATTACTTTGGCGGCGTGTTTCGGCGGCTGCGATACGACAATCTGGCAAGCGCGGTGCAGAAGATTCTGCGCGGACGATTGCGTGAAGAAACCGCGCGCTTCAGCGCCTTTCGTTCGCATTGGCAATACGAAGCCTCATTTTGCAATCCGGCGGCGGGGCACGAGAAAGGCGGCGTCGAGGGTGAAGTCGGTTACTTTCGCCGCAATCATTTGGTGCCGGTGCCGGTCTTTGAAAACCTGGCGGCCTTGAATGACTGGCTGCTCGTCGAATGCCGCGCGGATCTGGCGCGCGTGATTGGCGGACGCAACGCGACAGCCGGTGAATTATTCGTCCGGGAACAACCGCAACTGCTGCCCTTGCCGGGCGCAGATTTTGCGCTGGCCGAAGAGCAGTTCTGCCGTGTGGATAAACAGGCCTGCGTGGCAGTGCGCACGAATCGCTACTCGACGCCGTTACGGCCGGGCACGCAAGCACACGTGAGGGTGTGGCCGACGACGGTGGAAATTCTGGCGGCGGGCGCGGTCGTGGCGACGCATCCACGCAGCTATGGGCGGTTGCAGCAGGTGCTTGAGTTGGAGCATTACCTGGCCGTGCTGAATGTCAAACCGGGAGCCTTTGCGGGTTCACAACCGCTCGCACAGTGGCGCACCGCCGGACGTTGGACGAACGCGCACGAACAAGCCTGGCAAGGTCTCCAACAGCGGTATGGGGCGCAGGCAGGCACGCGGCACATGATCGAATTGCTGCAGCTCGGCCAGCGCTTTGGCTATGACGAACTGACGGCGGCCTTGCAACAAGCCCATGCGCTGGGCACGGCGGATGCCGCCGTCGTGCGGTACTTGCTGACGTCCGCCACTCAACCGGCGCCGGCCGCCCCCTTGTTGCCGGCGGAAGCGTGGAGCGGTGAACATTACAGCCGTCCGCTGCCCGCCTTGACGCATTACGATACCTTGCTGACCAGCGCGCCCGGCGTCAGTGGAGCGGAGGTAAGGTTATGAATGAAGCCAATGAGCTCCTGGCCGCGACGATTCACGAACAGTGCCGCGCGTTGCGCTTGCCCACGGTGAGCAGCCAGAGCGTGCGGCTGGCGCGCGAGGCCGTCCAGCAAAACCATTCGCATCTGACCTATCTGGCGGAGTTGCTCAATGCCGAGGTAGACGAACGCGAACGCCACACCATCCAGCGCCGCCTGCACGAAGCGCGGCTGCCTAGAATGAAGACGTTGGAAGAATTCGATTTCGCCGCCGCGCCGCACCTCTCCGCCGTTCGCCTGCACGAACTGGCGCAAGGCGGCTATCTCGCCCGCGCCGAGCCGGTGATCTTGATCGGCGACGCGGGGACGGGCAAAACGCACCTGGCGACGGGGCTTTGCGTAGCCGCCTGCCGTCAAAAGAAACGCGCGCGCTTCGTGACGGCGGCGGGGCTGGTCAACGAACTGGTCGAGGCCCAGGCGCACAACCTGCTCGGCCGTACGCTGCAACGCTGGGCACGTTATGAGTTGATCGTGCTGGACGAAGTGGGCTACGTGCCGTTTGCGCAACTCGGCGCGGAGCTTTTGTTTCAAGTGATCAGCGAACGGGCGGAAAAAGCGACGCTGGTGATCACGACCAACCTGCCGTTTTCGGAATGGACCCAGGTCTTCCCGAACGCGCGGCTCTGCAAAGCCCTGCTGGATCGGCTGACCGACCGTGCCCATCTGATCGAGACGGGAACGGAAAGTTACCGCTTCAAACGGACGGTGGCGCGGCGGAAAACCGAGCGCGCGTAAAGGAGTGAGAAATTGACATCAGGTGGGCCAAATCAGGCTGCCGAAGTGGGCCAAATCAGATTGCCATAATCAGACACCTACTTCACCTCTGCCGAGGGGTCAAGAGCGTTGAAAGCCGCGCTCGATCTCGCGCATTGTCATGCGCAAAATGATCGGGCGTCCGTGCGGGCAGGTGGCGGGGTTTTCCATCTGCAACAATTCGTCCAGCAACCAGCGCATCTTTTCAGGCGCGAGCGGCATGTTGATTTTGATGGCCGCGCGGCAAGCCAGACTGGCGGCG
>CAZTYC010000310.1:0-2917 GCA_964617435.1 uncultured Burkholderiales bacterium
GAGCAACATCGCCCCACCCTGCCCGCCGCCGATGCACAGCGACGCGGCGGCGCGCTTGCCGCCCGTGCGCTCGAGCACCTTCAACGCATGCAGCACCACGCGGGCGCCCGAGGCGCCGATCGGGTGGCCGATGGCGATGGCACCGCCGTCGACGTTGAACTTGGCGCGATCCATTTTCCCGAATGCGCCGGGCAAACCGAGCTTCTCCTTGCAATACGCCTCGGACTCCCACGCAGCAAGGCAACCCAAAGCCTGGGCTGCAAAGGCCTCGTTGATTTCCACGCAGTCCATGTCGGCGAGCGACAGATTGTTGCGCACCAGCATCGGCGTGATCGAGTGCACGGGACCGAGACCCATCTCGGACGGATCCAGTGCGCCCCAATACGAATCGGTGATCGCCCCCAACGGTGTCACGCCCAGCTTGTTGACCGCTTCCTCGGAGGCCAAGATCAGCATGGCCGCCCCGTCGGTGACCTGCGAGGAATTGCCGGCGGTGACATTACCGTAGGTCTTGTCGAACACCGGTTTCAGTTTGGCGAGGCGCTCCGGGGTCGAATCGGTGCGCACGCCGTCGTCATCCTTGTAGACGTTGCCCTTGGCGTCGATGATCGGTTCGATCTCGCCGAAGTGGCCCGCCGCGCGGCCGGCCAGCACGCGCTGGTGCGACTCGGCGGCGAACGCGTCCATCATCTGCCGCGTGATACCGAAACGCTTGGCGACGATCTCCGCGGTCTGGCCCATCGAGAGTTTGACGATCGGGTCGGTCAGGCCCTTGAGGATGGCGATCACCGGCGCGAGGTACGCCAGGCGGAACTTGGCGGCCGTCGCGGCGCGCTGGCCGAACGATTTGGCCGCGTACCAGTCGGCCAGCCAGTTGACCATCGCCGGGCCGAACAGCAATGGCGCGTGGCTCATGGCGTCCGTGCCGCCGGCCAGCACCAGGTGCGAGCGCCCCGCCTGAATGTTGGCGCAGGCCGAGTCCAGCGCCTGCATGCCGGAGGCGCAATTGCGCATCACGGTCCAGGCCGGCACCTTGTCACCGCAACCGAGACGCAGCGAAATCACGCGGCCGATGTTGGCCTCGTCCGCCGAGGGCATGGCCGCACCGACGATGACTTCATCGAAGGCGGTCGGTGCAAATTTCTGGCGCGCGAGCAGCGCCTTGCCGCAGGCAACGGCGAGGTCGCCGCCGGTGAACGGCCCGGGCTTGCCCTTGGCCTTGAGGAACGGCGTGCGCGCGCCGTCAATGACGTAGACCTTCTTGCTCATTCCGCAGCCCTCACTTGTTGCCAGTAGCTGCCGTCGACGGCCTGCTTTCCGAAGTTCTTGTCGAAGTCGTCGACCATCACCACCTCGTGCTGCAACATGCGCGCGCGCCGCCATTGGCCGATTTCCGCATCGCTGATGACGGCGAGGCGCAAGGCTTCCTCAGCCTCCGCTTCCGCACCCTTGGCGGTGATGCGTCCGGCCTTCTTGGCGGCCTTGATCTTGGCATCGACCGGCTCCGCGGCGATGACGGCGTGGAACGCTGCTTCCAGCTTGCCGATCACGTCCTGCTCGTTCTTCGGCAGGTAAATGCCTTGAATGAGGCGATCGCGCGCGGCCGAGGGGTTGATGAGGATTTGCGTGACCTGGTGGCCGAGTTCATCCGAGGGACGGATCAGGGTCATGCCGCGCGGGAACACCAGGCGGCGCAGCACGAAGGCAATGGCGCGATTCGGGAAGTTCTCGATGATGGCGTCCATGGCCACCTGGGTCTGGAACGCGCAATCGTAGAGCGCCCATTTGAGCAATGGAAACTCATCCATCTGGCGGCCGCGCTGGTCATAGAACTTCAAGGCGGCCGAGGACAAATACAACATCGACAACACATCCCCCAAACGCGCGGAGAGCTTTTCCTTGCGCTTCAGGGATGCACCGATCACGAACATCGAGGTGTCCGCCAGCAAGGCGAACGCAGTGGAGAAGCGCGTCAGCTGCTGGTAGAAGCGTTTGGTTTCAGCGCCGGCCGGCACCGACAGGCCGCGCCCGCCGGTGATACCCATCCACATCGAGCGCGCGGCGTTGGCCACGGTGAACTTGATGTGGCCCCAGAACGCGTCGTCGAAGGCTTGCAGGTCGTCCGATTGCGCGGCCTTCATTTCCTTCAGCACCCACGGATGGCAGCGGATGGCCCCCTGGCCGAAGATGATGAGCGAGCGGGTGAGAATGTTCGCGCCCTCGACCGTGATGGCGATCGGCACGGCCTGATAGGCGCGGCCCAGGTAATTGTTCGGCCCCAGGCAGATGCCCTTGCCGCCGTGGACGTCCATGGCGTCGTTGATGATGACGCGCATGCGTTCGGTCATGTGGTACTTGGAGATGGCGGAAAGTACCGAGGGCTTTTCGCCCATGTCCAGCGCTCCGGCAGTGACGGTGCGGCAGGCGTCCATCAGGTAGGTGTAGCCGCCGATGCGCGCCAGCGGCTCTTCGATGCCTTCGAATTTGCCGATCGGCGTCTTGAACTGGCTGCGCACGCGCGCATAGGCGCCCGTCGCCATCGAGGCGAACTTGCCGGCGGCGATGCCTTGCGAGGGCAGCGAGATTGAGCGGCCCGCGGCGAGGCATTCCATCAGCATGCGCCAGCCCTGGCCCAGCATCGGCTGCCCGCCGATCACCCAGTCCATGGGGATGAACACGTCGGTGCCCCAGTTCGGGCCGTTCATGAAGGCGGCGTTGAGCGGGAAATGGCGGCGGCCGATGTTGACGCCCTTGTGAGATGTGGGAATCAGCGCGCAGGTGATGCCGAGCTCGACCTTGTCGCCGATAAGCTTGTCCGGGTCGTAGCACTTGAAGGCCAGACCCAAAAGGGTGGCGATGGGACCGAGCGTGATGTAGCGCTTTTCCCAGGTGATGCGGATGCCGAGTGTCTCCTTGC
>CAZTYC010000311.1:0-2908 GCA_964617435.1 uncultured Burkholderiales bacterium
CCAGCAGCCCATAGCTGTCCTTGCCGCCGGACAGGCACACCATCACCTTGTCGCCCGGCTCGATCATCGAATAGTCGGCAATGGCCTGCCCGACCAGGCGCCGCAGGCGCTTGGTAAGCTTGTTGCCCTCGAATTGCTGCTTGGGCGTCATTGAAGGTGATGCGATCGATTCCATGCCGCCATTTTACCGTGATGCGGAATTTCCTTAGCGTCGCGAGGCCAAACCCAAGCACTGGCAAGGCGATCGAGGCATAAATGGCTTGAAAGCCGCGCCAGTGCTTGAGTTTTAACCCCTTTGGCATTCATCGCACTGTCGTTGGGGCAAATTGCGGGCACAATGCCGTCGTGACCGCAAAATCCGCCAAACCCGCCGCGCAGCGCCGCTCCAGCCGTCCCAATGACGCGAAGATGGCGCAAAGATCCACGCGGACATCCGTCGCCAAGCAAACCGTCAACGCGGCCCCATCCCCCAAGGCGCAAGCCATCCTCGCCGCAGCCGAACCGCTGTTCGCGCGCTTCGGCTTCGAAGGCGTGGCGCTGGAGTCCATTGCAGCCGAGGCCGGCATCAGCCGCCACAACCTGCTGTACTACTTCCCGAGCAAGGACGCGCTTTATCGCCAGGTGCTCGATGGCGTGATGGACCGCTGGCTGGAATCCATGCGTGCGATGTCGGTCAGCAGCGACCCGCAGGAGGCGCTGTCGGCCTACATCGCCGCGAAACTGAAGTTCTCCCGTGAGCATCCGGCCGGCTCACAGGTGTTCACCCGCGAAGTCGCCGCCGGCGCGCCGCGCTACGCCGACGTCATCGAGCAGCGCGTCGCCCCCATGCTGCGCGAGGACCTGAAGACCCTCGACAAGTGGGCGCGCGAGGGCCGAATCGAGCGCATCGACTTCACCCACCTCATGTTCCTCATCTGGTCCGTCACCCAGGCCTATGCCGACCTGGCGCCGCAGTTTGCGTTGTTGCTGGGCAAAGCCAAGCTGGAGGACAAGGACTTTGCGGCGGCGGAGAAGGTGGTGACGCGGTTGGTGATTGAAGGGTTGAGTAAGCGAGATTGAGCCGAGCGCAGTATTCGGGTTGCTTCGACTTTGACATAACAACAACAGCAAGCCGTGATGTTTTTGGCGCGCTGTAGTCTACTTGTTTGGAATTCTTCAATATGCGGGGAAACTTCGTGAGTTTTTGCGCGGCAATTGCAAAGTTCAACGTGGTGCTGGTCGGAGTTTTTTCAGCAGTCTTTAGTTTTGCCGCACATTGCGAATCCGTTCCGCCACCCACAATTGCTTATGACTTTGGTGGTACCCCTGTGGCCACCAAAACGGATCCCGTCTCTTTCCTTCGCCTTGGTACCTATCGAGTGACTCTTGAAAAAACCACGCTCAGCAAGGTCGTCGCAGAGATTGGAAAAGGGGAGATTGAGCAACAAGGTGATGGAGGTGAGAGCATCTATTGGCTTTGCTACACGGCTTCAAAGGCCTCCAACCCTTATAGAGTCTGGATCATTGCGTCCGGCGAAATGGGTGGGCCGGAGCATTTTGTAACTGAGGTGATTGCGCAAACAATTGATGTGAAAGGAGGCAGTTCGACCGGCTGCCCGGAGTTGCCGGCAAGATTTCGACGCGCCAACATCAACAATGGAGTTTGGCTGGGTACAAATACTCAGCAATTGAAGAGCGGGTTTGGCAATCCCGTATCGGCGCGCGGTGACATGCTGACGTTTTTATACGAACGAAACTTCAACAGCAACGATGCGTTCCGAGGCAACCTTGCGTCGGGCCAGACGGTCGCAGCTTGGGATGCATCAAGCTGGCTTGTTGTACTGCTTTCCAAGCAGAGAGTGACTACACTGGCGGCGGGAAGAATTACTACCTTTTAGCGAAGAAATCGATACCGCTACACCACCCCCGCCCGCTCCAGCATCGCATGCAATAGCACGTTGCACCCCGCCGTGATGTGCTCGGGCTTGGCGTCCTCGATCTCGTTGTGGCTGATGCCGTCCTTGCAGGGGATGAAGATCATGCCGGCCGGGGCGAGGCGTGCCATGTACACCGCGTCGTGCCCGGCGCCGGAGACGGCAGGCATGTTGGAGTAGCCGAGTTTTTCCGCCGCCTTGCCGACCGCGGCGATGCAATCGGGGTTGAACGGCTGTGCGGGATAGTTGGACACCAGCTCGATATCGATCAGGAGTCCGCTGTCCTTGGCCGCCTTGGCCACGGCCGCGCGAATGTCGTTGTCCATCTGGTTGCACAACTCGTCCGTCGCGTTGCGAAGGTCGATGGAGAACTTCACGCGGCCGGGGATGACATTGCGGCTGTTCGGGTGCACGTGCACCATGCCGACCGTGCCGCGGCCGTGCGGCGGATAGCGGTGCGCGATGGCCACCACTTCCTGCATGATGCCCGTGGCGACCTGCAGCGCGTCTTTCCGGAGCGCCATGGGGGTCGGCCCGGCGTGCGCTTCCATGCCGTGCACGGTGCAGTCGTACCAGCGGATGCCGAGCACGCCGGTGACCACGCCGATGGTCTTGTCGTTGTCCTCCAGCACCGGGCCCTGCTCGATGTGTGTTTCGAAGTAGGTGCCGATGGGGTGGTTGCCCGGCTCCTCGGGGCCGATGTAGCCGATGCGCTCGAGCTCGCCCTTCACCGTCTTGCCCTCGGTGTCCTTGGCCGCGTAGGCGTGATCCAGGGTGAAGGCCTTGGCGAACACGCCCGAGCCCATCATCACCGGCACGAAGCGCGAGCCTTCCTCGTTGGTCCAGAACGCGACTTCGATGGGCGCCTCGGTCTCGATGCCGTGGTCATTCAGGGTGCGCACCACCTCGATGCCGGCCAGCACGCCGTAGTTGCCGTCGAACTTGCCGCCGGTGGGCTGGGTGTCGATGTGGCTGCCGGTGATGACCGGCGGCAG
>CAZTYC010000312.1:0-2894 GCA_964617435.1 uncultured Burkholderiales bacterium
GACCTCGCCGCCAGCGGCGACCTGTTCCGGCATATCGGCGTCTCCAGCGCCCGCGTGGGTGCCGGATTTGCGCTGGGGGTGGCGCTGGCCCTGTTGCTGGGCGCGATCGTCGCGCAAAGCCGGTTCATCGAACGGATGATCGACCCAAGCTTGCAAGGCCTGCGCGCGGTGCCCTCGCTGGCGTGGGTTCCCCTGTTGCTGCTCTGGCTGGGGATCGACACGGCGCCCAAGATCGCGCTGATCGCCATCGGCACGTTTTTCCCCGCCTACCTGTCCACCGTCAGCGGGTTCAAGAATGTGGATCGCAAGCTCATCGAGGTGGGCCGCCAGCTCAAGCTTTCACGTGTGGACCTCGTCCGCCGCATCTACCTGCCGGCAGCCCTGCCCGCGATCTTTACAGGCATCCGGACCAGCGCAGGACTCGGCTGGATGTTCCTGGTGGCCGCGGAGTTGATCGCCGCCACGTCGGGCCTGGGCTACCTGCTCACCGACGGCCGCGAGACCGGGCGCGCGGACCTGGTGCTGGTGTCGATCATCACCCTGGCGCTGCTGGGCAAGATCACCGATTCGCTGCTGGCCGCGGTGGAAGCCCGTTGGCTCGGCTGGCGCGACATCGATCCGGCAGGAGGCCGGCCATGAGCGCCTCCGCCTCACCCCTGGCGATCCGCCTGGCCGACAAGCACATTGCCGGCCGCCGCATCCTCGAGGACATTCACATCGACGCCGCGCCCGGCGAAATCACCGCCCTGCTAGGCGCGTCCGGCTGCGGCAAGAGCACGCTGCTCAAGCTGATCAACGGGCTGGACACCGACTATTCAGGCGCCATTGAATTGCCCGACCGCGGCCGCCCGATCGGCATGGTGTTCCAGGAACCGCGCCTGCTGCCGTGGCTCACGGTGCGCGACAACGTCGCGTTCGGCATGGAGACACCGGATGCCAAAGCGCGGACCGATGCGGCGCTGGGCGAAGTCGGCCTCGCGCATGCGGCAAATCTGCATCCGAAAGCGCTGTCCGGCGGCATGGCACAGCGCGTGGCGATCGCCCGGGCGCTGGTGCGCGAACCGGCCGTGCTGCTGATGGATGAACCCTTTTCCGCGCTGGACGTGGTGACGCGCAAGAAGCTTCACCAGCTCACGCGCACCTTGACGCGCGAACACCGCACCGTGACGCTGTTCGTGACCCACGACCCAGACGAGGCGCTGGATCTGGCGCAGCGCGTGATCGTGCTGGCTCCGCGTCACCCTGAGGCGGCGTCCAGCGTGGCGCTGAGCTTCTCTCCCTCCGCCCAACCGCTGGCGCGCCACCAGCAACGCCAGGAAATCCTGCGCGCCCTTCAATCGCAGAGCCCAAGCCCATGACCGCCGTGACCGCCGAACTCCTGAAACAGTTGCAAGCGCCGCTGAAAGCGAAATACCGCGAGGATCCACGCGCGGCGCAATGGGTGCTGGAAGCCTCCGGGCGGGTCCGGCAACCGGCGCTGACCTGCGACGTGCCCACGCATGCCGGCAATGCGCCGGCGGGCCTGCATCCGGCGGCCGGCGGCGATGGCACGCTGGCCTGCTCGGGGGACATGCTGCTCGAGGCGCTGGCCGGTTGCGCCGGCGTCACGCTGGCGGCGGTGGCCACCGCGCTCGGCATCCGTTTGCACGACGCGGCGGTGCGCGTCGAGGGCGACCTCGATTTTCGCGGCACACTGGGCGTGGACAAGGCGGCGCCGGTCGGGTTTTCCGCCATCCGGCTGATCTTTGACATCGATTCCGATGCGCCCGCCGAGGATCTGGAGCGGCTCATCTCCATGACCGAACGCTATTGCGTGGTGCTGCAAACGCTGTCCCGCGGCGTGCCGGTTTCCGCCACGCTCAACACGCGCGCCGCAGCTGCAGCCTGATGGCCCACGCCGCCGCCTGGTGCGCGGCGGCTCAGCCTTTCGTTGCTTGCCCCGCGCGCCACGCCTCGATGGCGGGTTTCAAGGCCGCGCGCCGTTCCAGGCTTTCCGCAGTCCAGACGTCCTCCGCCTTGTAGTACTCCTCCACGGCGCGCGCGGCGGGCGGAAGGGAGAGCCAGGGCTGCCTGGAGCGCGTGAAGATGTGAATGTCCGGTGGCAGCGCGTCCGGATCATCGAGCGTGCCCACCCGCACGAACGACACCAGCGGTCCGCTGCCCGCGTAATGGCTCCAGACGGCCACGCGGCATACCGGGCAGCGCGCGATCTGCTGGCCCTTGCCGCTTTCCGACGGGGTGTGCACGAGTTCCGGCAGGGACCCCAGGTTTTCCAGCCGGTTCGATTCGATCATCGCATTCAGGGCGAACGAGGCGCCGGATTCGCGCTGGCACCAGCGGCAATGGCAACAATGCACGACCAGCGGCGCGGTGTGCATCCGATAGCGGACCGCGCCGCAGTCGCAGCCGCCTTCCAGCGGAAAGCGCGCGGCGCTCATCGGAGGGGTGGGCCGTCCGGCGCGCGTCACTGGCCTTCCGGCGGCTGCCACAGTTCCACCTTGTTGCCTTCCGGGTCCATGACCCAGCCGAACTTGCCGTATTCGGACTCGTCCACCTTGTCGAGCACGTTGCAGCCTTCCTCGCGCAAGGCCTTCAGCAAGGCGTGGAGATCCGCCACCCGGTAATTGACCATGAACGGCGCCGTGCTGGGCGCAAAGTGGTCGCTGTCATGCGGGTTGATGAGCCAGGCCGTGGTTCCACCCACCGGCTTGCCGTTGTCATCCACCCAGTTGAAGGCGGCGCCTCCCCAGGGCTGGACGTCGACGCCCAGGTGCTTCCTGTACCAGTCCTGCAAGGCCGCGGCGTCCTTGGCCTTGAAAAAGATGCCGCCAATGCCGGTCACGCGCTTCACGACGCCTCCCTCCGAAATGTATGAAGCGCGAGTATGCAGGCCC
>CAZTYC010000313.1:0-2847 GCA_964617435.1 uncultured Burkholderiales bacterium
GGAAAAGCAGGGCTTCATCGAGGGCCGCATCATTGAACTCGAGGCCAAGCTGTCCAGCGCGCAGATCATCGATCCCAAGCGCCTGGAGGAGGACGGCCGCGTCGTGTTCGGCGTGACCGTGGATTTGGAGGACTGCGATTCCGGCGAGGCGATGACCTACCAGATCGTCGGCGAGGACGAGGCCGACATCAAGGTCGGCAAGCTGTCGTTTTCGTCGCCCATTGCGCGCGGCCTCATCGGCAAATCGGCGGGCGACGTGGTGGATGTGCGCACGCCCGGCGGCAGCAAGGAATACGAGATCGTGGATGTGCGCTACGTGTAAAAGTCCAATACTGGCGCGGCGTTACAGCCATTTTGTGCTGGAACGCCGCGCCAGCGCTTGAGTTTGGCTTTCAGCCCGGCCGCCATGCGCATCCTGATGACCGGCTCCTCCGGGCCCAAGACCGGGGCCAAGGTGGCGGCGCACTTGTCGCGGTTCCACCAGGTGTGCGGCGTGGATCTGGCGGTTGGCGCGCAGACGCATCACCTGGCCGACATCGCCGCGATCCGCGATTGGCGCCCGTATCTGGAGGGCGTGCAGGCCGTCGTGCACTTTGCGGCACTACATGCGCCGCATCGCGAGACCCATTCGCGCGCGGCGTTTGTCGAATTGAACGTCAATGCCACCGAACGCCTGCTGGAGGCGGCGCGGGCTGCCGGGGTGCAGCGCTTCCTGCTGGCCAGCAGCACGTCGGTCTACGGCGGCGCCATGCGCACCGCCGCGCGCACAGGCCGCGCGGCCTGGGTGATGGAGGCGCTTGAGCCGCAACCCGAGGACATTTACGATCAAACCAAGCTCGCGGCGGAGGCGCTGTGCCGCGCGGCGTTTTCACCGTCCTTCAGGACCACGGCCCTGCGGTTCTCGCGCTGCTTTCCCGAACCCTTGCCTTTGATGGCCGTTTATCGATTGCATCGCGGCATCGATGCGCGCGACGTCGGCCAAGCGTTCGACCGGGCCCTGAACACATCGTTGGACGCGTTTGAAGTGTTCAATATTTCCGGGGCAACGCCATTCCAGGAAAGTGATTGCGAGGCTTTGTGGCGCGATGCGCCCGGACTGTTGGAGACGCGAATGCCGGAGCTCGCGGATGAGTTCCGGCGTCACGGCTGGCGGCTGCCCCTTCGCATTGATCGCGTATACGTCCCGGCCAAGGCCGGCGCGCTTCTGGGATTCCAGCCCCAGTTTGGTTGGCGCGATGCGTTGGAGAACTCTGAAGGCACTGCGCCGGAGTCGACCCCACGCCATTGATCGGCAGGGGCGGGCGTGGCGTTCGCGTCTAAGTCGTTTTCTTCCGGCGCTTGATCGTTCTCGAAACCGACCCCTTCGACGCCATCGCTTCTTCCTGCTGACGGGTCAGGCGCGGGGTCTTCTTTTTCGGAGGCGGCTGCAGCGCCTTGGCGCGGGCCTTGGCCAGGTCGGGATTTTCGCGCCAGAGCACCAGCATCTTGCCGATATGCTGGACGGGCGCGGCGTTGAGCGCGTTGGCGAGTTCCTCCAGCCATTGGGCGCGGTCCTCGCGCTCGCCGGCGGCGCGGATCTTGATCAGTTCGTGGGCTTTCAGGCTGCGCTCGGCCTCGCGGATGACGGCGCTGGTCAATCCCTGGTCGCCGATCATGACCACCGGCTCCAGGGCGTGGGCGCGGGCACGCAGGGCGCGGCGCTCGCTGGGAGATAATGTGAGTTTCATCCCCGCATTATAGGTTTGCCGCTTCCATGGCCAACGCCCGCCCCAAAAACAGCCGAGATTGGGTCAAACGCCACTTGTCCGATCCGTTCGTCAAGAAATCCAAGGACGAGGGATTCCGCTCGCGCGCGGTCTACAAACTGTCCGAAATCGATGCCACCGAGCGCCTGCTCAAACCGGGGATGACCGTCATCGACCTGGGTTCAGCGCCCGGGGGATGGTCGCAATGGTCCATGAAGAAGGTCGGGTCGCGCGGCAAGGTGGTCGCCATCGATCTGCTCGACATGATTCCCGTGCCCGGCGTGAACTTCATCAAGGGCGACTTTTCCGCCCCCGAAGGACTGCAGGCCGTCATCGACGCCATCGGCGGGGAAAAGGCCAAGGTGGACCTTGTGATTTCCGACATGGCCCCCAATCTGACCGGGGTGGTGTACACCGATCAGGCCAATCTTTACGAGTTGGCGGACCTGGCGGCGGATTTTGCAGTCAAGTTCCTGAAACCGAACGGGGTTTTTCTGGTCAAGGTGTTTCAAGGCGTGGGGTTTGAGGCGTACGTCAAGGACCTGCGGTCCAAGTTCAAGACGGTATCGGCCAAAAAGCCCGATGCATCGAGGGACGAAAGCCGCGAGACCTATCTGCTGGGCAGGGACCTGAAGGGCGCATAGGGTGATTCCGCTCACGCGCCGGTTGCGTTTCCGGTAGCATCAACGCTCATTTTTCGCCCCGGGACGGGGGCATCAATTGGAAAGCTGTCTGTGAACAATCTTGTAAAGCAAATTGCAATCTGGCTCGTCATCGGCGTGGTGCTGATGATGGTGTTCATGCAGATGCAGGGTCGTGGCGCGGGGAAGGATCCCATGGACTACTCCACGATGATGCAGGAGGCCAAGGCCGGCAACATCGTCAAGGTCCGCGAGGAAGGGCCGCGCACCGTCAAGGCGTTCACGCGCGACGACAAGAGCTACACCGTCCAGCTGCCCGGCAACATCTTCACCTGGGACGACCTGCTCAAGTCGGGCGTCAAGATCGAAGCCAAGCCGCCGGAAGAACAATCGTTCCTGATGCAGGTCTTCATCTCCTGGTTCCCGATGCTGCTGCTGATCGGCGTCTGGCTGTATTTCAT
>CAZTYC010000314.1:0-2839 GCA_964617435.1 uncultured Burkholderiales bacterium
GCGGACATTTCCAGGGCGGCTGGAAACCTGCAAGCCAGACGTTTGGCAAGGGCAAGTCGAACAACGGCACGCGTCGCGAACAGTAATCTTTCAACCGATTTGCGCCGTGTTTTCCTGATGGGAAAACACGGCGCATAGTGATCAAAGTCCAGGACTGGCGCGGTGTTTGGGGCAAAATGGCCCCCGCCGCCGCACCAGTCTTGGACTTTTTCGTTTTGCGAGCCAACAACTCTCCGGCGGTGCCAAGGCCTTCCGGTATGCTGCGGACTTTGCCGATCCGAGGGGTCATCCATGCCCACGCTCCCTACGCTGGAGGCCTTCGTGGCCACGGTCGAAGCCAACTCGCATGTGGAGGCGATTGAACGCTTTTATGCGGAAGACGCTTCCATGCAGGAAAACAATCACCTGCCGCGGAAGGGCCGGGACAAACTCGTGGCCAATGAACGTGCTGCGCTTGCACGCGCGAGCGCGGTTCGGTCCCGCTGCATCCGTCCGTTTCTGGTGAACGGCGACCACGTCGCCATTCGCTGGGCGTTCGAGTTCGATTATCCCGACGGCACCTGCATGACATTGGAAGAGGTTGCCTGGCAGCAGTGGGAAGGCGAGAAAATTGTGGCCGAGAAATTTTTCTACGACCCGGTGCAATTGCAACGCCAGCCACGAAGCTGAGGTCAAGGTCATCGGCTGCTTGCAGGCAAAATGGCGACCCTGCAAATCCTGAATCTGTTTCGTCCATGAATGCCCTGAATTTCCGAACCCTTCAATCCAGTGACCAAGACGTGCTTTGGCATTGGCTGCACGTTGCGTTGTGGGACCCGCCGCCGGCGCCTTTGCGGCCGATCGAAGTGTTGCAGTCTCCGCCGGTTCGCATCTATGCAGAGTCCTGGGGAAAACCTGATGACCTCGGCGTGGTGGCACAGGTGGACGGCACGGATGTCGGCGCGTGCTGGATGCGCACGCTTCCCGTGGGGACGGGGCTCGCGTCTGTGGATGCCGCGACGCCGCAACTGGGCATTGCGCTGGAACCTGGCCACCAACGCAAAGGCATTGGCGAGTTGCTGATGCGGGAAACATTGAAGCGTGCCTTTGCTGAAGGCATCCGGCAAGTGGCATTGACGGTGCATCCGCAGAACCCGGCGCGCAAGATGTACGAGCGTTGCGGCTTTCGGGCGATCGGCTTGCGGCGCGGGTTTCATTTGATGCTCGCAACAGCGGACGCCGCAAACGGTCAGGGCGCTCCAATCGCGCCGCCGTGGAAGACCGGCGATTCGCAAATGACGTTGGTCGTGCCGGACTTGGCGCACCTGCCGGCCTATGAGGCCGCGCTGCGCACGGGTTGGTCCTCCGACACCATCCGAGCCGCGGTGGCGTCTAAGGAGGAATTGCAGCGGATTGCCGCGGATCCACAGGCCTTTGTGTCGAGCTTGCACGAACCCGAGGGGGGACGTGGCGTTGTCACCCTGCCTGATGGTTCACAGGTGCCGCGCTTGCCGTGGCTTTGCTTCTGGATTTGGGATGGTGATTTTTGCGGCATGATCAATCTGCGCTGGCAAAAGGGAACGGCAGCACTGCCAAGTCATGTGCTGGGTCACGCCGGATATGCCGTGGTGCCGTGGAAACAGGGGCGGGGCTATGCGGCATCGGCGCTTCGGCAGCTTTTGCCGCACGCGCGCCACCAGGGCCTGCCTTACATCGAACTCACGACCGATCCGGCAAATCTTGGCTCACAGCGCGTCATTGAAAAATGTGGCGGCGTGCTGGTTGAACATTTCATCAAGCCTCCGCAATATGGCAGCAAACCAGGACTGAGATTTCGAATCCCGGTTTGAACCTGGCGCGGCCTTTTTGGAATGCGGGTCCAAAGGTTGAATCCTGAATCCAGTGCAGGGCTATCGCGGCGTACTTCCCCTTTGATTGCTTGAGGGTATTTCCTGAGGAATTCAGGGTCTTGACGGGTTAGACTCGGCACTCAGAGGCAAGCAAGTGGATCGGAGGTAGACATGGATGGAGCAATCAATCCATGCGTCAGCGTCATTATTCCGGCGCTGAACGAAGCGCGGCGCATTGCGGATGTCGTCAAGTTTGCGCGCAGCGACCCGGCCACCGCCGAGGTCGTGGTGATCGACGACAGTTCGATTGACGACACGGCAAGCCTTGCGACCGCGGCTGGGGCGAGGGTGGTGACCAGCAGCATGCTGGGGAAGGGCGCCTCCATGTACGACGGCGTTCAAGCGGCTGCGAATGACCTGCTGGTCTTTTTGGACGGTGACCTCGCCGGCTTGCGCGACGGCATCATCTCGGACCTGATCGGCCCACTGGTCCAGGACGAAGCAGACTTTGTGAAGGCGCGCTTTGGACGAAGCGGTGGTCGCGTTACGGAATTGACCGCGAAGCCGATGCTCAAGGTGTTCTTTCCGGAGCTTGCACACTTTGCGCAGCCCTTGGGTGGCGTGATCGCCGCGCGAAAGAACTTGCTGAGCAACATCCGTTTTGAACCGGGCTACGGCGTGGATATCGGACTGATGCTGGACTCGCACCGCATGGGCGCGCGGTTGGCGGAAATCGACATTGGCTCTCTGGAACACGACAGCCAGTCCCTGCTGGACCTGACGCTCATGGCGAACGAAGTCGCACGCGTCATCTATTCCCGTGCACGCGCAATGGGCCGGCTCAACGTCGAGCAAATCGTGGCGATGTACGAGACGCAGCGGCAGGCCTCGGCCGAACTGGACTACGTGTTGACCAAGCGGCGGCAGCGGCATCGAGTGCTGCTGTTGGACATGGATGGCACCGTGACCCCATCGCGTTTTGTGGTGGAGATGGCGCGGTTCAGCGGACG
>CAZTYC010000315.1:0-2838 GCA_964617435.1 uncultured Burkholderiales bacterium
CGACCGCGGTTGGGTCGCCCAATCGCGCGAATTCATCGAAGTGACGGACATCGCAGCGCTCGACGCGCTGGCGGAAGGGCGCGTGGCGGATTTGTAACGATTGTCACAGACAGCGTCCGGCGATCTCCGGACAATGCCGGGATTCAAAGAAGGAGGCTCGCATGATCATCCAACTGTTTGAACCCGAATCTTCGACCTACACCTACATCCTGGCGGACGACGTTTCGCGTGAAGCGGCAATTGTCGATCCCGTCCTCGGCCGCGAGGCCCGTGACGCCGCGGAACTCACCCGTCACGGCCTTACGTTGCGCTGGATTCTCGACACGCACGTGCATGCCGACCATGAGACCGGCGCCAATGCGCTGAAAGCGGCAATCGGGGGTTGCACCGCCGTCGGCGCAGCCTGCCGGTCGACCGGCCACGACATGGAACTGACCGATGGCCAAAAGCTGCCGCTGGGAAACCAATTCATCGACGTGATTGCCACGCCGGGCCACACGCCGGGTAGCATGAGTTTCCGGTTTGGCGACGACTTGTTCACGGGCGACAGCCTGTTGATCGAAGGATGCGGGCGCACCGATTTCCAGGAAGGCGATGCCGCCGCGCTTTACGACAGCATCACCACGCGCCTGTTCACGTTGCCGGATTCGACGCGCGTGTGGCCGGGGCACGACTACAAGGGGCGCGCCTCCAGCACCATCGGCCATGAAAAGCGTTGCAATCCGCGCCTTGCCGGGAAGAGCAGGGAAGCGTTCGCGGACATCATGGCCCACCTGGGGCTCGCGCCACCGGCGCGCCTTGCGCAGGCGGTGCCGGCCAATCGCCTCGGAGGAGCGTTGGCTCCCGGGGCCGATGCGCCGAACATGATCGCGGCCGCCGCGTTTGATGCCACGTTCGATCCGCATGCCGATGCGTTGGCGGACTTGCGCGATCCCGCAGATGCCCTCGCCGACAAGGTCCCGTATGCCGTTATCGTGGATCGCAACGACCTGGATCGCTTGACGTCGCTCGCACAGCAGCACCGCAGGTTGTTTCTTCTGTGCCGCTCGGGCCGCCGGTCGCTGATCACGGCGGCAGCCTTGCGGGGAGCCGGCGTGCCCAATGCCATCAACATCACCGGTGGCCGCCAGTCGCAGATCATGGCGGCCCAAGCCGGAGGTGCCGCATGAGCCTGGTGCTGCAATCCTGGTCGCGCGCGATCGCAGGCGGCGCGATGATTGGCCTCGCCAGCGGCGGCCTGATGATGTTGCATGGCCGAATCGCGGGCATCTCCGGCATCTTTAATAACGCGATCGAGCCGGGTCCGGGGTCGCGCGAGTCGTGGCGCTGGGCATTTCTCGGCGGCATGCTTGCCACCGGCCTGGTGGCGCGTATGACCGGCCTCCTGCCCCCGCTTGATCAAGCGGGCACGGGGCTGATCACCGCCATCGGGGCGGGCCTGCTCATTGGCGCCGGGACGCGCATGGGCAGCGGTTGCACCTCGGGGCACGGCGTCTGTGGCCTGGCGCGATTGAGCATGCGCTCTCTGGTCGCGGTGCTGACGTTCGTTGCCACGGGAATGATCGTGACGGCCTTGCTGCGTGTGATGGGAGTCTCGCCATGATGCGTCTCGTTTCAATGTTCGCCCTGGGGGCGCTGTTTGCCGGTGGACTGATCGTCTCCGGCATGACCGATCCGTCCAATGTACGCGGCTTTCTGGATATCTTCGGAAACTGGCGGCCCCAGTTGATCGGAGTCCTTGCCGCTGCCATGCTCGTGACCGCATTGCTTTATCGCATGACGCACGGCCGCGCGGTCCCGATGCTGGCCCCGAAGTTCTTGTGGCCCACATCCACAGCCATCGATGCGCGGCTGATCATCGGCGCCGTGCTGTTCGGCGCGGGGTGGGCGTGGTCCGGGTATTGCCCCGGCCCGGCGCTCACGCGCGCCGGCGCGCTGGACGTCACCGCCTGGGTCCTGCTCGCCTCCGCGGCAGTGGGCGCCATCCTGCAACGTACTTGGGAGCACCGGCATGTCAAGCCTTGATGATCCACGCGTCCTGTTTGCGGCGGAACGCACGCTGCTGGCATGGCAACGCACCTCGCTGGGATTAATGGCGTTTGGATTTGTCGTCGAGCGCTTCGGTCTGTTCTTGCGCATGGTGACCGGCGCGCACCTGACGCCGGCTGATCGCGCCTTTTCGCTGTGGCTGGGCGTTGCGCTTATGACGCTGGCCGTGATCACTTCCATGATGGCCGTCCGGCAATATCGGCGCGTGGTCCTGGAGTTGCGTCCCAACGAAATCCCGCAGGGGTACTGGCTGCACGCGGCGTCCTTCGTGACACTCGCGATGGCAGGGGTCGCAATCGGTGCGGCGATGTATTTCGTGATCGGCGCGTAAGTTCCCGGGGAGTAAAATGTCATTCTTTCTTGAATGATCGGGTAGACCCATGAAATCCCTTTTTTCCATGGCACTTATGTTGCTGGCCTTTGCGCAAGGATCCGCATTCGCGCAAGCGGCACCGCCTTACGAGTTCAAGAAAGAAGACCTGGACAAGGTCAAGGCCATTGCGGCCACACTGATCGGCGAATTCGCCGCCAAGTGTCCGGTGAAGGCCGTGGATGACCAAAAGGCGTTTGAGGCCTGCCGTGCCGCGCATTTCCGGCCGGACTCCGCGTTCCGGACCCACGCCAAACCTTTTGTGTTGTGGGGTCGTCCCCCGGCGGGCAACATCGACGCAGGCGTGAAGGATTTCCGCGCCACGCAATTCGGCCCGGACGTATACGGCGGAACCTACCTGCCGATGTGGATGTGGGACGGCACGTACGAGGTTGAATTCGTCGCCAAGGATGGATTCT
>CAZTYC010000316.1:0-2814 GCA_964617435.1 uncultured Burkholderiales bacterium
AGCGAGTACATCATCGCGCTCTTCATGGTCTCGATGTCGCGGATTTCGCCGACCAGGATCGCGTCCGGCGCCTGCCGCATGGCGTTGCGCATGGCTTCCTGGAAGCTGTGGGAGTCGTTGCCGATCTCGCGCTGGTTGACGATCGATTTCTTCGACTTGAAGATGAATTCGATCGGATCCTCGAAGGTCAGGATGTGCCCGGATTTCATCTGGTTGCGGAAATCGAGCATTGCCGACAGCGTGGTGGACTTGCCGGAGCCGGTGGCGCCCACCACCAGGATCAGCCCGCGCTTCTCCATCACCACCTGCTTGAGCACGTTGGGCACCTGCAGGGAATCGAGCGGCGGGATGTTGCTGTTGATGTAGCGCACCACGCCCGCCACGCTGCCCTTCTGGTACATCATGTTGATGCGGAAGTTGCCGATGTTCTCGATCGGGCGCGACAGGTTGAGCTCGAGCTCCTTTTCGAAGCGCTCGATCTGCGCGGGGGTCAGCACGTCGTAGAACAGCTTGCGGGTGTCCTCGCCGGAGAGGATCTGCGGGTTGACCGGCCCGGCCGTGCCGTTGATCTTGATGGTGATGGGCGCGCCCGCCGAGATGAAAATGTCCGACGCGTTCTTCTGCGCCATCAATTCGAAGAGCTTCAATAGCATCGACATCGTGGATCTCCCGGCTGGCTAGTCGCGCAACAATTCGTTGATCGCGGTCTTCGATCGCGTCTGCGCGTCCACCCTCTTGACGATGACCGCGCAGTTCAAACTATACCGCCCATCGGCGGACGGCAGGCTGCCCGCCACCACGACCGAGTAGGGCGGCACCCGGCCATAGGTGATTTCCCCGGTGGCGCGGTCAAAGATGCGCGTCGACTGGCCGATGAACACGCCCATCGAAACCACCGAGCCCTCGCCCACGATGACGCCCTCGACGATCTCCGAGCGTGCGCCGATGAAGCAGTTGTCCTCGATGATGGTCGGGTTGGCCTGCAGCGGTTCGAGCACGCCGCCGATGCCCACGCCGCCGGACAGGTGCACGTTTTTACCGATCTGCGCGCAGGACCCCACCGTGGCCCAGGTGTCCACCATCGCGCCTTCGCCGACGTGCGCGCCGATGTTCACGTAGGACGGCATCAGCACCGCGCCCTTGCCGATGAACGAACCGCGGCGCGCCACGGCGGGCGGCACCACACGGAAGCCGCCGGCCTCGAAATCGGCCGCGGTGTAGCCGGCAAACTTGGTGGGCACCTTGTCGAAGTAGCGCGCCATGTTGGCGTCCCGGCCGCCCGGCGCGGCCTCGTGCATGAGCGTGTTCGGCGTGAGGCGGAACGACAGCAACACCGCCTTCTTGACCCACTGGTGGACGACCCACTCGCCGCCGGTTTTTTCCGCCACGCGAAGGCTGCCGCGGTCGAGCGCGTCGATCACGTCGTCCACCGCCTGGCCGAGTTCGCTGTCCCGCAGGTGGGTCAGCGGGGTCAACACCGCGCGATTCTCCCAGGCGGCGTCAATGAGGGACTTCAGGTGCTCCATGTTCATGAGGGGCTCAGTTGGAAAGTTTCTTGATGAACCGTGCCAGCGCGGAATCCTGCGCGCCGGCCGTTGTGGACGGATTCGGGTTGCCGACGGCTGGCGTAGCGGGTGCCGGAATCGGGGCGGCCTGGCGCAAAGCAGCCAGCTCGGCTTCGAGCTCCAGCGTACGCTGGTGATAGTGCTGCAGTCCGCGATAACAGGCGCGGTGATCGTTCATGGCCCATTCCTCGGCATCGCAGAACACCGACAATCGTGGTGCCAGCGCTTGGACGGATTCTGCTTCATTGCCGGCCACGACCAGGTAATACAAGGCGGGAAGCTTCGCGGCCGCGGTTTCCGGGGCGGCCTGGGCCACCACTTGCGACTCGCCCGCCATCGCCACCACCGCTTCTTCCTCAATCAGCGAGACAAACGCGTTGCGTTGCGAAAGCCAGCGCCGGTGCGCGAACCGGGTGCCGAGCAGGGCGTCGAATTCCGCGCGGTAGAGTTCCTTCACGTGAAACGCATTGGCGTATCCGCGCTTGTCACTGTATTCGGCCTTGTTCGGCGTGGAGACCAGGAACAGGCCCCCGGGCGTCAGCACCCGGCGCACTTCCGCCATGAACTCCGGTTGCTCGCGGATGTGCTCGAGCGTCTCGAAGGACACCACGCAATCGAAGGCCGCCTCCGCGAACGGCAGCCCGGTGCAGGAGGCCTCGGTGAAGTCGAGGTTCGCGATTCCCGCGTACGTGGCGCGCGCATGGGCGACCGCATCGGCCGAGATGTCCACGCCGGTCACGGCCGCCGCGGTGCGCGCCATCAGCGCGCTGCCATAGCCCGCGCCGCATGCCACATCGAGCACGCGCCGGCCGGCGACCCAGGGCAGCACGAAGTGATAGCGGTGCCAATGCTCGGTCCACATCTCGCCGACGGCGGCCGGATCGCCAGGCACGAATCGTTCGCCGGTGAAGGAAAGGGAGGGGGGCATTGGGGGTAGAATCGCGCGCTTTGCCGGTGTGCGGCCTCGCGTTCGATTATAGCGACCGGCACCTGCCATTCCCCACCCTGCGCCGCGTGCAGACTCCTTCGTGAATTCCCGACACCCGTTTGCCGTTGCCTGCCTCTTGATGGGCGCCACGACGTGGGGCGTCGCGTGGTATCCGTTCCGCCTGATGGAGCAGGCCGGGCTCGGCCCCGCGCTGTCCACGCTGGCGGCTTACGCGGTCGCGGTGACGGCCGGATGCCTTCTGGCGCCGCGCGCCCTGCGTGAATTGCCCGGGCATGTCCGCGACATGGGCCCGATCGCGCT
>CAZTYC010000317.1:0-2804 GCA_964617435.1 uncultured Burkholderiales bacterium
GCCAACTTCGTGCATCCGAAGTTCGGACCGGTGTGGGCCACCGGCCACCTGGGCGATGAAACCATCGCGCTCATCGGCACGGACCCAGTGAAGCACAAGGAGTACGCCTGGAAGATGGTGGCGCAGATCAAGGGCCAGGGCGGCGGCTCGCTGTTCCTCAAGACGCATCCGAAGTCCGCGCACCTGTATGTGGACACGCCGCTCAATCCGGATCCGAAGATCAGCCAGACCGTGGCGGTGTACGACATCAAGAACCTGGACAAGGGCTTCACGGTGTTGCCGATCGCCGAATGGGCCGGCGTGACCGAGGGCGCCAAGCGCGTCGTGCAGCCGGAATTCAACAAGGCCGGCGACGAGGTGTGGTTCAGCGTGTGGAGCGCCAAAAACCAGCAGTCGGCGCTGGTGATCGTCGATGACAAAACACTCAAGCTCAAGGCCGTGATCAAGGACCCGCGCCTGATCACGCCCACCGGCCACTTCAACGTGCACAACACGCAGCACGACATCTACTAGGAGCTGTTCATGAAGACGCGTATCCCGATCCTCCTTTCCGCCCTGGGACTTCTGCTCGGTGCGGGCGCCGTGCAGGCGCAGGCGCTTGACGCCAAATCGGCCGGAGAGCTGATGACCAAGGCGACCTGCAATGCCTGCCACCAGGTCGACAAGAAGCTGGTGGGCCCGGCCTACAAGGATGTATCCGCCAAGTACAAGGGCAATCCCAAGGCCGCCGAGCTGCTGGCCGAAAAGGTGCGAAAGGGCGGGATGGGCGTGTGGGGGCCGATCCCCATGCCGCCCAATCCGAAGGAAAAGATCAGCGACGAGGATTTGAAGAAGCTCGTGGCCTGGCTGCTGAACCTGTGAGTGATCGGCCGCGCAATGCGGCCTGCATCACTTTGCGCGCCGGAGGAAAATTCCCCCGGCGTTTTTTGGGCGTTCGCCGCAGCGTCGCCGGCCGCGTGGGGAGTAGAAAGTCCGGACGAAAACCCAAGTACTGGTGCGCGTTTTCAGGCAATAACGGCCTGGAAGCCTCGCCAATGCTGGGGTTTCGTCTCTCAGCCCTGCGCCTGGAGCAGTTTCTTCACGCTGGGGACGACGACCTTCTTGCCGTGCACTTCGATCAATCCGGCCGCGGCGAGGTCGTGCAGGATGCGCGAGAAATGCTCGGGGGTCAGGTTGAGGCGCGAGGCGATGGTGACCTTGCTGGTGGGCAGGGTGACCTCGGTGGTGTCGTGTTCGTCATCGTGCTCGCTCGCGTCGATGCGCATGAGGTAGCCGATGACGCGCTCGGTGCCCGAGCGCATTGAGTAGGACTCGACATCACGGATGAGTCCGTGCAGGCGCCGGCTCAGGCCGGCCAGCATCTTCTTCGCAAAGCCGGTGTTCTTATCCAGCTCCTCGAACACGGTGTGCTTGGACACGTGAAGGAGTAGCGAGTCGGCCAGCGTTTCGGCGCTCACGATGTAGGGCATGTCCATGAACATGATCGCCTCGCCGAAGGACATGCCCGGGCCGATGATCTCGATGACCTTTTCCATGCCCGAGGGCGAGGTGATGGACAGCTTCACCTGGCCGTAGAGCACGATCCAGAATCCCTCGCAGGCGTCGCCACGGCGGAACAGCGACTCGCCCTTCTGCGCGTAGGTTCGCCGCGTGCCGGCGGCCATGCGGTCGATTTCCTCCTTCGAGGCATCGCGCAGCAGCGGAATGTTGGCGAGGAAATCGTGGGCCGGGATGTCGGGATGCGTCAAGGAGACTCCGCTGCGATAACGGGGTGCTCCGCGCGGTGCGGGCGGCTTGGCCGCATCGCCCGGCGGGCTGGCCGGATTATGCATCATCGCGGCAGCCCCTTCCCGCGCGCCATGCGGCCAGCAGCGCCATGCCGATCAATGGAGAAAGCATCGCATGGGCCACGGCCAGCGAGAGCGGGCGCTCGGCGACTAGGGCCAGCGCCGCCCCGCCCCCGCACTGCATGGCCAGCAGTGCCAGCGCTGCAGTGAGCGGACGGCGCGCCTCAACCTGGCGCAGCCACCACAGCACCACCGCCGCCACGAGGAGCAGGGCGCACGCCAGGTGGGGCAGCAGGACATCGTATCGTCCGCCCATCGCCTGCGCGCTCGACCACGCGCCCAGCATCACCTGCGCCGTGAACGCGGCGCATGCCGCCATCGCGATGCGCGGCGCGGCCGAGGCGGGTCCGCGGCCCGCGGCGGCGCCGAGCCACCACGCCTGGAAAGCCAGCACCAGGGCCACGCCGCCGGCCACATTGCCGACTGTCACCGCATCGAACCGGTATCCGGGCGTCAGCGGCCCGAGCGCGGATAGGAACACTGTGAGCAACAGGATGACCGTGGCATTGCGCAAAGACGGATCGGCGGGCGGGGCGGCCTTCCTGCCGCGAAATGCAATGACAAACACCCCCAACGCAAGCACGCTGATCCCCATGGCCGCCACGCGGTGCGCGAGGCGCACCGGATCTTCAACCGCCGCCGGCAGCGAGGTGGTCACGGCACCGCCGTGCAGCGTCGTGGCCAGGCGCAGCAGGGCGCTGCTGGCCAGCACGGCCAGGGACAGCATCACGCCGGCGATGCCAATGCCCCGCCTGCCGATTGCGGGTACGGCCGTTGATGCGCGTCGTGACGGCGCGGGTGGGGTGATCGCATTCATGTCAACGCCCCCGGCCGGCGCGCACCGACTGCACGACGACCACGACGAACAGGGCGCCGCCGATGATCGCCACCAGGCCGCCGAGGCCCATCAGCCCCATGCCGACGACTTCCGGCGTGCTGCGCAGCACCTGCTCGGCA
>CAZTYC010000318.1:0-2764 GCA_964617435.1 uncultured Burkholderiales bacterium
CGCGGCGGTCAGCGCGTTGACCGTCAGCATGTTGAGGGCGGGCGGGCAGTCGATGACGATGAAGTCGGTATCGGCGCGCACGGCCTCGAGCGCTTCGCGCAGGCGGTATTCTCGCCGCTCGATCTCGATCAACTCGATCTCGGCGCCGGCCAGTTCGCGATTGGCCGCCAGCACCTGATACCCGGCCTCGGCCGTCACGCGTGAGTCTGCCGCGCTGTATTCGCCGAGCAGCACGCCGTAGACCGTCTTGTCGACGCCATTCTTGTCAATACCGCTGCCGGTGGTGGCATTGCCCTGCGGGTCGAGGTCGACGAGCAGCACGCGCTGGCCATAGTGCGCCAGCGTGGCGGAAAGGTTGACGGCGACGGAGGTTTTTCCGACGCCGCCCTTCTGGTTGGCGATGGCGAATGCCTTCATGCGGGAGAGTCCGGTCTTAGGTGATGGGGTGGATGACGATGAGATGGCGCTGGCCTTCGACACCGGGAATGTGCAGGGCAACGGGTAGCTCCGCCTTGAAGGCGCCGGGAAGCCGGGCGATTTCCTCGTGCGGCAGCACGCCCTTCATGGCGTACAGCCGGCCGCCGGGACCCGCGAGGTGCGCTGAACATTCGACAAAATCCTTGAGTTCGGCGAAGGCGCGGGAAATCACCACGTCGCACGGCGCCGGCAACGCGAGCGACTCCACGCGCGCATGATGGACGCTCACGTTGGACAGGCGCAATTCCCCCGCGGCCTGCTGCATGAACGCCGCCTTCTTGGCGACCGTGTCGATGAGCGCGACGCGCAGATCCGGCCGCGCGATCGCAATGGGAATGCCGGGCAGCCCGGCGCCGCTTCCGACATCCGCCACGACGGCGTCACGCGGCAGGAACGGCACCACGGCGAGCGAATCGAGCAGATGCAGCCCCACCATGCGCGCGGGTTCACGGATCGCGGTCAGGTTGTAGGTGCGGTTCCACTTGTCGATCAAGCGCACGTAGGCGATCAGCGCATGGAGTTGTCGCTCATCGAGGCCGAGGCCAAGTTGGGCGCAGCCCGCGCGCAACTCGGACAGCAACAGTTCGTCAGGCGGGGACTCGGCTCGCAGGGCGTTGGTCATGGGGGGCGTCAGGCGGACTTCTTCGCCGACGGCGCTACGCCCGCCCGGGCCGGAGTGGCACGGCCAAATCCGCGCTTGGCATGCACCAGCAGCAAGGACACCGCGGCCGGCGTCATACCCTGGATGCGCGAGGCCTGGGCGATGGTTTCCGGCTGGTGCAGATTGAGCTTGGCCTGCACTTCCTTCGACAGGCCGCGCACTTCGGCGTAATCAAAGCCCCGCGGCAAGGTCACGGCATCCTGCGCACGGACGTTCGCCACCTCGTCCTGCTGGCGCTCGATATACCCTTGGTACTTGGCCGCGATCTCGACCTGTTCAGTGACGGCCTCCGGCAATTCCGGGTCTGAACCTGCGAGAAGCGACGCCAATTGCCCGTGCCGCACGCCGGGCCGGCGCAGCAGGTCGAACAGGGAGTACTCGCGCTCGATCACGTGGCCCAGCACGGCCTCACAGGCGGCAGCGTCCACCTTGGCCGGATGCGCCCAGGTGGCCTTGAGTCGTGCGGTTTCCCGCTCCACGGCCTCGCGCTTTTCGCAATACGCCTGCCAACGCGCATCGTCCACCAAGCCCAACTTGCGGCCGGTTTCGGTCAGCCGGACATCGGCATTGTCTTCCCGCAATTGCAGGCGGTACTCCGCACGGCTGGTGAACATGCGGTAGGGCTCGGACACCCCGCGCGTGATGAGGTCATCCACCAGCACGCCCAGGTAGGCCTCGTTGCGCCGCGGCGACCACGCCGGCGCCTCGCGCACCTTCAGCGCGGCGTTGATGCCCGCAAGCAGGCCCTGCGCTGCGGCTTCCTCATAGCCGGTGGTGCCGTTGATCTGACCGGCGAAAAACAGGCCTTCGATGGCCTTGGTTTCCAGGCTTGATCTCAGGGCGCGCGGATCGAAGTAGTCGTATTCGATCGCGTAGCCGGGCCGCAGGATGTGCGCATTCTCGAGTCCCGGAATCGAGCGCACCAGGTTCCATTGCACATCGAAGGGCAGGGACGTGGAAATGCCGTTTGGATAGAACTCGTGGGTGGTGAGCCCTTCGGGTTCGAGGAAGATCTGGTGGGAGGACTTGTCCGCAAACCTGTGGATCTTGTCCTCGATGGACGGGCAATAGCGCGGGCCCACACCTTCGATGACGCCGGTGAACATCGGCGACCGGTCAAGCCCGGCGCGGATGATGTCGTGGGTCTGGCTGGAGGTATGCGTGATCCAGCAGCTGACCTGGCGGGGGTGCTGGTCGGGGCGCCCGAGGAACGAGAACACCGGCACCGGGTCGTCTCCCGGCTGCTCGCTGCATTTCGAGAAATCGATGCTGCGCCCGTCGATGCGCGGCGGCGTGCCGGTCTTGAGGCGGCCGACCGGCAAATTAAGTTCTCGCAACTTGGCCGCCAACGTCAGGGCGGGCGGATCGCCGGCGCGGCCCGCGGCGTAGTTTTCCAACCCGACGTGGATCTTGCCCGCCAAAAAGGTTCCGGCCGTCAACACCACCGTCTTGGCATTGAAGCGAAGGCCTACTTGCGTGACAACCCCCGTGATCCTTGGGGTTCCATTTTCTTCATCGATAATCAGGTCATCGACCGCCTGCTGGAAAATCCACAGGTTCGGCTGGTTCTCCAGGCGCCTGCGAATCGCGGCGCGGTACAGCACCCGGTCCGCCTGCGCGCGGGTC
>CAZTYC010000319.1:0-2750 GCA_964617435.1 uncultured Burkholderiales bacterium
GGGTGGGTCAAATTTGAATGAAAACCCTGGGTCAAAATTGGGTGGAAATCAACAGCCCGGGTATTGTCGATGGTGGCGCGGTGGATCTGCCAGAACTGGTTCGGGTCGAGTTCGGCCAGCAGTTCCTTGATCGGCTTGCGGATGAGGACTTCGCCGTCATCCATCACCACGCGCGTGTATTTCTCGTCGGCCTGGAAATACGCGATCTCATCGACCGCAATCAGGCGAACCGTCTGGCCGACGCTGGCCTTGACCCATTTGAGATACCCCGCCTCGCCGCCGGTGAGCTGGGACGTCAATTGCCGCAGGACCTGGGTGAGCTCGCGGCCGTCATCCTCGGCCGGTGCAGCCAGACGCTCCTTGAGGCGCTCGATCGTCTCCGCCAGCCGCGCCTCGTTGAACGGCTTGAGGACGTAATCGATCGCGCCGCGCTCAAAGGCTTCCACCGCATGCTGGTCGAACGCCGTGACGAAGACCAGGTGCACGCGCCGGGAGCGGCCCTTGCCGATCAGGCGCGCCGCGTCCAGCCCGGACATCACCGGCATGTGGATGTCCAGGAACAGGATGTCCGGTTCCAGCGCCTCGAAATGATGCAGCGCCTCGGCGCCGTTGGTGGCCTCCGCCACGATGGACAGCTCCGGCCACAGCTTGGCCAGCTTGGCCTTCAGCATGTCGCGCAGCAGGGGTTCGTCGTCAGCCAGGATCGCGGTGGGTGGGGTCATCAGGTCTTGTCCACGGGGATTCGAATGCGGGCAATGACGCCGCGCGGAGAATTCTCCTCCAGGATCAACCTGGCCTGGCGTCCGAACAGCGCGTGCAGCCGTTCGCGGATGTTTTGCAATCCGATGCCGGTATCGGACCAGCTGGAAAGGCCCTGCCCGTTGTCCGCCACCGACACCAGCAGCGCCTCGTCACCGTCCTGCGCCGCGCTGACGCGGATCTCACCGCCCTGCTGCATCGGGTCGATGCCGTGCTTGATGGCATTCTCCACCAGCGTCATCAGCATCATGGGGGGAAACGGCTGGTCAGTGAGGTGGAGGGGCAGGTCCACGGAAAAGGCCAGGCGCGCGCCCATGCGGATCTGCTGGATCTCCAGGTACGCCTGCGCCATGCGCGCCTCGCGGCCCAGAGTGGTGCCGCCTTCGCGCATTTCCGGCAACGCGGCGCGCAGGTAGGTGATCAGGCTTTCCAGCGTCTTGCCGGCCAGCGGCGGGTTGGCTTCCACCAGGTGCTGGACATTGGCCAGGGTATTGAACAGGAAGTGCGGCTCGATCTGCGCCTGCATCAGCTTGAGGCGCGCCTCGAGGACCTGTTTCTCGAGTTCGTGTTTTTGCGAATCCGCCTGTGCCGCGTTGGCCGCCGCGCGCGCCGCTTGCTCACGGTACACCAGCACCGTCGCAGTCAGCACCCCGACGCTCATGCCCACGGCCGTGAAAATCACCATGCCCCAGAAGATTGGCTCGACATTGATCATGTCGTCGATCGAGCGCCCGATCAGCAGGCCCGAGGCGATCGTCCCGAGCACCGAGAACACCGCGAGCGAGGCCATCTGCAGGTGCACCAGCTTTAGCCCCGGTCGGCGCCAGGCGGCGTGCAGTACACCCGCCGCCTCGTACCCCAGCAACATGGCCACGCCCACCACGAACAGGCGCGCCCACAGGTAAAAGAACTTGGTGCCGGACGCAAAGTAGGGAATGACGATGAGCGTGGCCAGCATGGTCAGCGCGGCCGCGAGCGCGAGGCGCTTCCAGGACAGGCTTCTCAACAGGAATTGGAGGGCAGACATGACCGCAGCATAGCGGCGGCGGTCGGCGCGATCAAACGCCGGCGGGACAAGGCGCGGAAAAACGGGCGTGGGATGCGCCGCAGCCGGGGAACTGAACGCGGGGCGTCAGCGGGGCGGGGGCATCAAGCGGGCGACAGGGTCCCGCCCGCCGAACGGCCTGCGAGGTCTTAGCTGCGGCCGGCGATCGCGACGCGGTCGCTAGATTTCCAGCGCGCGGCCAACCCGGGACGCCGGGACAGGGCGGAGGCGCCCTGCTCGCGCGCCGCCTTGAGCCACTGCAGGGGGCTGGAGGCGCCGGGCAGGGTCAGGGTTTGCGGTTCGCGGTGCGGCTTCATGATGAACTCTCGGCGGTGAAGGGGTCGGTCAGATGATGAACGTGGAAGATGGCGGAATGATGACAAATGCTTGCGTTGGCGTCAGTGAACTACTTCACGTTTGATGGCGCTTTCCTTCGCATCGTCCTGCCCGGCAAAAAAAAGCCCGGTTTCCTTGCGGTCACCGGGCGAAGAGTCGAGGGAGGTTTCGACTAGGGAGCCTGCGTGATCGGGTCAGCGCACCTTGCGGGGCATTGACGCGCTCAACATCAATCGGTGAATGTTTCAGCCCTGGCGGGTGGCGGAGGGCCTGGCCACGACGACGGACGGGACTTCGGTGGTGGCGGGCCGGACCGCGGCCTGCACGCCGGCTGCGGATGCCACGGCGCCCGCGTCGGCCGAATCAAGGACCATGCCGATGGCCCCTGCGGTGGCCAGGGTAATCATGGATGCGACAAGGGTGCTCATCAACAGGGTGTCTTTGCTGGTCTTCATGCGGTTCTCCTGGCGTCCGGCCGCTAGGGCCTTGGGGTAATCAGTCATCGGTGATGACGGATGCCACTTTAGCCAAGGGGCGGTCCACTTCACGACCCCTTCGCGACGAAACGCGCATTTCAGGCGTCGAAACGTCAAAAACCGTGTCCGATGCA
>CAZTYC010000320.1:0-2737 GCA_964617435.1 uncultured Burkholderiales bacterium
GCGTGGAAGGCGACGTGCTGATGCGCGAAGGCGATACCGGTTCGGACTTCCTGGTGCTGATCGAAGGCAGCGTGCGCATTCTCAAGAACGGCAAGGCGATCGACCTGGTCCAATCGCCGTCAACGCTGGGCGAAATCGCCTATATCCTGAAAGGCAGCGTGCCCCGTAATGCGACGGCGGTCGCGCTCGACAGCGGCCTCACCCTGCGCATTGCCAACGAGGATGTGGCCATGCTGTCCCCGGTCTGCAGGAGCAAGATCGAACAACGCTTCCTTGAGATCCTGGCGCATCGCCTAATCGACGTGAACCGGCGTCTGAGCCATGTCTAGGCGGACTTCCAGCGCGTTGCCGCGCGCCACGGCGATGGTCGCCGGGGCGCTCCAACTTTTGTTGGCCACCACGGTGTCCGCCGGATGCGGAAATGCCCTGCTCGCCGGCCAAGCGGTCATTCCGCAGTTGTCGGGCGGCACTGGAACGACGCCTGCCGGCGGATTGGCCGGGTATCTCGCGCAGATCGAGCGCGGCGCATCGGCTGCAGTTCTGCGCGACATCCACGCGCAACTGGCCGCCGGGAAGCTGCAATCAACGCCCCTGCTCGATGCCATGCTCGCGGCCGCCCATTCCTTCGAAGGCGACGATGAGATCGCGCGCCAGCATGCCGAGCGTGCGTTGGCGGCCGAAGGACTCACCCCGACCCAGAAGGCGGACATCCAAACCCTGGTGGCCACCGCATTCCTGCGCGTTGGCCTGCGTGCACGGGGCCTGGAGCTTTTGAATGCCGCATACCAGACCTACTCGCGACAAGGCGATGTTGTGGCAGCGGCCCCGATCCTGGCCAATTTTGCGCAAGCCACGCGGGATTCTGCGGCAGGCTTTGCGGCCGCAAGCACGTTGCTCAGCCAGCACAGTGTGTTGATGGCCCATCCGCGAGGCGCGTCGGCTTTGGGCGTTGCGGCGCGCACGGCATTGGACAAGTCGGAACCCGGGCAATGGACGTCATTGCGAACCACGCTCCTTGAAATCAGTCGTCAGTCCCAGGACCGGGACATTGGCCTCGACACCGCCCTGCACCACGTGCTCGCGCTGATGGACGAGCGCGCGGGAAACACCGCAGCTGCGCGCGATGCCAATCAATCCCTGCTGGATCGCGCCGCGATGCTGCGGATCCCCGTCAAACCGGATTGGCTTTGGCAACGCGCGCGCCTGTTGAAGGCCTCCGGGGAGACGGCGTCTGCGCGCGACGCGTATGCGGACCTGATCGCGCGGCTGGGCGCCGCGAAAGCGTCGCTGGATCCTTCGCTCCTGGCCGTCGGCAGTTCGTTTCGTGAACGCTATGGTGACGCGTACCTTCAGTACGCCGACTTGCTGCTGGCCGACGCCAAGGGCGTGGAACCGGCACGCAAGGCCGCGCTGCTGGGCCAGGTGCGGGACCTGATCGAGTTCACCAAGACGGTGGAAGCAGCGGACTATTTCCGCGATCCCTGCATCGGGGCCGGAATGCAGGCGCGCGTGGTCGAAGCGGCCGACCGTTCGGCCATCACGCTCTACCCGATCGCGCTCGAAGACCGGCTGGAGTTGCTCGCGGGACGCGGCGACCAACTCGAGCTGGTGACGCTTCCGGTCACGCGCAAGGAATTGACCCAGACGGTGAACGATTACCGCAAGCTCCTGGAGAAGCGCACGACGTCCCAGTACCTCCGCCCGGCGCGCAAACTTTATGACTGGCTCATCCGTCCTGTCGAGCAACGCTTCGGATTCAAAGCGGACACCACCCTGGTGGTGGTGCCGGACTCCATGCTCCGTACCGTGCCGTTTTCCGCCTTGAACGACGGCGAGAAGTTCCTGGTCGAAAAGGTGCCGGTGGGCACCACCATCAGCCTGACACTCACCGATCCCCGGCGCCTCGATCCGACGCAGCTGCGATCGGTCGTCAAAGGCCTGACCGAGGCACGGCAGGGCTTTTCCGGGTTGCCGGCCGTGGCCGAGGAAGTGCAGCAAATCAGCAAAATTCTCAATACCACCCCGAGCCTGGACCGGGAATTCACCGAGGCCGCGTTCACGCGTGACCTGGCGCAGCGCGCACCGCGCGTGGTGCATGTGGCCTCGCACGGGCAGTTTTCCGCCGATCCGCGCGACTCGTTCCTGCTGACTTACGACACCAAGATGAACCTGGACAAGGTGCGCGCCGCCATTGCCGCCGGCAGCGGCGACAACCAGCGCGGCGCCGGGGCGCTGGAGCTGCTCATGCTGTCGGCCTGCCAGACCGCCGTGGGTGACGAGCGCGCCGCCATGGGCCTGGCCGGCGTGGCATTGCGCTCCGGCGCGCGCAGCGCGCTGGCCTCGCTCTGGTATGTCAATGACGAATCCACCGCGGAGTTGTCCGGCACGTTCTACAACAACCTGGTCGCCCGCAGGCAGACACGTGCCAACGCGTTGCGGGAAGCGCAGGTGGCCATGATCCACTCCGAGAAGTTCGGGCATCCGGCGTACTGGGCGCCGTTCCTGATGGTCGGAAGCTGGCTTTGAGTGCCCGACGCCATTTGCGCGATGCAATCCTGCCCGCGCTGCTGATCGGATTGCTGGCCGGGATTGCCACGCTTGCGTTGCGCCACGTCCGGGTGCTGGAGGCGATGGAATTCGCGTTGCACGATCATCTTTCCGCCCAGCGCGCGCCGCTCGCGCCGCATCCCGATCTCACCGTGATCTACGAGACCGAAGCGGACCTCAAGCGTTTCGG
>CAZTYC010000321.1:0-2717 GCA_964617435.1 uncultured Burkholderiales bacterium
TGGCGCCTTCGTGTTGCCGGTATCCGGCCAACAACATGGAAGTCACCACCGACTCGCTGCGCGCCGTGCACTCCCAGAAGCTGGTGCTGGAGCTCTTGTCTGCCGACGCGCCGGCGAAGGACTACAAGCCGGCCGAGAATGAACTCACGCACTGGAAGGCCAAGCTCGGCGTGAACGGATCGCGCTTCCATGCCCGCGCGCAACCGGATCCCGACTTCTCGCACCCGGCCATGAGTGTGAACCTGGACGCGTGCATCCAGTGCACGCGTTGCGTGCGCGCCTGCCGCGAGGAGCAGAACAACGACGTCATCGGCTATGCGGGGCGCGGGTCGCATTCCAGAATCGTGTTCGATTTCGATGACCCGATGGGCGCCAGCACCTGTGTCGCCTGCGGCGAGTGCGTGCAGGCCTGTCCCACGGGCGCGCTGGCGCCGGCCAAGGCGGCTTACGAGGTCGTGGCGGACAAGAAAGTGGATTCGGTCTGCCCGTACTGCGGCGTGGGCTGCCAGCTGACCTACCACGTCAAGGGCAACAAGATCGTCCGCGTCGAGGGCCGCGACGGTCCCGCCAACATGAGCCGCCTGTGCGTGAAGGGCCGCTACGGCTTCGATTACGCGCACCACAAGCAGCGCCTCACCAAGCCGCTCATCCGCAAGCCCGGCGTGCCGAAGACCGCCGACTTCGTCATCGACCCGGCCAACTGGCAGGAGGTGTTCCGAGAGGCAACCTGGGAGGAGGCGCTGGATCTCGCCGGCGGTACGCTGAAAAAGATCCGCGACCAGCACGGCCCGAAAGCACTCGCCGGCTTTGGTTCCGCCAAGGGATCGAACGAGGAGGCCTACCTGTTCCAGAAGTTGGTGCGCACCGGCTTCCAAACCAACAACGTCGACCACTGCACGCGCCTCTGCCACGCCTCCTCGGTCGCGGCGCTGCTGGAGGGCGTGGGCTCGGGCGCGGTGTCCAATCAGGTGTCCGACGTGGCCAAGGCCGAGGTGATCTTCCTCATCGGCGCCAACCCCACCTCCAACCACCCGGTGGCGGCGACGTGGATCAAGAACGCCGCCAAGCGCGGCGCCAAACTGGTGGTGCTGGACCCGCGGCGCAACGACCTCTATCGCCACGCCTGGCGCTACCTGCAGTTCAAGCCGGACATGGACGTGGCGATGCTGAACGCCATGATCCACACCATCATCGACGAAGGCCTCGTCGACGAGGACTTCATCAAGAACCGCACCCACAACTACGAGGCGCTGAAGGAAAACGCCAAGGACTTCTCGCCGGAGAAGATGGCGCCGTTGTGCGGCATCCCGGCCGAGACGCTGCGGGAAGTGGCACGCGCCTTTGCCACCAGCAGAGGCTCGATGATCCTCTGGGGCATGGGCATCTCGCAGCACGTGCACGGCACCGACAACGCGCGCTGCCTCATCGCGCTCACGCTCATGACCGGCCAGATCGGCCGCCCCGGCACGGGCCTGCACCCGCTGCGCGGCCAGAACAACGTGCAAGGGGCGTCGGATGCGGGCCTGATCCCGATGATGTACCCCGACTACCAGCGCGTCGACAACCCGGAGGCCAACGCGCGCTTCGAGAAGTACTGGGGAAGGAAGCTCGACACGAAGCCGGGCCTCACCGTGGTGGAGATCATGGATGCCGCCTGCGAGGGCCGCATCAAGGCGATGTACGTGGAGGGCGAGAACCCCGCGATGAGCGACCCCAACGCGCACCATGCGCGCGAGGGCCTGGCGAAGCTCGAGCACCTGGTGGTGCAGGACATCTTCCTCACCGAGACGGCCTACCTCGCCGACGTGGTGCTGCCGGCCTCCGCCTGGCCGGAGAAGACGGGCACCGTCACCAACACCGACCGCATCGTGCAGATGGGCCGCCGCGCGCTCGACCCGCCCGGGGAGGCGCGCCAGGACCTGTGGATCATCCAGCAGGTGGCCCGGCGCCTCGGCCTCGACTGGAACTACGAAGGCCCGGAGAGCGGCGTGGCGCAGGTCTACGAGGAGATGCGCGGCGCGATGAACTCCATCGGCGGCATCTCGTGGGAGCGGCTCGAGGCGCAGTCGGCCGTGACCTACCCCTGCCGCACCGAGGACGACCCCGGCCAGCCGGTGGTCTTCACCGACCGCTTCCCCACGAAGGACGGCCGGGCGAAGTTCGTCCCCGCCGACCTCATCCCCGCCGACGAGCGGCCGGACGCGGAATATCCGTTCGTGCTCATCACCGGCCGGCAGCTCGAGCACTGGCACACGGGGTCGATGACGCGCCGCGCCTCGGTGCTGGACGCGATCGAGCCGCGGGCCGTGGCGTCGATGCACCCGCTCGACCTCGACGCGATCGGGGCGCTCGCCGGGGACGTGATCACGGTGGCCTCGCGGCGCGGCGAGATCGCGCTCGCCGAGCGCGCCGACGAGGGCACGCCGCGCGGCAGCGTCTTCATCCCCTTCGCGTACTACGAGGCGGCCGCCAACCTCCTCACCAACCCGGCGCTGGACCCGTTCGGCAAGATCGCCGAGCTCAAGTACTGCGCGGTGAAGGTGTCGAAGGGCGGCACGCTCGCGCCGCTCGCGATCTACGGCGGCGGGCAGTCCTTCGCCGGCGCGGCACCGGCCCCGGGCGGCTGAGCGGGGCCGGGCTCGTGGGCGCCACGGGAATCGAGCCGGACCGGGAGTCGCCGGTCGCGCTCGTCGCGATCACGAAGGAGAACCTGCGCG
>CAZTYC010000322.1:0-2137 GCA_964617435.1 uncultured Burkholderiales bacterium
ACCACCAGCAGGCCGGTGATGGCGCCGCCCTTGAAGGCGATGTTCAGCGCGGGGTTCTCGCCCTGCTTGGCGGCCTCGGCGGTGCGCACGTTGGCGCGCACGGAGACATTCATGCCGATGTAGCCGGCCAGCCCGGAGGCGATCGCGCCGATGGCGAAGCCCAGCGCCGTCTTCCAGCCGAGCAGGAAGCAGATGACCACGAACAGCACCACGCCGACGATGCCGATGGTGGTGTATTGGCGATTCAGGTAGGCCTTGGCGCCGGCCTGGATGGCCGCCGCGATTTCGCGCATGCGGTCGTTGCCGTCCGGCTGCGAAATGATCCACTTGGTCTGATACGCACCGTAGGCCAGCGCCACAAACGCGCAGACCAGTGCGAACAAGAGTCCGTTGTCCATCTTGATACTCCCTGGAAGGTGATTACTGGAGAAATGAGCTGAAGGAATGCTGAAAGGGATTCTTCATCGCCCGCTCGTGCTTCCGGCGGGGTGTGAAAAAACACACAATTTTAGCAGACGCGGCATTCCCGGCGGGGAGCGACGCCTAGGGAGACTCCCTCAGCGCGGGCAGGCAAAAAAGGTGAACCCGTTGACAGACAAGGCGTTCCGGGCATTTTTGCCCCGAAAGGCGCGCCGGTGCTTGTGTTTGCCGCTTATTCGATGAACCAGACGCGGCGAATCCTGCCGGACTCGACCTGGTAAATGGCGACCGCCTTGATGGACTTGCCCCCGGCGGTGACCCATTCCTCGTCGATGACCTTGTTGCCTTGCACGATGCGCTTGCGGATCACCGCCGCGAGGTCCGGGGTCTTTGTGAACAAGTCTCCGTAGATTTCCCGAAAGGCCTTCTTGCCGGAGCCGAGCGGGCGGTCGGGAAAAAAGAAGGCCTCGGCATCTTCCGCATAGGTGTCGAGGAACGCTTCCAGATCGCGCCGGTTGTAAGCCTCGACCTGGCGCTGGACGAGGGCTTCCAGGTCGCTCAACGCTGCCGTGGGGGCGGGGACGGTCGCGGGGGCGGCGGGATTCGGTGCCGGCGCATGTACCGCGCAGCCGGCGAGGCCCGCAGCCACGGCCAGGATTCGAAGGCCCGGCATCACACGTCGAACTTGGCGAGTTTCTTGCGCACCGCGGTGTTGCGCAGGGTCACGTAATCGGGCAGGCCCTTCCGGTACGGTGGATAGGCCTCGCCCTCGATGAGCGGGGAAAGGTAGTTGCGGCACTTCTGCGTGATGTGGAAGCCGTCCGCCGTGATGAAATCGCGCGGCATCTTTTTTTCGTGGTTGGCGACCTCGATGAGCGGCACCGGAACGATTTCCCACTTGTAAGGCCGGCTCGACAAGCGCTTCACGGCCGGCATCACGCCATTCATGCCCTTCGCCGCGTACTCGACCGCCGCCTTGCCCAGCGCATAGGACTGCTGCACGTCGGTCTTCGAGGCGACGTGCCGCGCGGCGCGCTGCAGGTAATCCGCGACGGCCCAGTGGTACTTGAGCTTGAGGTTGCTCTTGACCACGTTGGCGATGACCGGCGCCACGCCGCCGAGTTGCGCGTGGCCGAAGGCATCGACCAGGCCGGATTCGGAAACGAACTTGCCGTCAGGGTTCCTGATGCCTTCAGACACCCCCACCGCGCAGTAGCCGTGCGTCCTCACGGCGTCGTCCACGCGCGCGAGGAACTTGTCCTGCTCGAAGGCGAGTTCCGGGAACAGCAGGATGTGCGGCGCATCGCCGGATTTCTCCGCCGCCAATCCGCACGCGGCGGTGATCCAGCCGGCATGGCGTCCCATCACTTCGAGGATGAACACCTTGGTCGAGGTCTTGGCCATCGAGGCCACGTCGAGCCCGGCTTCGCGCATCGAAACCGCCACGTACTTCGCCACGGAGCCGAAGCCCGGACAGCAATCGGTGACCGGCAGGTCGTTGTCCACGGTCTTGGGCACGTGCACCGCCACCAGCGGGTAGCCCATCGACTCCGACAACTGCGACACCTTGAGGCAGGTGTCGGCGGAATCACCGCCGCCGTTGTAAAAGAAGTACCCGATGTCGTGCGCCTTGAAGACCTCGATCAGGCGCTCGTATTCGCGGCGGTTTTGCTCCAGCGACTTGAGCTTGTAGCGGCACGATCCAAATGCGCCGGCC
>CAZTYC010000322.1:2147-2706 GCA_964617435.1 uncultured Burkholderiales bacterium
GGTGAGCGCGCCGATGATGCCGTTGCGGCCCGCGTACACCTTGCCGAACTGCCGGGGAAACTTGCGGCAGGTTTCGATGACACCCTGCGCCGAGACGTTGATGACCGCCGTCACGCCGCCGGACTGCGCGTAGAACACGTTGCGCGGCGCGCTCCGCGCCTTCATCGCGCTCATCCGTTGCCGAGCGCCGAGAAGATGCGGTCGCGGATGTCCTCCACCTTGCCGGTGCCCTGGATGGTCACGTAGCGCGGCGCGATCGCATCGCCGCTCTTGGCCCACGAGGAGTAGTAGCCGATCAGCGGCTCGGTCTGCTCGTGGTACACCGCCAGGCGTTTCTTGACAGTTTCCTCCTTGTCGTCCTCGCGCTGCACCAGGTCCTCCCCCGTGACATCGTCCTTGCCCGCAACCTTGGGGGGGTTGAACTTGATGTGGTAAGTGCGCCCCGAGGGCAGGTGCGCGCGGCGGCCAGACATGCGCTCGATGATGACGTCGTCATCGACGGCGATCTCGACCACGAAGTCAAGTTTGATGCCGGCGGCCTTCATCGCGTCGGCCTGCG
>CAZTYC010000323.1:0-2700 GCA_964617435.1 uncultured Burkholderiales bacterium
GAACCCCAAGTTCTCGGGATGCCTGACGACTCGAATGCCTGAGACCATCGACAGCACCTCGCTGACTGGTTCGGGCGACGCGTCATCGGAAACAACGACTTCAATCTGCATTCCGCTGCAAGTCTCCGCAATGCTTTTGAGGCAGTTATAGGTCAACGCGTGCTTTCCGAAAACTGGAATGAGAATCGACCAAATTGGGGATTCGCTGGACGGCACGGATAGCGGTAAAAAGTCGGCCTCAACGCTGAATTGCCGCGTGGGTGGATCAGGCAGTTCAGTCAGCCTTGCGAACTTAAGTTTGAGGCGAGAAACCAACGCTCCCGCCCCTTGCGTCCTCAGGATGCGATATGCCATTGCGGCCTGTATCGGAAGCAACAGTGCACGCCTTCGCAAAAGTCCTGCCGCTATGCGCAAATCCTTTGCGCGCTGAACGGCACTCCGCAAGGGCGCCGTCATTTTCCAAGACTTGCTCGAGATAACTTTTTCGTACTCCTGGCGCCAGACGCGCGCATTCTGTTCCTGCTGCTCATACGCCACCCGAAAACGTTCAGCGTTGGCAGTCTCGCGTTCACCAGCTTGGTGGGCATATTCATGCGCCTCAGCAGCGGAGTCGAGTGCGTCGCGCAGTTGCAGATCAAATTTTGCGATCCGCTTCTCAAGTTCCAGTCGTGCGGGCCGGTTCCCGCAAGAGATCCCACCACGATAAAGGTACTCAAGTGTGAGCTCGGCCTCTTTCGGTAGCTCTTTCGGCGCAAAGTATCGGAATTCGGGAACGTTGTGGGCAGTAATACTTGTCGGCTTGCCATTTACCGGAAGCAAATACTCTTCTACATATGACGCATTCGCGGCCGTATCCGCGCCAGGCAAAGGTGGTCGGGTACCCGCAAGTCGCATGACGGCCTCGTTCCAGGCTAGTGCGGGTGCATCCCATTCCACCATTGCACTTTGTGGGTGTCCCGCGAGTCTTTCCGGAAACGATCCAATTCGTGACGCCACAATGGGCAACTTCGCCCGCAACGCAGCACTCAACGTAAAAGAGAAGCTCTCCGGAATTTGTGCCGGAAACATCGCGACGTCTGCCCGCGAAAGTGAAATCAAACGGTCGATTTCGGCTGGAGGATAGCTGCCGGTGACAGTGACCGGTAAGTCGGGAAACTGCCGAATTGGATGCTCCGTATGGCCGAGTATTTCGAAATGCAAGGGCAAGCCCTGCGCCCGGGCATGTTCAGCGCACTTGACGACCACGCCCAGCCCCTTGTCCAGAGTGACGCCACCAATGACCAACACTTTTGCTGGCTGGACGCGTTGGGATTCCAAAACGTCGGGATGCGGCATGACCCTGATGTTCAGTTCCGGAAAGTGTGCAAGAACGCGCTTTGAAAGGTCAACGCTGGGTGCTATGACCCGATCGGCGCCGGCAAGAAATGTGCGCATGCGACGGCGCCATTCTGCCGTTGTCCATCCCCACTGGCTGACAATGTATTCCGGTAATACTGCCCCAGGATCCAGGTGGTACTGGGGTGTCAACGGGAAATAGTCGTGCAGTGTGACATCCAGAGGCACGTACAACATTTGAGCAAGGTCCAAAACCTCCGGCGCATGTCCGTGCACGTGATGGATGTGGACTCGCGCAACCCCAAGGTCGCGCAGGAAGTCCACCACTGAATCGCGATCGGAAACCCAATTGAAATGCACGCAAAACTCTTCTGAATTGACCTTTCCGGTTGTCCAGCGAATTTCAAAAGAGTGCCCGCCGTGCGGCTTCATCACGAAGACATGGCAATGGCCTTCAAGCAAAGCGGCCAAGTCCTGCAAGTGCTGTTCCGTCCCGCCACCCCATTGATGGGTGATGAACAGCAATTTTGGCAATTCAGACCCACGAATTCTCTCGAGATCCATGCGCCGTCTATATGGACGCAGCGGGTCATCCTCAAAGAATTGACGGATGTGCTCGTCGTAATTTGGGTTTCTTACTTGGATGATGGCCTGGGCTCGCAATTTGGCTGCTTCCGCATTCGATCCGAACGAAACACCGCCTTCATGGAATACAAATGCATCACAGGCAAGATAATGCTTCCATCCGGCACTCGACGCGCGTGAACACCAGTCGTTTTCTTCTCCGTATCCTTTGCCAAACGCGACCTGATCGAATGCACCAACTTGTGCCCATGCCGCCCTTCGCACGTACATGCAAAATCCGACAGTAGTGGGAATTTCACAATCAAGCGATTTGTTGGCAGCTGCCGCAATTCGACCAAGCTTTGCAGTGGTCATTTGTGTCGGAAGTGGGTTGCTCTCTCCAATCCTGGGATAGCTTGCCAAAGTCGCATTGTTTGAAAAGGGACAGACACTGGCTGCGTTCTCTCGGCGGGACGCGCATTCTGCCAGTCGGTCGAGCCACCCGTCCCCAACTTCCGTGTCGCTATTCAGCAGAACGGCATCACGGTCCGGGTGCAACTCCATCGCACGGTTGACACTGAAGACAAAGCCTTCATTGCTGCCATTGCGGAGAAGTTCGACGCGATCGACGGCGACAAGCTCGTCAAGCCAAGAAGCTATTTCCGGTTCCGGACTTGCGTCATCTATGATGACCACTCGATGCGGCGTGTCGCAAGCCGACGCCAATACGCTTTCGATGCAGCGGTGCGTTTCGAAAAAGCCCCGGTAGACCGGAATGATGACGTCAATGAGGGGCACGCG
>CAZTYC010000324.1:0-2680 GCA_964617435.1 uncultured Burkholderiales bacterium
CTGGCGCGCATGGCGGAAATGAAGCGCCACCTCGCCGCGCACGTGCGGCCGGAGTTCCTGAAAGAGATCAAGGGCACCACCGACAGCGAATGGATCTATGCGCTGGTTGTTTCCCACCTGCCCGATCCGTTTCGCACACCGACGCGCTCGGAACTGCTGGACGCCATTCCCGCCGCGCTCGGCATCCTGCGCGAAACGCGGCGGACCCTCGGCATCGCGCTGTCCTCTTCCGCCAACCTGTTCTTCAGCGACGGCACGCAGCTCGTTGCGGTGCGCTACTGCTTCGACTTCGGTTGTTACCGGACGGAAATGCCGCCCCGGGTGCACGAGGCCAACGTCAATTTCCTCTCGCTCTGGTACACGCTCGGCAAGGACTACGCGCTGCACGACGAGCCCGGCGACGAGGACGGCCCCGAGTGGCGCATGGTCGGCGGCGCCGGACACGCGGACTCGATCATCGTCGCCTCCGAGCCGCTCACGCGCGACACGTCCACCTGGGTGGAAGTGCCGGAGTATTCGATGCTGCACGCCGCGCTGGAGCACGGACGCCCAAACGTCACCGTCACCTACCTGGACTGAACTCCAGCATTGGCGCGCCTTTCCGGACATTTTTGCCCCAAACGCCGCGCCGGTATTGGAGTTTGCCTAGCCGCTGCAGGCCTCCTAAGATGTGACCAAGCCGTGTCCGATATTTGATCGGGCGCGGCGTTCTCGTTTCAACCCGAGGAGTAACGATGGCCAAGCTGAATGTGAACGGCAAGTCGCTGGATTACCAGGCGGATGAGGGCACGCCCCTGCTGTGGGTGCTGCGCGAGCAACTCGGGTTGACGGGCACCAAATATGGATGCGGCGTCGCCCAGTGCGGCGCCTGCACGGTGCTGGTCGACGGCGCACCGGTGCGCTCCTGCGTGACGCCGGCCTCCTCGCTCAAGCCCTCGCAAAAGGTCACCACCATCGAGGGGTTGTCGGCCAAGGGCGACCACCCGGTGCAAAAGGCCTGGCAGCAGCTCGACGTGCCGCAGTGCGGGTTCTGCCAGTCCGGCATGATCATGGCGGCCGCCGCGCTGCTGAAGGCCAAGCCGAACCCGAGCGACAAGGACATCGACGAGGCGATGACCAACATCTGCCGGTGCGGCACCTACAACCGCGTGCGCGCCGCCATCCATGCGGTCGCCAGGGGCGGCGTCTCCAAGGTGGCCGAGTCTGCGGGCATCGTGCATGTGACGCGCGCCGCGTCGGAAGGGAGCGCGTCATGAAAGCCATCGCCCTGTCGCGCCGCGAATTCCTCAAGGCCACTTCGTCGGTGGCTGCCGGCAGTCTCGTGCTGGGCTTCCACGTGCCGCTCACCGCCGCCGAGGCGGCCGGCGGAGAAATCAACGCGTGGGTGGTCGTCAAGCCGGACGACACCGTCGTAGTACGCATCGCGCGCTCGGAGATGGGGCAGGGCACGCTCACCGGCCTGGCGCAGATGGTGGCCGAGGAACTCGAGTGCGACTGGGCCAAGGTCACGACGGAATACCCGACGCCGGGGCAGAGTGTGGCGAGGAAGCGCCCGTGGGGCAGCTTCGGCACCGGCGGCAGCCGCGGCATCCGCGAGTCGAACGAATATGTGAGGAAGGGCGGCGCGCAGGCGCGCATGATGCTGGTCGAGGCGGCGGCCAACGAGTGGAACGTGCCGGTTGCGGAATGCACCATCGCCAAGGGCGTCATCGCCCACGCAGGCTCGAAGAAATCCACCCGCATCGGCAAGGTGGCCGCCGCCGCCGCCAAGCTCACGCCGCCGAAACCGGAGGACGTGAAACTCAAGGACCCGAAGGATTGGAAGCTCATCGGCGCGCGCATGGCGCGGCTCGATACCGTCGACAAGACCACCGGCAGGCAGGTGTTCGGCATGGATCTCAAACTGCCGGGGATGCTGGTCGCCTCGATGCGCGACTGCCCCGTGTTCGGCGGCAAGGTCAAGAGTTACGACGAGGCTGCGGCGCTCAAGCGCCCCGGCGTGAAGAAGGTGGTCAAGGTCGGCGAAACCGGCGTCGCGGTCATCGCGGACACCTGGTGGCGCGCCAATTCCGCGCTCGGCGCCCTCAACATCCAGTGGGACGAAGGCCCCAATGCGAAGGCCTCGAGCGAGGCGTTCGCCGCCACGCTCAGGGCGGCGCTGGACGCAAAGGACGCGGTGGTCGGCAACAAGATCGGCGATGCGCCCGCGGCCATCGCGGCGGCCGAACGCCGGATCGAGGCGGTGTACTCGTATCCGCACCAGAACCACGCGTGCATGGAGACCATGAACGCGACCATCCTCTACAAGGCGGATCGGTGCGAGGGCTGGATTCCCACCCAGAACGGCGAGGCGGCGCTGGCGGCCATGTCCGAGGCGGCGGGTCTGCCCAACACGCAATGCGAAGTCCACAAGATGCATCTGGGCGGCGGCTTCGGGCGGCGCGGCGGCACCGATTACGTGACCAAGGCTGTGCTGATTGCCAAGCAGGTGCCCGGCGTGCCCATCAAGATGATCTGGTCGCGCGAGGAAGACATGGCGATGGGGCGTTTCCATCCAGTCACGCAATGCAAGCTCACGGCGGGCCTCGACAAGGACGGCAATATCACCGGGTTCGCCATGCGCATCGCGGGGCAGTCGATCCTCGCCACCGTGGCGCCGCAGAACATCCGCGACGGCAAG
>CAZTYC010000325.1:0-2668 GCA_964617435.1 uncultured Burkholderiales bacterium
CGGCAAGACCGGTGTCGTGCGTCACCAGCACCAGCGTGGTGCCGCGCTCGCGATTGAGGTCGAACAGGAGGTCGATCATCGCGCGTCCGGTGCGGGCGTCGAGGTTGCCGGTCGGCTCGTCGGCAAACAGGAGCTTCGGCTCGGTGACGAATGCGCGCGCGATGGCCACGCGCTGCTGTTCGCCGCCCGACAACTGGCGCGGGGTGTGCTTGAGCCGCGCCCCGAGGCCCACGCGTTCGAGGATTTTGGTAGCGCGTTCTGACGCGTCGCGCTGCCCGGCCAGTTCCAGCGGCAGCATGACGTTTTCCAGCGCGGTCAGCGACGGCAGCAACTGGAACGACTGGAACACAAATCCCACCAGGCGCCCGCGCAGGCCGGCGCGGCCGTCCTCATCGAGCGAAAACAGGTCCTCGCCATCGATCCTCACCGCGCCCTCGGTGGGCGTATCGAGGCCGGCCATCAGGCCCAGCAAGGTGGACTTGCCGGAGCCCGAGGCGCCGACGATGGCGACGGTCTCGCCATGGGCAACGCTAAAATGCGCGTCATCGACGATGGTCAGCGACCCGTCGGCCGTGGGCACACGCTTGGTCAGGTGATGGACTTCGATCATGAAGGAGCTTTGAGATTGGTTTCTGGATGGATTGACCGCATTGTCGGCCATTTGTCACCCCTTGCGTCGCGCCTGTGCGATGAAGCACGGAAAACGCGGGGTGAATGGCAAGCGAATGTGCCGCGCCGGATGCGGATGGATTCGCAGCGGCGCAGCGGGTTCCTGATCGCACTGTTTTGGGCGGCCGTCCTGGCGGCCAGCGGTCCGGCGCACGCCGCGGCGTCGGTCGTCCTCGTGTTCGGCGACAGCCTGTCCGCCGCCTACGGCTTTAACGCCCGCCAGGGATGGCCCGCTCTCATGGGGGATGCGCTGCAATCGAAGGGGGCAAGGGTGGTCAATGCCAGCATCAGCGGCGAGACCACCCAGGGCGGGTTGCGCCGCCTGGCGGGCGAGTTGGCGCGCCACAAGCCGGCGGTGGTCGTCATCGCGCTGGGCGGCAATGACGCCCTGCGCGGCTGGCCCGTCAAGGAAACCCGCCACAACCTCGAGGTGATGGTGCGCGCCGCGAAGGCGGCCAATGCCCGCGTGGTGCTGGTGGGCATGCAGATTCCGCCGAACTACGGGTTGGACTATGCGCGCGACTTCCGGCAGCTCTATCCGGACCTTGCCAAGAGGGAAAAATTGCTGCTTGTTCCCTTCCTGCTCGAAGGCATGGCCGAGCGGCTCGACCTGTTCCAGGCCGACAAGATCCATCCGGTCGCCGCGGCGCAACCGATGATCCTCAAGAATGTGCTGCCCGTGGTGGAGCGCGCGGTGGCCGCCGCGCGCCCCCGCACGTGAGCGTCGCCAAGCCGCCGGCGGGCGTGCAGCCGCTGCCCCTCGCATTGGCCGACCTCCAGCGTTACGACACAATAATTGACGTTCGCAGCCCGTCCGAATTCGCCGAAGACCATGTGCCCGGCGCCATGAGCTGCCCGGTGCTCGATGACCTGCAGCGCGCGCAGATCGGCACCCTGCACAAGCAGGCGTCCGCGTTCGAGGCCAAGAAGGCCGGCGGCGCGCTGGTGGCCCGCAACATCGCGCTTCACTTGGAGTCGCAGTTCCGCGACAAGCCCAAGTCGTGGAAGCCCCTGGTGTATTGCTGGCGCGGCGGCATGCGTTCCGGCGCCATGACCCATGTGCTGCGCAGCGTGGGATGGGATGCACGCCAGCTCACCGGCGGCTACAAGGCCTGGCGTGCGCAGGTGCTGGCCGATCTCGACACGCTGCCGGGACGGTTCCGCTTCGTGGTCATCTGCGGGCGCACGGGGTCCGGCAAAAGCCGGTTCCTGGAGACCCTGGCCGAGGCCGGGTTGCAGGTGCTCGACCTCGAAGCGCTTGGCGCGCACAAGGGATCGATCCTCGGCGACCTGCCCGACACCCCGCAGCCGGCGCAAAAGCGCTTTGACAGCCTCATCTGGCAGGCCTTGTCGGAGTTTGATCCCGCGCGCCCGGTCTTCGTGGAGGCGGAAAGCAAGCGGGTGGGCAAGCTGACGGTGCCGGACGCACTCATGGACCTCATGCGGGCCGGCGCCTGCGTGGAGGTGCAGATGCCGGAGCCCGCGCGCGTGGCGCTGCTGCGCGAGGATTACCGGCACCTGATCGAGAATCCGCCCCTGCTGTTCGGCAAGCTCGACGGCCTGGTCGGGCTGCATTCGCGCGACACCGTGGAACGCTGGAAGGCACTGGCCGAGGCCGGCGAGTGGGATGCCTTTGTCTCCTGCATGCTGGCCGAACACTACGACCCGGCGTACCAGCGTTCGATGTTCCGCAACTACGGGCAGGCGCGCAGCGCGCTGCCCCTTCCAGCGGCCGGCCACACGCGCGCCGACTTCGAGCGCCTGGCGCGCGATTTTGCGCGTTGGCCTATCGCGCGCACTGGCATGATCGGTTAACATCGATCGCAATCCACTCCCCCATTTCCCAGCCGGCAGGCCATGAACAACCGCCCCACGAAGATCGGCAAGTACGACATCATCTCGGAACTCGGGCGTGGGGCCACGGCGATCGTCTATCTGGGCGAAGACCAGTTCAACGAGCGCAAGGTCGCCATCAAGGTGGCGCTGCAGGACGACAACA
>CAZTYC010000326.1:0-2663 GCA_964617435.1 uncultured Burkholderiales bacterium
TCAACGCGCAGAATTGCGTGCACTGCAAGACTTGCGATATAAAAGACCCGACGCAAAACATCCAGTGGGTGGTGCCGGAAGGCGGCGGCGGGCCGAACTACCCGAACATGTAGTCCGCAGGGTCAACCAAGGGGGTTGTCATGAAACCGGTGTCGGAACTGTTCAAGAATCGCCCGAACACGCTGTGGAGCGTGAAGCCGGGAGACACCGTCTTCGATGCCATCAAGTCGCTGGCCGAGAAAGGCGTCGGCGCGCTGATGGTGATGGAAGGCGGCAAGCTGGTGGGCATTTTCTCGGAGCGCGACTACACTCGGAAGATCGCGCTCGAGGGCCGGAATTCGCGGGAAACGCTGGTGCGCGACATCATGACCTCGAATGTCCTCGTGGTGTCCCCGCGATCGACCACCCACGAGTGCATGGCGCTGATGAGCGAAAAGAAGATCCGCCACCTGCCGGTGGTGGAGGGACAAACCATCGTCGGCATGATCTCCATCCGCGACCTGATGGACGACATCATCAAGGATCACGAATTCACCATCTCGCAGCTGGAAAGTTACATCCACCAGTGAGCGCGGCGGCCGCCCCCGTCCGGCGCTGCGCCTGGTGCGAGAACACCTCCCTTGGTGACCTCTACCTGCGCTACCACGATGAGGAATGGGGCGTGCCGGTGCATGACGACCGGACCCTGTTCGAGTTCCTGATTCTCGAGGGCGCGCAGGCCGGCCTGAGCTGGTCGACCATCCTTGCCAAGCGCGAGAACTATCGCAAGGCATTCGCCGGTTTTGACCCGGTGAAGGTCGCGCGCTTCCGGCCCGAAAAGGTCGAGAAACTGCTCGAGGATCCGGGCATCGTGCGCAACCTCCTGAAGGTCAATGCCGCCTTGACCAACGCCAAGGCCTTCCTTGCCGTCCAGAAGGAATTCGGCAGTTTTGACAGGTACGTCTGGTCCTTTGTCGGCGGCCAGCCCCTGGTCCGCAACCGGGCCAGCATGAAGGACGTGCCGGCAAGCACGGCCGAATCGGATGCCTTGAGCAAGGACCTTGCGCGGCGCGGCTTCAAGTTCGTCGGCTCCACCATCTGCTACGCGTTCATGCAGGCCACCGGCATGGTCAACGACCACGTGGCCGATTGCTTCCGCCGCCGCCAGGTTTGAGCATGGCGCTTGATGTGATCGTCATCGGCGCGGGTGCCGCCGGCATGATGTGCGCGGCGCGCGCCGGGCAGCGTGGCCGGTCCGTGCTGTTGATCGACCACTACCCGAAGTTGGGCGAAAAGATCCGCATTTCCGGCGGCGGCCGCTGCAACTTCACCAACATTCACTGCCGGCCGGAAAATTTCATCTCGCAGAACCCGCACTTCTGCCGGTCTGCCCTGGCGCGTTACACGCCGCGCGATTTCATCGCGCTGGTGGAGCGCCACCGCGTGAAGTACCACGAAAAGACGCTCGGGCAGCTGTTCTGCGACGACAGCGCCCAGCAGATCATTACGCTGCTCAAGGCCGAGTGCGACCGCGGCGACGTGCAATGGCGGCGGCCGTGCAAGGTGTCCTCGGTCGCCACCCGGGACACCGGCTTTCACGTGGAAACCGACCTGGGCGCGTTCGAAGCACGCAAGCTGGTGATCGCGACGGGCGGGTTGGCGGTGCCCAAGATCGGCGCCACGCCCTTCGGATACCAGATTGCGGAACAATTCGGCCTGGCTATCGTGCCACCGAAGCCTGCGCTGGTGCCGCTGTCCTTTCCGCCGGAACTGCTCGCCGATTTCGGCGAGCTCTCCGGGGTTTCGCTCGATGCGGAAGTCACCTGCCGCGACGGGCGCTTCCGGGAGAGCCTGCTGCTCACGCATCGCGGACTCTCGGGCCCCTCTATCCTGCAAATCTCCTCCTACTGGCAAAACGGCCCGGCCAAGGATCCGATCCACGTCAACCTGCTGCCGGACAAGGCGTCGCTGCAATCCTTGAAAGACAAGCGCGCCAGCAAGATGCAGTTGCAAAACCTGCTGGCAGACTATCTGCCCCAGCGCGTTGCCGAGGCGTGGTGTCGCGCACACAGACTCACAGGCACGGCCGCGGCCATGAGCGATACCGGATTCCAATCCCTGGTGGCAACCCTGGCCGATTGGCAGGTGAAGCCCTCGGGAACACTGGGCTACAACAAGGCCGAGGTCACCCTGGGTGGGGTGGACACACGCGAACTGTCTTCCAAGACCATGGAAGCCACCAAGATGCCCGGCCTGTATTTCATCGGGGAGGTGGTGGACGTGACCGGCCATCTGGGCGGTTTCAACTTCCAGTGGGCGTGGGCGTCCGGCGTGGCGGCGGGAGATGCGCTGTGAGCACGCCGGTGCGACTGGTGCTGGACACCAATGTGGTGATCGATTGGCTGGTGTTCGACGACCCCTTCATGGCGCCGCTGCGCGATGGCGTGCCGGCCGGCCGCGTGCAGGTCTTGACGCATCCGCCCGCCATCGAAGAACTGGAACGCGTGCTGGGCTACAAATCCCTCAAGCTGGATGCCCAGCGGCAGGCGTCAATCCTCCAGCGCTATCGCGCACAAACCACGATGGCGGCCCTGCCGGAATCCTTCAGCCTCAAGAATCTCCTGACGCCCGGCGGTTTTCCCCGCTGCCGCGACCGCGACGACCAGCCGTTTCTGGCGCTGGCT
>CAZTYC010000327.1:0-2637 GCA_964617435.1 uncultured Burkholderiales bacterium
CCATGAAGATCGGCATCGTCGCCTGCGGCTATGCGGATGGCTATCCGCGCCACGCGGCGGGCAGCAACGAGCACGGCACGCCGGTGCTGGTGGGCGGCAAGCTCACGCGCACCGTGGGCCGCGTGTCGATGGACATGATCATGGTGGACATCACCGACATTCCCGCCGCCAAGGAAGGCACACCCGTGCGGCTCTGGGGCGAGCACATTCCCATTGACGACGTGGCCAAGGCCAGCGGCACGGTGGGCTATGAACTCATGTGCGCGGTGGCCAATCGCGTGAAGCGGGTGGAAATCGCCTGATGGCGCGCGGGAAGAAAAAAGCCGCAGACGCCAAGCTTTCGCCGCGCGATTACATCAAGCGCTACCTGGTGCAGCGCTTTTATACGCGCTTTCACATGTCGCTCATCCTCATGAGCGCGGGCCTTGCCGCGATGGTGGTCAACTGGGGGTTGCTGCACGCCGGGGTGGGCAGGATGTGGGTGCGCTACCCGCTGGCGGTGGGTGCCTCATATCTTACGTTTCTGGCCGGTGTCTGGTTGTGGATCCAGTACATCGGGTATCGCAAGCGGCAGTGGGTTGAACCGGCGCAAGTCAACCCGTCACGGCGATCTTCGCTCGACGGGGCGGATGCGATCGACCTCGTTCCGTCGCCTTCGGGGGGCGGCGGAGGCTCCGGCATCGCTGACGGCGTGGGCGGAGGGGGAGGGGCCTTTGACGGCGGTGGCGCCTCGGGTAGTTGGGATGACGTGGTGCCCGCGCAATCTCTGGTTTCCAATCCCGGCGGCGGTTCGGTCAGCCCATCCTCCGGTGGCGGGTTCTCGTTTGATTTTGGCGACCTGGATGGTGATGGTCTCGTGGTCCTCGTGCTCGCGCTGATGCTGGTTGCCGCGGTGGTGTTGGTGTCCGGATATATCGTCTGGTTTGCACCCGATATCCTCACCGAGGCCTTGTTTGGCGCTGTGTTGGCTGGGGGCGTGGCCAAAGCCGCCAAGCGCGAGGATGCGGAAGGTTGGGTGATGGGCGTGGTGAAGAAAACCTGGTGGCCGTTCGCCATCGTGCTGGCCGTTGCTCTTGCATTCGCAATCTTTGCGCAGACGCATTACCCGCAGGCACGGACGATGGGGGAAACGTTTGTCGCAGCACTTGCCGAGCCCGCCAAGAAGTAGGGCAAGTCACCGGTTCCTGATAAACTGTACGAAAATACAGTTCATTGTCGCCACGCAAGACGTACCGTCATCAGACTCACTGGAAACCACCCGATGTCCAAATACCTGATTTCCTTTCCCAGCAAGGCGATGGACGTGCCTGAAAGTGAAATGGACGCCGTCAGCCGTGACGCGCACGCGGTGATCGAGAAGGCGAAAGCCGCCGGTGTGTACGTCTTTGGCGGGGGCATCGACGAAAGTGTGCCGCCGGTGCTCGTCTCGGGTGACGGGTCCTTTGCACCAGGCGGCTACGCGTGGGGGCCGAAACTGGACGGTGGCTTCTGCGTGCTCGAAATTCCCTCGCGCGAAGAAGCCATTGCGTGGGCTGCGCGCATCGCGAAGGCTTGCCGATGCGCGCAAGAGTTGCGCGTCTTCATGTTCGATCCGGCGTCCTGACGGCGGCGCACAAGGTATGGCCAAACCCAAGACCCAATACACCTGCACTGAGTGCGGCGGTGTCTCGCCCAAGTGGCAGGGGCAGTGCCCGCATTGCAATGCCTGGAACACGCTGGTGGAAACCGTGGCCGAGGCGCCCTCGCAAAACCGCTTTGCCACCTTGGCCGGCGTGAATGTGGAGCGCGGCAAGGTGCAGTCGCTGGCCAAGGTGCGTGCCGAGGACGTGCCGCGCAAACCCACCGGCATCGGCGAATTCGACCGCGTGCTCGGCGGTGGCTTGGTGGAGGGCGCGGTGATCCTGATCGGCGGCGACCCGGGCATCGGCAAGTCCACGCTCTTGCTGCAAACGCTCTCCGCCATCTCCGGGGCCGCGTCCGTGCTCTACGTGAGCGGCGAAGAATCCCCGCAACAGATCGCGCTGCGCGCCAAGCGCTTGACGCTGGACACCCACGACGTCAAGCTGCTCGCCGAAATCGAGCTGGAAAAAATCCTCGCCACGCTCGCGGAGGAAAAACCACAGGTGGCCGTGATCGATTCCATCCAGACGGTCTATTCCGCCGCACTCACCTCGGCGCCGGGCTCGGTGGCGCAGGTGCGCGAGTGCGCGGCGCACCTGACGCGCTTCGCCAAGTCCTCCGGCACCACGCTGGTGCTGGTGGGGCACGTGACCAAGGAAGGCGCTCTGGCCGGCCCACGGGTGCTGGAGCACATGGTGGATACCGTGCTTTATTTCGAAGGCGACACGCATTCCAGCTTCCGCCTGATCCGCGCCATCAAGAACCGCTTCGGCGCGGTGAACGAGATCGGCGTGTTCGCCATGACCGAGAAGGGCCTGAAGGAAGTGACCAACCCCTCGGCCATCTTCCTCTCACAGCACGACAACAATGTGTCGGGCAGCTGCGTGATGGTCACGCAGGAAGGCACGCGGCCGCTGCTGGTGGAAATCCAGGCGCTGGTCGACGACAGCCACGGCATGAACCCCAAGCGCCTCTCGGTGGGCCTGGAGCAGAACCGCCTGGCGATGCTCTTGGCCA
>CAZTYC010000328.1:0-2621 GCA_964617435.1 uncultured Burkholderiales bacterium
CACCGCATCATGCACCGCGGCGACAGCCGCCTGCTGGCCATCGTCGGTCCCTGCTCGATACACGACTACGACGCCGCCATCGATTACGCGAAACGCCTGCAGGCGCTGCGCGTGACCCTGGAGCCGGACCTGACCATCGTCATGCGCGTGTATTTCGAGAAGCCGCGCACCACGGTGGGCTGGAAGGGGTTCATCAACGATCCGAACCTCGACGAGAGCCACGACATCAACAAGGGCCTGCGCCTGGCGAGGAAACTCCTGCTGGATATCAACGAGATGGGCCTGGCCGCAGCCACCGAATACCTGGACCTGATCTCCCCGCAGTATTTCGCCGACCTCATCGCCTGGGGCGCCATTGGCGCACGCACCACGGAAAGCCAGTCGCATCGCCAGTTGGCCTCCGGCTTGTCCTGTCCCGTGGGTTTCAAGAACGGCACGGACGGCAACATCAAGATTGCGGTCGATGCCATCAAGGCCGCCTCCTCGCCGCACCATTTTCTTTCGGTCACCAAGGGCGGCCACTCGGCGATTTTTTCCACCTCCGGCAACGAGGACTGCCACATCATCCTGCGCGGCGGCAAGACGCCCAACTACGACAAGGCCAGCATTGACCATGCGTGCGAGGAACTCGGCAAGGCCGGGTTGGCGCAGCGCGTGATGATCGACTTTTCCCACGCCAACTCGAGCAAGCAGTATCAAAAGCAGATGGAGGTCTCCTCGGACGTGGCCGCGCAAATTGCGGCGGGCGACCCGCGCATCGTCGGGGTGATGGTGGAAAGCCATCTCAATCCGGGCCGCCAGGACATCGAGCCGGGCAAGCCGCTGCAATACGGTGTCTCGGTGACGGATGCCTGCATCGGCTGGGACGACACCGAACGGCTGTTGAAGCAATTGGCCGAGGCGGTGCGCGCGCGCCGCCGCGCCATGCCCGATTAAGCGGAAACGCAAACGCATGGCGATCGAACTCCGAATCCTCGGCCGCCACCAGGCGGACGAACACGATGTAGGTTTTGCCTACAACGGCGTCGAATTCCGGCAGGACAACCTGGTGTCTTTCCTCGGCCTCAATTCGGTGGACACGCGCGAATTCGTCGAGCAGACCTTCGCTTGCCTGAAGTCGCTCGGACAGGTCACCGCGCGCATGGGCGCCTACAAGCCGCGTACCAGTCCGTACTCGTTCCAGGGCCTGGGCAAGGATTGCCTGCCATGGATGTTCGAGTTGGCGGGCAAATACGGCATCAAAGTGGTGGCGATGGAAGTCACGCGCGAGGTGCATGTGGAGGAAGTGTTCGAGGCGCTCAACGCCACCGGCAACCCCACCGGCGTGATGCTGCAGATCGGCACGCGCAACACGCAGAATTTCGAGTTGCTCAAGGCGGTGGGCCGTCAGCAGGAGTTCCCGATCCTCCTGAAACGCGGGTTCGGCATCACGCTCGATGAATCGCTGATGGCGGCCGAATACTGCGCGTCCGAGGGCAATGCAAAGATTGTGTTCGGCCTGCGCGGGATGAAGACCCATTTCGGCGACCCGCATCGCAACCTGGTGGACTTTGCGCATGTGCCCGTCGTGCACCGGCTCACGCGCATGCCGGTCTGCGTCGATCCCTCGCATTCCGTCGGCACTCGTGAGGTGTCGCCCGACGGCATCCCGGATGTGTACCACGCGGCGGCGCAAGGCGTGATCGCCGGGGCCAACATGCTGCTGGTGGATGTGCACCCGGTGCCGAAGAAGGCGCTGGTCGATGCCGGGCAGGCGCTGTCGCTCGAGGAGGTGCCGCGTTTCCTGGAAGACGTCGCCATCGCGCGGGCGGCGTACGAGAAGCGGCGCGCGCTGTTCTCCTCGCCGCAGCCTTGAGCCGGCCGGCACGCGCCCTGCGGGGCAGGCTGGCCGCGCTGCTGGTCGCGTGCGGGCTGGTTGCGGGAAATGCCCACGGCGCTGCGGCACCGGCTGGTGAGCGCCTCAGGATCGTCGCGCTGGCACCATCGTTGACCGAACTGGTGTTTGCCGCGGGGGCGGGTGACCTGCTCGTCGGCGTGTCCGCGTTCAGCGACTTCCCCGAGGCGGCAAAGACGATTCCGCAAGTCGCGGATGCTGCAGGCATCCATTGGGAAGGCCTGCTGGCGACCCGGCCCGGGCTGGTCTTGGCGTGGGAATCCGGCACCCGGCCGCAGGATGTCCAGCGCCTGAAGGACCTCGGGATTCCCACGCTCACGATTACGGTGCGAGCGCTCGATGATGTCCCGCGCGCCATTGAAGCCATCGGGCGCGCGGCGGGACGCCAGCCGGTCGCCGCTGCGGAGTCGGCCCGCATCCGGCGGTCGATCGCCAGTGCGGCGCCGGTGGCGGACCGCGCGCAGGTTCCCGTGTTCATCGAAATCTCCACCCTGCCGCTCATGACCGTCAACGGCGGGCATGTGCTGTCGGAAATCGTCTCGCGCTGTGGTGGCCGGAATGTTTTTGCGGACGCCGCTGCCTTGGTGGTGGAACCGTCAAGGGAGTCGCTCCTCGCGCGCAAACCCCGGGTCCTGTTGCGTCCGCGCGGCAAGGACGCTATCGGGGATGCGCCGTATTACCCACAAACGAACGATTCGCCGCCGGAAGTGCGCACCTTCACGCCCGA
>CAZTYC010000329.1:0-2619 GCA_964617435.1 uncultured Burkholderiales bacterium
ACGCGCGCGCCGTGAAACGGCCATAGGGTCAGGAACGTGCAAAAAGCCAACAAGGCAAACATCGGCCACGTTTTGGCAGAGGCGGCCCACGGTCGTTCTTTGGGCTTGATCGCACGTGCCACTTTTTCAAGGAGCGGCACAAAGAGGTAGAAGAGGCAAAGAAAATAGAGGAACCAGAGATGCAGCGCACCGGGCGTCTTGAGCTCAGGCAGCCGTTCCTGGGATTCCCGCACCAGGATGCGCGCATTCTCGAGATTGGGAATCAAGTCGTGGGTGCCGAAACGCACGCTCACGGCAAAACTCATCCAAAGCAGCACCGACACCGGCACGACCGTGAACAGCCCCGCCACCAGCGGCGCCAGCACACGCGCGACGCGATTCTTCAGCATTTCCGGCAGGCCGCGCTTGTCCACCAGGAGGGAGGCAAAGAATCCCGACATCAGGAAAAACGCCGGCATGCGGAACGCATGGACAAAATGCATCAGCAAGTCCATGACGGGAGACTGATTGCGATCAACCATGATCGGCATGGTGGGCGGCGGGTCGACGATATAGAACATCGCGGCGTGGATCACCAGGCCCAGCATCATCATGCTGCCGCGCAAGGCATCGAATCCGTAATACCGCCGCCCTTCGCTCATGCCCTGCTCCCCAGGCAGACGCCACGCCCCGTCCGCAATCCCTAGGATTGCATACGCACTCCCTTGCGGCAAGCACATCGCACGGACGGTCGGGAACGCCGCTGGCCGTTCGCGCCGCGTTGACGGGCTTCCGTCGCAGCGTCCCCAAACGTCGAGCGAAAGGTGCAAAATCCCGCCATTCTCATTCTTGCCGAGTCTGCCGCCATGTTTGAACGTTTCTCCCGCAGCTGGGAACTTGTCAAAGCCTCCGCCGCCGTTTTGCGCGAGGACACGGAGCTGTTGCTCTTTCCCGTCATTTCCTCGATTTCGACCCTGTTGGTTCTCGCGGCATTTGCCATCCCGATGTTCGGACTGGGGGCGCTCGATGGCTTGAGCCATGGACGGCACGGCGCGATTTCCACCGGCACGTATGTACTGGTATTCCTGTTTTACATCGCGCAGTACTTCGTGATTTTCTTTTTCAACACGGCACTGGTTGGCGCCGCGATGAAGCGCCTGGAAGGCGGAAACCCGACTTTTGGGGATGGCATCGCGATCGCCACGTCGCGCATGGGAAGCATCCTCGGCTATGCCTTCATTGCGGCCACTGTCGGCATGATCCTGCGCGCGCTGCAGGAGCGGGCCAATTTCATGGGCCGGATTGTTGTTGGTCTGATCGGCATGGGCTGGACCCTGGCGACCGCCATGGTCGTCCCGGTCCTCGCGGCCAAGGACGTCGGACCATTCGAGGCCATCAAGGAAAGCACCCTGTTGCTCAAGAAGACCTGGGGTGAAAACATCATCGGAACTGCCGGCATGGGCGCCGCGTTCGTGTTCATCTACATCGCAGCCGCCGTTGTTTCGGTAGTCCTCCTGATTGCGGCGATCGCCACCAAGTCCATCGCGCTCATCATTGTGGCCGCGGCGATCGTGGTCATCGGCTTCCTGTTGATCGCACTGGTCCAATCCGCACTGGCCGGGATTTATGCTGCGGCCCTGTATCGCTACGCCACCGCAGGCGAAGGCAGCGCGCATTTCGACAAGACCGCCCTGCAAGCCGCATTCGCCCCGAAGTAAACACCAAGACTGGCGCGGCGTTTCAGGGCTTTTCGCCTTGAACGCCGCATGGGGATTGGGGTTTGTCCGTGGGTGGGGCGCGTCACAGCGCGCTACAAGTGCCGGCGCATTTCTTCCGCGATGACCGCGTCGAAGGCGCAAGCCTTGCGCAGCACCAGATCCATGTGTACCGCCTTTAACGTGGTTCGGGCAGCCACCGTGGCCGTTTCCACATTCGTCATGACGTGCTGGAAAACGATGAGCTTCTCGCGCACCTCCACAAGGCTCGACGCCACTGAAATCACCGCCCCCGCTGGCAACTCGCGCTCGTAAACGATGTGCTGGTCCACTGCCGCCATGCCGCGCCTCGCGTCCGCCAGACGTGCGCGCGTGAGGCCAATCAGGTGAAACAGATTCCACGTCGCTTCATCGAACTTGCCGACGTAATGCATCACGTTCATGTGGTTCATGTGGTCGCAATGCCACGGATATACCGCGCCGCGATAGGTATCAAAGGTTTTGCTCATGGTTGTCCCGGTTGGTCCCTCGGCACTTGAGCGAGGTAATCATTCGCCGTTGCGCTTCCCAAGGGCTTCAGCATGACGCGGATCGTCTGCGTACGCACCCCGATTTCGACCCCATGGCGCTTGCGCACTTCTGCATATCCGCAGCGCGCCCAAAAACGCTCGGCGCGGGGATTGCCATCCACCACGCCCAGCCGCAGCCACTGGTAGCCCTGGTTTCGCGCCACCCGTTCGATGGCGCCATGGCACGCCTGTGCCGTACCGTCGCCATGGCGCGACGTTGCTGCAATGAACAGCCCGATGTGCAGGACGCGTTCGGCGAAGAGGTCGAACACGAGCGTCGCCTGCGCCACGGACTCCCCATCTGCATCGCGCCACAAAAGGATGAGGATGCGCGAATACGGAAATCCATTGGGCGG
>CAZTYC010000330.1:0-2605 GCA_964617435.1 uncultured Burkholderiales bacterium
ACGCCGGCAAGTACGACGGCATGCTCGGCGTGGTCGCCGCCATCGAATGCGTGGCCCACCTCGACGCGCGCGGCCTGCGGCTGCCGTTCGCCATCGAGGTGGTCGGCTTTTCCGACGAGGAAGGCGTGCGCTTCAACGCCACCCTGTTGGGCAGCCGCGCCGTGGCCGGGACTTTCAAGCCGGAGTCGCTGGATGCGGTCGATGCAAACGGCATCTCGATGCGCGAGGCGCTGATGGCGTTCGGACTCGACCCGGCGCGCATCGGCGAGGCCGCGCGCCGGCGCGACGAGGTGCTCGCCTACGTCGAGTTGCACATTGAACAGGGCCCGGTGCTTGAGGCCGAGGGCCTGCCGGTCGGCGTGGTCACCGCCATCAACGGCGCCACGCGCCTCGCGGTCGAGGTCGAGGGAATGGCCGGCCACGCCGGCACCGTGCCGATGGACCTTCGGCAGGATGCGATGGCCGCTGCGGCCGAATGCGTGCTGGCGGTCGAACGCCGCGCACGGCGTGGCCACGACACAGGCCGCAGCCTGGTGGCCACCGTCGGCAAGCTCGAGTGCCTGCCCGGCGCGGTCAACGTGGTGCCGGGCAAGGTACGCTTCACAGTCGACGTGCGCGCCCCGGTCGATGCCGATCGCGTCGCCGCGGTCGAGGACCTGCTCGCGGAATTCGACGTCATCGCCATGGCGCGGCGGGTCTCGATTTCCTCCCGCAAGACCCACGAGGGCCGCGTCGCCGCCTGCGCGCCCGGGCTGATGGACCAGATCGGCGCGGCCATCGCGGCCGAGGGCCTCGCCGTGCGGCGTCTGCCCAGTGGCGCCGGCCACGACGGCATGGCGATGATCGACCTCACCAGCATTGGCATGCTGTTCCTGCGCTGCGCGCGCGGCATCAGCCACAATCCGGCCGAGGCAGTGACCGCTGCGGACGTCGAGACCGGAACGCGCGTGCTGCTCCGCTTCATCGAACATTTCAATCCTTCATCGATTCGACCATGAATGAGACAACCCTCGGCACCCTGAGAACCTGGCTCGCCGGCCAGCGCGATGCGCAAACCCGATTTCTCGCGGAACTGGTGAAGGTGCCCTCCGACAACCCGCCCGGCGATTGCGGCCCGCATGCGCTGCGCTCCGCGCAGTTGCTGGAGGGGCTCGGCTTCACCGTCGAGCGCCACGCAGTGCCGGAGGAGGTCGTCAAGGCCAACGGCATGATCTCCTGCACCAATTTGGTGATCCGCCGGCGCTTTGGCAGCGGGGGGCCGACCATCGCGCTCAACGCCCATGGCGACGTGGTGCCGCCGGGCCTCGGCTGGACCACCGACCCCTACGGCGGCGAGGTGCGCGACGGCAAGATGTACGGCCGCGGCGTGGCGGTATCCAAGTCCGATTTCGCGACCTATGCCTATGCCTTGCTCGCGCTGCAATCGCTGAACGCGCCGCTCAACGGCACGGTGGAGTTGCACTTCACGTACGACGAGGAAGTTGGCGGCGAAATCGGCCCGAAGTGGCTGCTGGACCACAAGATCTCCACGCCCACCCTCGCCATCGGCGCCGGGTTTTCCTATTCGATCACCACCGCGCACAACGGCTGCCTGCACCTGGAAGTCGAGGTGATCGGCAAGTCCGGCCATGCGGCCATGCCGGAGCGCGGCATCGACGCGCTGGAGGCCGCCAATGCCATCCTCACGGACTTGTACGAATACCGGAAGGCGCTGGCGCGCATCCATTCCACCATTGCCGGCATCGGCCATCCGACGCTGGTGGTGGGCTTGATCGAGGGCGGCATCAACACCAACGTCGTTCCCGACCGCGTGGTGTTCCGCCTGGACAGGCGCATCAACCCGTCCGAAGACGCGGCCAGTGCAGAACGCGATCTCAAGCAGTTGATCGAACTGTCCGCCCTTCGGCAACCCGGCATCACCGTCAACGTGCGGCGGGTCTTGCTGGCGCGGCCGTTCATTCCGCTGCCTGGGCAGGAGCGCCTGGTGGCGGCATTGCGCCATGGCGCGCAGGCGGCATTCGGACTCGAACTGGAAACCACCGGCGTGCCGATCTATACCGACGCGCGCCATTACAGCGAGGCCGGCATTCCCATCGTGCTGTACGGCTGCGGGCCGCGCACCCTGGAGGAAGCCAACGGCCACCGCGCGGATGAAAACATCCGCCTCACCGACCTGTTCGGCGCCACCGAAACGGTGGCGTTGGCCCTTGCAGAACTGCTGGGGGCGGCGTGAGCACAGGAAGCAACCACCCGCGTGACGGCTATCCGCGCGACTTGGTCGGCTACGGGCGCCATCCGCCACAGGCGCAATGGCCGGGCCGGGCGCGCATCGCGCTGCAGTTCGTGCTCAATTACGAGGAAGGCGGCGAGAACTGCGTGTTGCACGGCGATGCCGGCTCCGAGCAATTCCTGTCGGAAATCATCGGCGCGCAGGCCTATCCGGCGCGGCACCTCACGATGGAATCCGTATACGAATACGGCTCGCGCGTGGGCGTCTGGCGCATCCTCAAGGAGTTTGAACGCCGCAAGCTGCCGCTGACGGTGTTCGGCGTGGGCATGGCGCTGGAGCGCCACCCCGAGGCCACCGCGGCCTTCATGGAACTGG
>CAZTYC010000331.1:0-2599 GCA_964617435.1 uncultured Burkholderiales bacterium
GTGGTTTGAGCGAAGAGCCTGTTCCGCAATCGGCTTGAATGCACAGTTAGGCATCATGCTCTTCTATTACAAGCGCCGCAGTAAACTATTTCTTCTAAGGCTCTACGACATTAGCATGATCCGACGCACCGCCCATGAGCTGCAGCGCAATTGCTCACGCAAGCTCCATTTCCCTGGCACGCTCCCATACATATTCCCTGTTCCGAAGCGCACTGCCCTTGGCACTGTCCTCTTCGCGAATTCCGACTATCATCGGTATTATTTGACCCAAAAGAAGCACCGTATAGGCAACTGGTCCTTGCTTCTTCTATGCGCGTTAAGTTTTTCTGCAGGTTTCCCGCGGCTTGAGGACTGGTGAATTTCTTTCGAGCGTCTTGAGCAAGTTGGTCGTGTCTCTTATTGCAGTCATATTCACGACGTCTCCGTTCATCGCTTTCTCGCCGCTGATCTGCCAGCAATGAACGGCCGCTTGCGGCGGTTGCATCTCTACGTGCGGAGTCTTCGGCGTCAGCTTGCAATTTCAGCCGCTCCGCTTCTGAAACTGTTGGAGCTGACGTCAACCTTGGCACCGATTCCTCTTCACCGGCAGGGCACGGCGATTGCTGGTACGAAACCTGACCATCAGCGCCCCCCAAGTTCCGCAGTTCGCTCCTTGTTTCCACCCCATCCCGAGTACCGCCAGGTCGTAAAATCAATGACTTCGGCTCGTGAAGCACCCTGTTTTTGACAAGTGCTGTTGTGTCACGTCGCAGTCCTTAAGGCCATTTAAGTCAGAGCTACCGCGTGATAACGTTGGCACATGTACACACGACTGACGCGCTCCGGCGGGCGCACCTACCTGCAGATCGTCGAGGGCTTCCGTGCCGAGGGCAAGGTGCGCCAGCGCGTGGTTGCCAACCTTGGGCGCATGGATCAACTGGAACCCAAGCACCTGGAGCCGCTGATCAACGGCCTGAACCGGGCGATCGGTCGCGCCGAGAGCACGGCGGTCCCGGTGGAGTACGACAGCGCGCTGGCCTTTGGCGATGTGTATGCACTGCACGAGCTTTGGGTTTCGCTCGGCTTTCGCGATGTCGTGCGCACCGCGCTGCGATCGTCGCGGCGCGAGTTTGACGCCGAGTCGTTGGTGCGGGCGATGGTGTTCAACCGCCTGTGCGCGCCGGACTCCAAGCTCGGTTGCCTGGAGTGGCTGGAGACGGTGGCGATTCCTGGCATGCCCGAGAAGGTCGATCACGATCAGTTGCTGCGCACGATGGATGCGCTGATGGATCGCGCCGACAAGGTCGAGGCCGGTGTGGCGCGCTTGCTGCGGCCGATGCTGGATCAGCAGTTGTCGGTGGTGTTCTACGACCTGACCACGGTGCGCATCCACGGCGAGGGTCAGGTGGACGGCGATGTCCGCGCCTTTGGCATGAACAAGGAGACCGGCGGCATCGCGCGCCAGTTCGTGCTCGGCGTGGTGCAGTCGGCCGATGGCTTGCCGCTGATGCATACGGTGCATGCCGGCAACGTGGCCGAGACCAAGACGCTCAAGGGCATGCTGGAGACGGTCCTCAAGCGCTTTGCTGTCGAGCGCGTGATCATCGTGGCCGATCGTGGGCTCTTGAGCATGGACAATGTCGCCGAGTTGACGCGGATCGCCGATGACAGTGCGCGGAAATTGCAGTTCATCCTGGCGGTGCCGGCGCGGCGGTACGTGGAACTCGGCGAGACGCTGGAAGGCTTGAGCTATACCGACGGCTTGGCCGAGGGCCGCTTTGCCGAACACCGACTCGTCGTGGCGCACGATCCGGTGCGTGCCGCCGAGCATTCGGCGAAGCGGCGCGAGCGCATCCGCGAGATCGAAGAACTCGGCGACAAGCTCGTCGCCAAGCTCGATGCGCAGGACCAAGGCACCAGCGAGAAGGGTCGCAAGGCCAGCGATCGCGGCGCCTACAGCCGCTTTCAGCGGGCCATCGCGGAGGCAGAGCTGACGCGCTTCATCCACGCCGATTACGCCGCCGATCGCTTCAGCTACGCCATCGACGAGGACGCCATCGCGGCCGCCGAGCGCTTCGACGGCAAGCTCGTGTTGCTGACCAATGTTCCGGACTTCAGCGCGGCCAAGGTGGTCGAGCGCTACAAGAGCCTGGCCGATATCGAGCGCGGATTCCGCGTCCTCAAGAGCGATCTGCTGATCGCTCCCGTCCATCACCGGCTACCCGAACGCATCCGCGCCCATGCGCTGATCTGCTTCCTCGCTTTGACCATGTACCGCGTCATGCGCATGCGCCTGAAAGCTGCCGGACACGCGGCGAGCCCGACCAAGGCACTTGAGCAGCTCCGCCGCATCCAGCAACACCGCGCCACCATCGGTGACCAGGCCTACACCGGCATCAGCCGAACCACCCCGGAGCAACTCAGTCTGTTCGAGGCCTTGAAGCTGCCAAAGCCCGCCAGATCCACCGTGTAGTGTCATTTTCGCTGTCGGGGCATAGGCAGATCAATGACTTGCGTAATTAGCTGCGGAACTCGGGCGGCCCCGAAGACGGCGTGCCCTACACACGCACCCAGCGCCTGCGCCTGATGCGCGCCGCCACCTTCGGCGCCCACCGCCTGT
>CAZTYC010000332.1:0-2590 GCA_964617435.1 uncultured Burkholderiales bacterium
CTTCTGCTTACAAACTGCTTGACGAGACTGCGCGCGCACGATAAGCGATATTGGCGCTTTCGTCAAGAAACCTACAAATGTCGTTTTTTTGCCCATGATGGGCACCTTGCCGCCCTTGAAATGGAGGGTGCGCCATAATCGCCGGACATTTCCGCCTCATATGCCCAACCCGTACGACCACACCGACGCCCGCTCGGCGACTTGGCCGATCACCCTGGCGGCCGCCGCGTTATTGCTGGTCACCATGGGGATATTCCGGTCCTCCGGACTGTTCCTGTCGCCCATCAACACCACCACCGGACTGGGAATCGTGGCGGTCAGTTTTGCCATGGCCGTCGGGCAATTCACCTGGGGCGCCATCCAACCGGTTGCGGGCGCCGTTGCCGACAAATACGGTCCCGGCCGCGTATTGGCCCTGGGGCTGGCGATCATGGCGTTGGGCCTGGCGATCACGCCCCTCATGAAAAGCGAGTTTGCCGTGTCGTTCTCCATCGGCATCCTGATGGCGGCCGGTGCGGGCGCGGGCAGTTTCTCGGTCTTGATGGGCGCCACCAGCCAGCGCCTTGCGGCGGAACACCGCGGCATGGCCGCCGGGGTCGTCAATGCCGGCGGGAGTTTCGGGCAGTTCCTGTTCGCGCCCCTCGTGCAGCGGCTCATTGCGGGGCTTGGCTGGATGGGGGCGATGTGGTCCCTGGCAATCATCTCCTTGATGGCGTTGCCGCTGGCGCGCGTTTTGAGGGGCCGGCCGAAACCGCCGGCGGCTGAAAATGCGCCCGCCGAGCAATCGCTCTCCTCGGCGATCAAGGCATCGCTCAAGGATGGCAGCTACCTGTTACTGCACGCCGGTTTCTTCACGTGCGGCTTCCATATCGCATTCCTGGTCACGCACTTGCCGGGCGAGGTACAGCTCTGCGGCCTGCCGCCCAATGTGGCCAGCTGGTCCCTGGCCATCATCGGGCTCGCCAACATCGCGGGCAGCCTGGTCATCGGCTGGAGCGTTCAAAAGGTGCGCAGCAAGATGCTGTTGTTCTGGATGTATTTTTCGCGCGCCATCCTGGTGTTGCTCTATCTCGCCGCACCGAAAACCGAGCTGACCTTTTACCTGTTTGCCGCCGGACTCGGCGCCACCTGGCTCGCGACCGTCCCGCCCACGGCCACCCTCGTGGGCAAGTTGTTTGGCATCCGCTACCTGTCCACGCTTTTCGGCCTCACACTGCTCTCCCACCAGGTGGGCGGGTTCTTCGGCGCGTGGCTGGGCGGCATCGCGTTGCAGGAACAAGGCAGCCTCCTGTGGATGTGGGTCGCGGACATGCTGCTTGCCCTGGCCGCCGCATTTTGCAATTTGCCCATCCGCGAGGCCAAAATCGGCAAGGTTGCCGCACAGCCCGCATGACCCAACGGAGACCCAGATGAAACGCGCACAGTATTCCCAACGCGGCCCGAACCCCGCGGAGTTCATCGAACCGGTTGAATTCGACGCGCCGGTTTTGGGCGATGGCCAGGTGCTGGTGCAGGTGCTGGCCGCCCCCATCAACCCGTCCGACGTGCTGACCCTGACCGGCATGTACGGCGCCCTGCCGCCACTGCCTGCGGTCGGCGGCAACGAAGGCGTCGGCAAGGTGGTGGCGCATGGCCCCGGCGTGAGCACCCCGCCGGTCGGCCAGACTGTGTTGCTGCCGGTCGGCTGCGGCACCTGGGCCACGCACATCGTGGCCGAGGCCAAGAAACTCATGCCCCTGCCCAACGAGGCCGATCCCGTACAGTTGGCGATGATGACGGTGAATCCGCCCACCGCGAAACTGATGCTGTCGGAATTCGTCGATCTGCAGCCCGGCGAATGGGTGATCCAGAACGCGGCCAACTCCGGTGTCGGCGAGTACCTGGTGCAGATCGCCAAGCTGCGCGGCCTGAAAACGGTCAATGTCGTGCGCCGCGAGTCGGCAGTCGAAGCGGTCAGGGCCGCGGGAGGCGACGTGGTGGTGGTCGACGGCCCGGGGCTGATGAAGCGCGTGTCCGAGGCCACAGGGGAGGCCAAGATCCGCCTGGGCATCGATGCCATCGGCGGCGAGGCCACCAACCGCCTGGCGAGCTGCCTCGCCGTTGGCGGCACCTTGGTGAACTATGGCGTGATGAGCGGCGAGGACTGCGTGATCTCGGCGCGCAACTTCGTGTTCAAGGACGTGACGCTCAAAGGCTTCTGGCTGGCGTTCTGGTTCCGCAACGCCCCGTTCGACAAACAAATGGCCGTGATGGGTGAAATCGCCAAGCTGATCGCCACCGGCAAGCTGCATACGCGCGTGCACGCCACCTATGACGTCTCACAGATCAAGGACGCGGTGCGGGCGGCGGCAAGCGGCGAACGCTCGGGGAAAATCCTGATCGTGCCAAGAAGCTGAAATCGGGTCGTAGCAAGACATTTTTTAATTGCAATCCCGGCATCAGCCGGCGTTCAAATACAAACAAGCGTCAAAACGCATTCCCACCCGCGCAATCACAGGGTTCAACAACAACCCATCCCGAAGGAGCCCCCATGAACCAACCGAAGAAAAGCACACTGTCCCAACACGTCGCGCTCGCCCTCGCCGGCCTG
>CAZTYC010000333.1:0-1098 GCA_964617435.1 uncultured Burkholderiales bacterium
CGCGCAAATCGCCACTGATGGATCGCTTGGGCCACGGGTAGCCTTCAACGGGCAAAGCATCGCAGTTCCGCCCGCGGTGGGCCGAGTCGCCGGCCCCAATCTTTTTCACAGTTTTGCGACCTTCAACGTAAACACCGGGCAAACCGTGAACTTTGTCGGTGGCTCGCAGATCGCCAACATCATTGCGCGGGTCACGGGGGGTTCGGCTTCGGAAATCAACGGGCAACTTGGCGCCTCGTCAGGAGCCAATCTTTTCTTGCTGAATCCCTCAGGCATCCTGTTTGGGCCGGCCGCATCCCTGAACCTGACTTCCAGTTTCTACGCCAGCACGGGCAGCCACCTGGTCTTTGCCGATGGCACGCGATTCGCCGCAAACGCAAATTCAGGTGCGGACAATGCGGTGCTGCCGTTCACGTCGCCGACGGGTTTTCAGTTTGATGGCAGCAGTGCACCAATCACGTTGACAGGGACCCAACTGGTCATTCGCAATGGAGCGGCGCTGGGTCTATACGGTGGGAATGTGCGCATGACCAATTCCGGAACGCGCGTTTCCGTCCTTTCCGTTCTGGGAGGCACTGCCGTCATCGCCGCGACCGGCGGAAGCGCGGATGTGGGGCTCGACGGCGGAATCACCCGCGGCGTGTCCTCCGGCACTATGGAAGCCGTGGGCGGCACGATTGTGGCGGTGAATGAAAACGCCTCCGGGAACGGCTCCGGCAGGCTGGTGATTCGCGGCGGCGACGTTTATTTTGAGCAGGCGCAGTTGCTGGCAAACTCGAGATTGGGCGACGGCCGGGGCATCGACATCGACGCCTCGAACCTGCTTTCAATGAAAGGCACCTCGGTGCTGTCCCTGACCACGGGCAAGGGAAACGCCGGCAGCATTCGCATCCGCGCCAATGATTTGGTCATGCAAGACAAGAGCGCCATCGACACCAGTTGCGATCCGGGTTGCACGACAGGGCTTGGCGGCGACATCTCGATCGATGTGCGGCGCAACCTTGTGATGAGCAACGATCCGAAGTTGGGAGATCAATTCATCGGTTCGAACAGTTTTGGCGGCGGGGACACCGGGCGGGTCACGGTCTCGGCGAAGAA
>CAZTYC010000333.1:1198-2559 GCA_964617435.1 uncultured Burkholderiales bacterium
TTTTCCAATGCCTACTCGAGCGGCTTCGCGGGTTCCATCAACGTGACCACCGGCAGCCTGCGGATTCTGGACGGGGGGGAAATCAGCAGCTCGTCGGCGCGGCGTGCAACCGGATACGGCGGCACCATCCGCATCGTCGCGACGGGGGATGTGATTGTGTCCGGAGCGAGTTACCTCGGCACGAGTCCAAAATCGAGCGCGATCGTCTCAAACACCTTTACCTCTGGTGATAGCGGTGTCATTGAAATTGTGGCCGACCGCGTACAGGTCTTGGATCGGGGACTGATCCAGACGCAAAGCGAGGGAAGCGGAGCCTCGGGGGATGTCCGCATTAGGGCGCGCGACATGGATGTCCTCGGCGGCCAGGTCTCAAGCGACGCACGCGCGTTCGGCGCAGGCGGCACGCTGGATATCCAGTTGAGCGGTCTGCTGAGGATCGCGCGGACGGATCCCAATGCGTTCTCCGGGCTGTTTGCACGCACCTATTCCGCGGCGCCCGGCGGCTCAATCCTGGTCCGCGCGCGCAACCTGCAGATTTATTCAAAGGGCGAAATCAATGCCGGCACCATCGGCGCGGGGCGAGGCGGCAACATCTCCATCACGCTCGACGAGCGGCTCGCCATGGGCACGGGCGCCAAGATCTCTTCCGAGAGCGATGCGCTGGGCGATGCGGGAAACATTGCGGTTAGTGCGGCGCAAGGAATCGACTTGTCCGACTCGACGATCTTTGGACGGGCCAAGGCGTCCGACGGCGGCAACGTTCAAATCGCCACCCAAGGCCAACTGACCCTGACCAATGGCAGCGAGATCAGCGCCGAAGTACGGGCGGGAACGGGCGCAGGCGGCAATGTGGCCGTCGATGCCGGATCCTTTACACAGACGGGGGGGCGTATTTCGGCCAGTTCCGTCGGTGGTACGGGAGGCAACGTCGCCATTCGAACCACCGGTGCGCTCAATGCCAGTGCCGGGACGATCACGGCGCAAGTGGCGTCCGGCACGCAAAACGGTGGCAACGTATTGCTGCAGGGCGCGAGCGTCGGCCTGTCCGGCCAATCGGTGACTGCCAATGCGTTCAGCGGCGCGGGTGGCAGTGTTCGCATACAGGCCAGCGGAGGCGTGACGGTTGCCAACTCCACCATCAGCGCCGATGTCGCCAGCGGCCAGGGCACGGGTGGAAACATTTCGGTGGGTGGCGGCAGCCTCGTCATTCACCAAAGCGCATTGAGTGCAAATACGTTCAGCGGCGGCGGGGGCAGCCTCCAACTCCTTGCCACCGGAGGCCTGCTGTTGGACCGCTCCCGGGTGACCGCGCAGGTCATCGGCGACGCGGGCGCCGGCGGCAGCATCCAGATGGGCGCGGG
>CAZTYC010000334.1:0-2553 GCA_964617435.1 uncultured Burkholderiales bacterium
AGGTTCCCGTCCGGCCCGAACACGGCCGGAAAATGCGCGGGCTGGATCCGGCCCAACATCACGTTGGCATCGGTGACGGTGAGCGGACCGCCGCGCCGGTAACACGCCGGCCCGGGATGGGCGCCGGCCGACTCGGGTCCCACGCGAAAACGCTGGCCATCAAAGGTGAGGATCGACCCGCCGCCCGCGGCGATGGTGTGGATGGCCATCATCGGCGCGCGCAGCCGCACACCCGCCACGGTGGTGTCGAATTCTCGCTCCAGCGTGCCGGCGTAGTGGCTGACATCGGTGGAGGTGCCGCCCATGTCGAAACCGATGAGCTTGCCGCAATCCGCCGCCACGCCGGTCTTCACCATGCCGACGATGCCCCCCGCGGGCCCGGACAGGATGGCATCCTTGCCCTGGAAGCGATGGGCGTCGGTGAGGCCGCCGTGCGATTGCATGAACAGCACGCGCACGCCGGGCAGCGCGGCGGCCACGCGCTCCACATAGCGGCGCAGTACCGGCGACAGATACGCATCCACCACGGTGGTGTCGCCCCGCGACACGATCTTGATGAGCGGGCTCACCGCGTGCGAGAGCGAGACCTGGGTGAAGCCCACGCGGCGCGCAATGCCGCCGATGCGCTGTTCGTGCGCCGGATTGCGCCAGGCATGCATGAGGACCACGGCGAGGCTGCGGTAACCGTCATCGAACGCGGCGCGCAGCGCGGCTTCGACCGCCGTGTCGTCGACCGGTGCGACCTCGGCGCCCGCGGCATCGAGGCGCGCGCCGATCTCGATCACGCGTTCATGCAACAGCGCGGGAAGCCGGATCTGGCGATCGAAGATGCGCGGGCGGTTCTGGTAGGCGATGCGCGGCAGGTCCGCGAGGCCGCGGTTGATGGCCAACACCGTGCGTTCGCCCTTGCGCTCAAGCAGGGCGTTGGTGGCGACCGTGGTGCCCATCTTCACGGCGTCGATCAGGTGGACGGGGATCGGCGCGCCGGGCGCGACGCCGAGGAGAGTGCGGATCGCCTGCAGGGCGGCATCCTCGTAGCGCTCCGGATCTTCCGAAAGCAGTTTCAGCGTGGCCAGCGAGCCATCGGGCCGTTGGGCGACGACATCGGTGAAGGTGCCGCCGCGGTCGATCCAAAATTGCCAGGCCATGGAGGGGTTGCCGGTCAGGGAGCCAACGCTTTGAAGGATAATGCCCGAATCACTTTCGCGATTCTCGCATCGACACGACCATGTTCTCAGCGCCGCTCTCGCTCACCACGGAAACCGCCTTCGAGTTGCCGGGTTACCTGCAGGAATCCGGCGCGCACAACGCGTGGGTGGCGGCCAATCATTTCGGGCGCGATGTCGGCAGCGTGCTGACCGGGCTGGCGTTCGACAAGGACGGCCGCCTGTGGGTGTCCGACACGCCTTTCGGCCGCATTTTCCGCATCACGCCCACCGGCGAGTGGGACCTGGTGCTGCGCTATGACGGCTGGCCGGCCGAACTGGCATTCCATCCGGACGGACGCCTGATCATCGCGGACCAGCGCCACGGCCTGCTGGCACTCGACACCGACACGCGCAACGTGTCCCCGTGGGTGACCCATTGCCGGTCGCAGCGGTTTCTCGGCGTGTTCGGCCTGGTCTTTGCCATGAACGGCGACTGCTACTTTTCCGATCGCGGCCAGTCCGGCCTGGATGACCGCATGGGCGCGGTGTACCGTCTCCGCGCCGACGGCGCGCTGGACAAGTTGCTGGGCGGCATTCCCGGCCCCTCCGGTGTGGTACTCGGTTCCGACGAGCGGCACCTGCTGGTGGCCGCCACGCGCGACAACGCCGTCTGGCGCGTGCCGCTGTCCGCCGAAGGTTCCACGCGCGCCGGCTGCTTCATCCGCCTGAGCGCGGGCAACGGCCCCGTCGGCCTGGCCATCGACGGCGATGACAACGTGTGGGTGGCGCACGACGGGCTGGGCGCGGCGTGGCAATTCGATCGCCGCGGCGAGCCGAAGTACCGCATCGATTCCACGCGCGGGGACTGGACCGGCGCAGTGGCGCGTCATCCGCAGCATCCGAATGAAATCTACATCGCCGAGGCGCAGACCGGCGCGATCCTCAAGGCGGTGCTGCCGTTGTATTGATCGGGCCGCGCCCGCCTGCTGTACGCAAGGCGCCGCCTAGGGAAAGTTAAAGTCGAGCACTGGCGCGCCTTTCAAGGGCTTTTTGCCCCGATCGCCGCGCCGAATCTGGAGTTTGAGGATCGAATGACGGACACCACGAAACTTCCCGAAGGCGCGTTCGACAATTTCAGGAATGAGATGAGCTACGGGGATTACCTCGGGCTCGATCAACTGCTGGCCGCGCAGCATCCGAAATCCGCGGAACACAACGAGCTGCTGTTCATCATCCAGCACCAGACGACCGAACTGTGGATGAAGCTCGCGCTGCATGAACTGACGGGCGCGCGCGACGCCGTGGTGCAGGGGCGCCTGTCGCCGGCGTTCAAGATGCTGGCGCGCGTCTCGCGCATCATGAACAACCTGATCCAGGCGTGGGACATCCTGTCCACGCTGACGCC
>CAZTYC010000335.1:0-2551 GCA_964617435.1 uncultured Burkholderiales bacterium
CGTCCCCGGTGCGGGTGGAGATTTTCGAGAGACGGTTACCCAAGGTTGGCTGCTTCGGTGGATGTGCGCATGCGAAAAATTATAGCGGTCAGAGTTGGTATCATTCGCCGTCTCACGAACCCCCGCGCACCGATGGCCGTCGCCAAACTCAATTTCCTCGATTTCGAGCAACCGATTTCCGAGCTGGAAACCAAGATCGAGGAACTGCGCAACGTGCAGGACGGATCCGCCGTCGACATTTCCGCGGAGATCGACAAGCTCGCCAAGAAGAGCCAGACGCTGACCAAGGAGATCTACGGCAAGCTCAACGCCTGGCAGATCTCGCAGGTGGCGCGCCATCCGCAGCGGCCATACACGCTCGACTACATCGCCGCGCTCACCACGGATTTCGAGGAGCTGCACGGCGACCGGCACTACGCCGATGATCCGGCCATCGTCGGCGGCCTGGCGCGCTTCAACGGGCAAAGCGTGATGGTCATCGGCCACCAGAAGGGCCGCGACACCAAGGACCGCCAGTACCGCAACTTTGGAATGCCGCGCCCGGAAGGCTATCGCAAAGCCTTGCGGCTGATGCGCACGGCGGAGAAATTCGGCCTTCCCATCCTCACCTTCATCGACACGCCCGGTGCCTACCCCGGCGTGGGCGCGGAGGAGCGCGGCCAATCGGAAGCCATCGGCTACAACCTTTACGCGCTGGCCGGCCTCCGCGTGCCGGTGATCTGCACCATCATCGGGGAGGGCGGTTCCGGCGGGGCGCTCGCCGTTGCCGTGGGGGACGTGACCTTCATGCTGCAGTACTCCACCTATTCGGTGATTTCGCCCGAAGGCTGCGCGGCGATCCTGTGGAAGGATGCCGCCAAGGCCTCGGAGGCGGCGGAGGCGCTCAACATCACCGCGCCGAAATTGAAGTCGCTCGGGCTCATCGACAAGGTGCTCAACGAACCGCTGGGCGGCGCGCACCGCGACCCGAAGGCCATGGCGCTGACGCTCAAGAAGGCGCTCGCCGACGCGCTCAAGACGCTGGCTGAAAAATCGCCCGACAAGCTCGTGCAGGAGCGCCAGAAGAAGATCCTGCAACTGGGCCGGTTCAAGGAACTGGATACCTAGTCCGCGGCGTTGCCGCCGTCGTGCATCGGGTTCGGGGATACTTCCGGCATGGACATGCTCTCGTCGATCCTGTCGACCGCCCTGGTGCGCGAGCGCTGCGAGGGGCGCGTGGCGATCGCGTTGTCCGGCGGGCTCGATTCTATGGTACTGCTCGATGTGGCCGCCACGGTGGCTGCGCGAATGCCCGCGGTACGGCTCGAGGCGCTGCATGTCCACCACGGCCTGAGCCCGAATGCGGACGCCTGGGCGGCCTGGTGTGAACGCGAGTGCGGACGGCGCAACGTGCCGCTGGCCATTGTGCGGGTGGCGATTGATCGCGACGACACAGGAGGGCAGGGCATCGAAGCGGCGGCGCGCGCGGCGCGCTACCGGGCGTTTGCCGGGTGCGGCGCGAAATTCATTTTGGCTGCGCAGCACGCCGACGACCAGGCCGAAACCGTGCTGCACCAGCTGTTGCGCGGCACCGGCTGGGCCGGGCTGGCGGGCATGGGCGCATCGCGCGTGCTGGCACCCGGCGTCAGCCTGTTGCGGCCGTTCCTGCAGGTGGATCGCGCGGCGCTCGAGGCGCACGCGCGCGAGCACCGGCTGGAATGGGTGCAGGACGAATCAAACGACGACACCGCGTACACGCGCAATTTCCTGCGCCACAAGGTGATTCCGGTGATCGCGGAACGGTTTCCGCATTACCGCGCATCACTTGCGCGCGCGGCACGGCATGCCGCCGAGGCGGACGCGCTGCTCGAGGCGCTGGCGCGCATCGACCTCCAATGGGATGGCCAAACCGCCCAGGCCGACCGGCTCGACACCTTGCCCGAGGCGCGGCAGACCAATGCCCTGTATCACTGGCTGGCCTGGCACCGGGTGAGTCCGCCCACGCAGGCCCAACTCGCAGAATGGGCGCGCCAGCTGTTCCGCGCGCCGCCGCCGGATCGGCTGCACCAGGCGGGCGGCCATGACTTCAGGATCGTGCGCCGGGGGGGGAGGTTGCACCTGGAACCGGCGGCCGGTCCGCCGGTCTAGCCAAAGCCATTCCGGAAGGACGGCGGCACGTCGGCCGTGCTATAATTGCGGGTTACGTGCGCTTGCGAAATCTCTCGCACAATCAAAAACTTAGCGCACTTTTCTTACGGTTTGGTCCTACCGGTTTTCGCTCACTCATGTAACGGAGTTTTCCATGGCAGTCGAACGCACCATTTCCATCATCAAACCCGACGCGGTCGCCAAGAACGTGATCGGCCAGATCTACGCCCGATTCGAAGGCGCGGGGCTGAAGATCATCGCCGCGCGCATGCTGCACCTGTCGCAGAAGAATGCGGAAGATTTCTACGGCGTCCATCGCGACCGCCCGTTCTTCAAGGACCTCGTCTCCTTCATGACTTCGGGTCCGGTCATGGTGCAGGTGCTTGAGGGCGAGAATGCCATCGCCAAGAACCGCGACCTGATG
>CAZTYC010000336.1:0-2532 GCA_964617435.1 uncultured Burkholderiales bacterium
GAGCTCAATGCCGTGCCGGTGATGGGCGGTGCCATGGGGGCCAAGAGCGCAGTCGCCGGCGAGGGCGTGGGCGATGGCGCGGCGGAAAGCAACCAGTTCTGCTCCATCGACAATCCGGAGTGTGAAGCATGCCAGTAAGACGGAGGATTGCGGCGAAGGCTCACTCGCGCAGCGACGTTAAGCGAACGTCAGTGAGCGGCCGAAGCCACAATCCTGAGTGTGAGGCGTGCCAGTAACGCCGAGACGCTGTTTGAATTTGTCGCCCCGGCCGGGTTTTGCAAACTGAGCCGGGGCCCAATTTTCTCAATGCAGGCGACGTTGGCCGATGTTCGGCCGAATGCAAGCGCAGCAAAAGTGTTCTGTCCCACCACCACGAGGAATCCCGAATGCAATTCCACATCTTTCAGGATGCAAAGCTCGAATGGCGCTGGCAGTTGGCCGGTGATGACGGCAAGCGGATTGCCGACTCCGGCGACGGTTACCGCGACAAGGAAGCCTGCCTGGATTCCATCGCCGCGGTGAAAGCCTCGGACGACGCCATCGTGCTGGAAAGCGTCACCAGCTTGATGGATTCTGAATTGCTGCAGATGCCGGGACTGTTCCGGCAGCATTGATTGAGATCGGGCCAAAGTGAAACCCTCCTTTGGCCCGGCTTTGAAGTGCAAAAAATCGCAGGCGAAGCCCGACGATTTTTTGAATGGACGAAAACCCGCCGCAGGCACGCCGTTTCACTTGCGCTCGGTTTTTTCGTTCGGGTTTCACCGTTGAATCGTCTGGCGCCGCCAGCGATTGACTGCACACGAGTCCGGCGAAAAGTAGGTTTTTGCTTTTCGACGACATGGCAAAAGCAGGTTTTCACTTTTCGCCGATAGGAGCAATCATGGTCTTCCATCTTTATCAGGACGTCGCCGGCAATTGGCGCTGGTATTTGTCCACCGCCTCCGGGGTGAAACTCGCCGTGAGCCCGGTGGGCTATGCGCGTCGCATGGAATGCCTGCAGGCCATCCACCGCTTGCGTGAAGAGACGGCCGATGCGCCGTTGATGACGGACCCGTTTGTCGCCGCCGAGTCCTCCGGCGCGTGGTTGACGGTGGCGGGCAAGGCCTGAACGGCCGCCCCCGTCGCTCCCGCCGTCCCAGAATCCCGAGTGCATCCCGTGTCCCGGCCTTTCAAGTCTGTCATCCTGCTATGCGCGGCCCTGCTGCTGGCCGGCACCGCACGCGCCGCCTGGCACGAGGAAACGCTGCAGGTGCCGAGCACGCGCAACGGCGTCAGCGTGGAGCTCCTGGTGGCGCAGCGGGCGGAGGCCAACCAGCCCGCGCGGAAACTGCCGCAGCCGGTCTCCGAGCTGGTGCTGTTCTTCCCCGGCGCCGCCGGCTTCGTGCGCCCGGCGCGCGAAGGCCTGCGCGAGCACGGAGAGCGCAAATCCATCCTGGGACTGATGGCGGAGAAACTCGGCGCCGCCGTCGTGATGGGCCTGCCCAGCGACCAGCGCGCGATGGGCCTCTCGCTGGAATGGCGCACGGGCGTGGAACACGTGGCGGATGTGGGCGCGGTCATCGATACCCTCACGGCCAAGAACGCCAACGCGCGCGTGACCCTGATCGGCATGAGCAACGGCGCGCGCTCGGTGACGCACGTGGCCTCCGCGCTGGCGCGCCGCGGCGCGCCCAAGGTGGCGGGCGTGGTGCTGCTGTCCGCCGCGGGCGAAGCCTTTCCGGAAACCGCCATGGATGCCCTGAAGGCCGCCAAGGTGCCGGTGCTGGTGGTACACCACAAGCGCGACAGCTGCCTTTTCTACATGGACGTGGAGCCGGTGGCCAAGTGGCATGACTTCCTCACCATCGACGATTTCAAGCAGCCGCGCGTGAACACCGTGCGGCGCGATTGCGGCAACGACAGCGCCCACCAGTTCGCCGGCAAGGAAGACATCGTCTTCACCGCCGTGGCGGAATGGCTGAAGACGGGCAAGCTCAAGGAAACCTACCTGTGAGCGGCCGCCCCCTGGATTCAACCGTTTCTTCGCACGTTTTTTCACCCGATCTTTTCAACACCTCTGCACGCCGGAGTGCCGCCGGCGAGAACAATCATAAGGAGACCCTCATATGTCACTGACCTGGGATGAAACCCCCGCCTCCACGCCCACGCCAGCGCGCGCGCCCGTGATGCCTGCAGCGAACTCTGCGCGTCCGCAACCCGCGCTGGCGACTGTGGAATCCCATCGCGCCAGGGGCACGCCCGAATTCGTCTCGCCCGCGTACAGCGGCGTGCTCTCCCGCGGCGTGGACACCACCGGCATTCCCAGCAGCATCCCGGCCGATGACATCGACGAGACCATCGACACCCGCTTCCAGCGCGACGGAATCGACGCCCGCTTTCAGCGGGTGAAGGCCGAGGACAAGCGCGTCATCAACGGCAAGGCCGACGTCAACCAGCTGGTGCCCTTCAAGTACAAGTGGGCCTGGGAAAAGTACCTGGCCGGCTGCGCCAACCACTGGATGCCGCAGGAAGTGAACATGAACCGCGACATCG
>CAZTYC010000337.1:0-2530 GCA_964617435.1 uncultured Burkholderiales bacterium
GTGGCGTCCAGCGCGGTGCGCCGCGCGCGGAACGCGCCGAGCCCAGGACCGGCGCTGCGCCGATCACGGACCCGATCGCGGCGGTCGAGCGCGAGCTGCCGTCCTTGCGCCTGGACCTCAAGCTGGAACGCGACCAGGGCGTGTTGTTCGACAGTTTCCAGCGCGCCGTGCGGGACGCCGCCGAAGCCGCTCGGGCGCGCGTGAAACAGCTGTATGCGTTCAAGTTCGATGACGGCAGCACGGTCAGCGCCGCCTCGATCGTCCAGACCGTCACTGAAGCGGACCTGTCGCGCGCCAACGCCATGCGCGTGGTGGGTGAAAAGCTGGACGCGCTCTACGCGACCTTCAATGCGGACCAGCGCAAGATGTTCGACCGGCGCATCATGCAGTCGCAGCGCGAACCGTTGGGCAATTCCTGAGCATCCGACCGGACTCAAAGTCAGCCTTCATGGCGGTCACGAAAGAGGGGCGGACGCCCCGGGATGCAGGTGTGTGCATGACTGCAGGATCCCCGGCACCTTTCGCGCCGGGGTGACCGTCGGTCGTTTCAGCGCTCGCACGCCAACGGCCCTGTGATTCAAGTCGCGCCGTGCGCGTGGCCGCGTTGCAGGCAAGACGTGTCCCGCGCGTTCCCATCGCGCGCCGGAACTCAGTCCCAGTCGATCTGGCCTGTGATCCATTCGCGAAAGGCGACGATCTTGGGCCAGTTGGCGCATTGCGGCAGGCAGACCAGAAAGTAGGACCGGTCCGAGGGCAACTGGTAGTCGAACAAGCGCACGAGGCGGCCTTCCGCCAAATCCGAGGCTGCGATGGATCTGCGCGTGAGCACAATGCCCTCGCGCGCCACGGCCTGCTGCAAAAATAGCGCGGCGTCGTTGTAGTCAATCGCCTGCGAATGCGGCTCGAAATCCATGCCGGCCAGCGCGAACCATTTTGACCACATGCCCGGCTCCGAGCAGAACAGCGGCAGGTCGACCATTTGCTCCGGCCGCTTCGGCAATCGTCCGCGGCGGAATTTCGGGCTGCAGACCGCCACATAACTGTCGCCCGCAAGGCGCGTGGAATGCAGGCCCGGCCAGGGGCCGATGCCGTAACGGATGGCCACATCCACCCCGTCGCTGCGGAAATTGGCCAGCTGCTGCGCAGCCAACACCGAAATCTGCATGGTGGGATGGCTCTCGAGAAAGTTTCCGAGGCGCGGCATCAGCCAGCGGCTGGCAAAGGACGGCAGGACGCTGATGACCAGCGTGTGTTCACGGGCTGCGGGCTTCAGCGACTCGATCGTCGCGGCAACTTTCTCGAGCGCATCACGCGTGGCTTCCGCGAGCAGTTCACCCTCGGCCGTCAGCGAGACACCGCGGCCGCTGCGCACGAACAACTTCAAGCCAAGGAATTCCTCCAGCGACCGGATCTGGTGGCTTACCGCGCCATGCGTGACGTGCAGCTCCTCCGCCGCAAGCGAAAAACTCCCCAGGCGGGCGGACGCCTCGAGGACCGGCAGGGTCGACAGCGGGGGCAAGCGGGGCATTGCGAGATGTTAGTTATTTTCACACTAAATGTCAAAATTGATCGATTGCGGCAGGTCGAGGCCGCCGTTAAATTGCCTCACGTTTCACATCCGCAAATCGTTCCGAAGGAGAACCCGCATGAATGCCATCCAGCTCAAGATTCCCGACCACGGTGCGCTCAAGGTTCATTTGCACCAGTCTTCCTATTTCACCCTGCCCGCCGCGGAGCCGATGGCGCTGGAGGTGCTGAGCGGGTGCGCCTGGATCACGCAATCGGGGGATCGGGAGGACCATTTTCTGGGAACCGGTGAGCGCTTCAATCTTCCCGGGCGCGGTGAGGCCATTGTGCAGGCGATGAGCGAGTCCGAGATCGCCGTGTTCCCCGGCCAGCCCGGCAAGCCCGCCGGATGGGCGCACTGGTTCAAGGAAATTGCCGCGCAATTCTGGAGCCCGGGTGCGGCGCTGCGGACGCAATGCCAGGAAACCGTCCAGGCGGCCACCGAATGCTGGCGCAATGTCATCGCGAGGCAGTCGGCCGCGCGCCTGGGTCTTGAGCGGACGTTCTAGACCATGAAACCCGCCCTCCAAACCCCATGCCCGACTTGCGATCCTCCGCCGACGCGCCACTCCCGCCCTGCGCGTCGTACCCCGCGCCTGCAGGAATGGCGCGCCATTGTGCCGGTGCTCGCCGCATGGCTTGCGGCGGCGCTCCTGGTCGGACTGGCAATCAATTCTGCCGGGGCGCAAGTGTCCTGCGCCGATTGGGTTGGGGCCGCATTTTCTTGGTCCTGAATCACGCGCCTCGCACAAGACGACCCCGCACGTGACCAGGCCCCCTACTCGCTTAAGTGTCCGATGGCGTTGGAATCCGCCTACGTCAAAATCACTGCGGTGAACCGTTCGAAAATATTCGACGCGCGCACAAATGACAGCAAGCCACAAATGGAAACGCCGCCCGGTCAAGGCGGCGCTTCTTGAAAAACTTGGTGGGCCGTGAAGGATTCGAACCTTCGACCTACGGA
>CAZTYC010000338.1:0-2529 GCA_964617435.1 uncultured Burkholderiales bacterium
CTCATCGAGCAGGGCCAGCTCACCTGCGGAACCACCTGGCACGCGGCGGGACTGGTCGGCCAGATGCGGCCGAACCGGTCGATGACCCGCATGAGCCGTTACGGCACCGAGCTGTATTCCACACTGGAGGCCGAGACAGGCCTGTCCACCGGGTGGCGCAAGGTCGGCAGCGTCAATGTGGCGCGCACCCCGGAACGCTGGCTGGTCTACCAGCGGCAGGCCGCGATGGCCACGAGTTTCGGGATCGAGGTCGACCTGATTACCCCGTCCGAGGCGGGTGCCCGCTGGCCAATCATGCGCACGGATGATTTGCTGGGCGCCTTGTGGTTTCCCGCCGACGGCAAGGCCAACCCGACGGACCTGACCATGTCGCTGGCCAAGGGCGCGCGCAACCTTGGCGTGACCATCGTGCAAGGCGTGGAGGTGACCGAAGTGCTGCTCGCCCACGGTGCGGTGGCGGGCGTTTCAACACCAGCGGGCGACCTGCGGTGCCGCGTGCTGGCCAACTGCGCCGGACAATGGGCGCGCGATTTCGGCGCGCGGGCCGGCGTGTCCGTGCCGCTGGCCTCCGCCGAGCATTTCTACATCGTCACCGAGCCGATCGAGGGACTGACGCCGGACACGCCGGTAATGCGCGACCCGGATGGCCTGATCTACTTCAAGGAAGAGGTGGGCGGACTGGTGATGGGGGGCTTCGAGCCGACCGCCAAGCCCTGGGGCCTGGACGGCATTCCGAAGCGTTTCGAGTTCCAGTTGCTTGCCGAGGATTGGGATCACTTCGAAGTGCTCATGACGGCGGCGATCCATCGCGTGCCCGCACTGCAATCGGTAGGCGTGAAGATGCTGCTCAACGGCCCGGAGAGCTTTACCCCGGACGGCAATTTCATCCTGGGCGAGGCGCCCGAGGTGCGCAATTATTTCGTCGCCGCAGGGTTCAATTCTGCGGGCATTGCCAATGCCGGCGGCGCGGGCAAGTTGCTGGCCGAATGGATCATCGGCGGCGAGGCGCCGATGGACCTGTTCGAAGTGGACATCCGCCGGTTCGGCGCGTATGCCGCCAACCGCGACTGGCTGCGCGCCCGCACGGTCGAGACGCTGGGCCTTCACTATGTGATGCGCTGGCCGCGCCATGAACTGGAATCGGGCCGGCCCCTGAAGGTTTCCCCGCTCTACACGCGCCTGAGGGGCAAGGGAGCATGCTTCGGCTCCAAGATGGGCTGGGAACGCGCCAACTGGTTTGCGCGGCCTGGCGAACTGCCGGAGATGCGCTACACATTCGGGCGCCCCGATTGGCTGGACGCGGTGATCGATGAACAGGCTGCCGTGCGCGGGCAAGTCGGGTTGTTTGACCAGACGTCTTTCGGAAAAATCCGCGTCACGGGTGGCGGCGCCCATGCGCTGCTCAACAGGCTCTGCGCCAATGAGATTCCGGCGTGCGATACCGGCCGGGTCGTCTACACGCCGATGCTCAACGAGCGCGGCGGGTTCGAAAGCGATGTGACGGTCCATTGCCTCGGCGACCCGGGCTTCCTGGTCGTCACGGGCTCCGCCCAACCGGTGCGGGATCTGGCCTGGATCAACCGCCACAAGGACGGCGAGGCGTGCCACGCCCTTGATGTGACGGCCATGTGATCGGTGCTCTCACTGATGGGGCCCAAGGCGGAGGCACTATTGATGTCGCTGTCACCGCGCAATTACTCCACGACGGCGTTTCCGCTTGGCACGTTCCAGACCCTGTCGATCGGTGGCGCCAGCGTGCGCGCCGCGCGTGTGTCGTACGTGGGCGGCCCCGGGTGGGAGCTCTACGTGCCGGTGGAAATGTGCGTGGCGGTGTACGACGCCCTGCATGCGGCCGGGAAATCCTTCGGGCTGAAAGACTGCGGCTACTACGCGCTCGACGCGCTGCGCATCGAGGCCGGGCGGCGCGCCTTCCCCGCCGAACTCTCGCCCGACGTAAATCCCTTTGAAGCCGGCCTGGGATTCGCGGTAAGACTCGGCAAGCAGGATCGCTTCCTGGGGCAGGCGGCACTGCAAAAACTTCGAACGTCGGCCGATCCGGAAAGGATGTCGCAGCGCTTGATGCTGTTCACCTTCCCGGAAACCGAACACTTCGCCTGGGGCGGCGAGCCGATCCTGCGCGACGGGCAGCCGGTCGGCGAATTGTCATCTGTCGGATTCAGTGCCTCGCTGGGCGGGATGGTCGGCATGGGCTATGTGCGCGCCGCCGCGCCGGAGACCGCCGACCAGATGCTCGCATCGCGCTACGAGATCGATGTGTCCGGGCTGTGCGTCCCTGCGCGCGCCAGCTTGAAGCCCCCCTGGCCGCTCGCCTCATCATCCGCGCAGCAGCCCGTCGAAGTTCGTACAATGCAATGAAAATCCAGCTGACAAAAGCCTGCCGTCAGTCCGTCCATTGCGCACGGGAGTCCACGACATGAAGAAGTCACCGGCCACCGGCCGTCCAGCATCCCCTTCGGCCCAGGCCGTCCTGGATCAGGTGCGCGCCGCGCCGACCACCCGCGTCAAGGT
>CAZTYC010000339.1:0-2529 GCA_964617435.1 uncultured Burkholderiales bacterium
TCGCCCATGGTCTCGCCGTCGGCCGGCACCCGCGTCATGGTTTCCGGGTCCATGACCGTCATGTCCTCCTCCAGGAGGTACGCCACGCCCTGCCGGCCGTTGAGGCGCGATTGTTCCTCGATGGTCTCGCCGGACCACTCCGGGTGCTTCGCGCAGGCCGCCGCCGGTCCGTAGACCTCGGTGAGGCCATAGACGTGCGTGAGGTCGAAGCCCATGCGCGCCATACCCTCGATCATGGCGCCCGGCGGCGCCGCGCCCGCCACCATGGCATGCACCTTCTGCGTGATGCCCGCGCGCCATTCGGCGGGCGAATTGATCAGCAGGGTGTGCACGATCGGCGCGCCGCAATAGTGGGTGACGCCGTGGTCGCGCATGAGGTCGAAGATGAGCTTGGCGTCCACCTTGCGCAGGCACACGTGCGTGCCCACATTGGCCGCCACGGTCCACGGGAAGCACCAGCCGTTGCAGTGGAACATCGGCAGCGTCCACAGGTACACCGCGTGCTTGGGCATCGACCAGTCGAGGATGTTGTTGATGCCGTTGAGGTACGCGCCCCGGTGGTGGTACACCACGCCCTTCGGGTTTCCCGTGGTGCCGGAGGTGTAATTGAGCGCGATGGCGTCCCACTCGTCCGCGGGCAGCTGCCACTCGAAATCCGCGGACCCCTGGCCGATGAACGCCTCGTAATCGACCGACCCCAACCGCTTGCCCTCGCCCTTGAATTCCGCATCGTCCACGTCGATCACCAGCGGCCTGGACTTGCACATCGTGAGCGCCTTCTCGATGGTGGCGGAAAACTCGCGGTCCGTCACCAGCGCCTTGGCCTCGCCGTGGTCGATCATGAAGGCGATCGCCTCGGCATCCAGGCGCGTGTTGAGCGTGTTCACCACGGCGCCGATCATCGCCGGGCCGAAGTGCATCTCCACCATTTCCGGCGTGTTGGCGAGCATTGCGGCGACGGTATTGCCCTTGGCGATGCCGCGCTGCTGCAATGCATGGGCCAGCTGGCGGCAGCGCGCGTACAGCTCGGCCCAGGAACGGCGCAGCTTGCCGTGGACCACGGCGGGCCGGCGCGGATAGATGGTGGCGGCTTTGCGCAGGAACGAAAGCGGGGAGAGCGGAACGTAGTTGGCGGCGTTCTTTTCCAAACCTTGGTCGTAGGCATCCATGGCGGCGTATGAGGTCTTGGGATAGGTCTTGGGAGGGTCTTGGGAGGGAACTTGGGACGGATTGTCCGGAGCAGTCTTGGGAGGGCTGGGCCATTACATCATGATTGTCCGGGGTCGCCAATGCGGAAGATCAAACACCAGCATTGGCGGGCAGAATGGGCCTGAATCGGCCCAAACGCCGCACCAGTGCTGGGGTTTCGACGTCCGCAGGGCTGGCGGGCGCGGCACTTTGTGTGGCCGGATGCGGATCGGGAATCGGGCGATCCGCGCCTCGAATTGGCGCGCGGCCCGGCCCGCAGGATCGGGGGTCAGCGGGCGCATTCTCGGGCCAATGACGTACAATCCTCTGCGTTTTGCCACTCTTGTTCGCGCCAATGCCCAGCTCCCTCCGCCGTCCTGCCGCCCTGTCAAGAATTGCCGCCGCGCTGTGCGTGGCCGCATGGATCGCGGTGCCCTCCGCCCAGGACCTGGTGACGATCAATTTCGTCAACGCGGACATCCCTTCCGTGGTCAAGGCCATCGGCGGGCACACGGGGAAGAACTTCATCATCGACCCGCGCGTGATGGGCAACATGAACATCATTTCGCAGACGCCGGTGACCAAGGACATGGCGTACCAGATCCTGCTCTCCGCGCTGCGCGTGCACGGCTACGCGGCGGTGGAGGAAAAGGGCGCGGTCAAGATCGTGCCGGAAGCCGATGCCAAGACCTCCGGCGGCGTTCCCGGAATCGGCGGCACGGGCGCGAACCTGAACGGGGACCGCATCGTGACGCAGATCTTCGCGCTGCAGAACGAGAGCGCGAACCAGCTGGTGAATGTGCTGCGGCCGCTGGTGGCGCCCAACAATTTCATCGGCGCGTACGCCAACAACAACATGCTGGTCATCACCGACTACGCGGAGAACGTCAAGCGCATCGCCAAGATCATCAGCGCCATCGACGTCCCCGCCGCGGTGGATGTGGCGGTGATCAAGCTCCAGTACGCCAGCGCCGTGGATGTGGCCAACCTGCTCAAGGGCCTGTTGCCGGAGGCGATCAGCAACCCGGCCAACCCTGGCCAGCCGCCGAAACTCGGCTTTGGCGTCGATGCGCGCACCAACTCGCTGGTGGTCCGCGCGGACACGCCGGCCCTGGTGACCCGCGTGCGCACCCTGGTGGCAGGCATGGACGTGCCGGGTGCCGGCAGCGGCAACGTGCACGTGGTGCCCTTGAAAAACGCCGAAGCCGGCAAGCTTGCCGAGGTGCTTCGCGGGCTGATGAATGGCGCCTCGGCGGCGGGTGCCGCGTCGTCCAGCGTTGCGTTAACGCCCACCACCACGCCGGCCACGCTGGCGCAGTCGCAGCCGGCCGCGGCAACCGC
>CAZTYC010000340.1:0-2528 GCA_964617435.1 uncultured Burkholderiales bacterium
CCCACCGGCCGCCTCATCGAGCGCTTCAACAGCGTCGAGCGCATGACCCACTGGACAGTCGCCCTGTCCTTCATCGTGCTCGCCACATCCGGCGTCCTGCTGCTGTTCGGCAAGCACTTCCTGTTGCCGGTGCTGGGCGCCTCCGCGTTCGCGTTCATCACCAGCATCGGCAAGACGCTGCACAACTTTGTCGGGCCGCTGTTCATGTTCTCGCTCATCGTCATGTTCGTCATTTACGTGAAGGACAACATGCTGGCCGGGGCGGACTTCACCTGGCTGGCCAAGATGGGAGGCATGTTCGGCGACAAGGAAGTGCCCTCGGGTCGCTTCAACGGCGGCGAAAAGGTGTGGTTCTGGGCCGGCACCGTGTTGCTGGGATCGGTCATTTGCGTGTCTGGCCTGGTGATGCTGTTTCCCAACTGGAACACCGGCCGTGAGTTGATGACGGAAGCCAACCTGTTCCATTCAGTGGCGGCCCTGCTGTTTGCGTCCGCGGCGTTCGCCCACATCTACATGGGCATCGCCACCGAGGGCGCCTACCAGGGCATGCGCGACGGCTTCGTCGATGAAACCTGGGCCAAGGAACACCATGAGCTTTGGTACGAGGACGTCAAGGCCGGCAAGACCGGCAATGCACCGATGGCCGCGCAACCGGCGGCCGGCGACGACTAGGGAGCCCACGACATGAAATCAAGACTCGTCATTGCCGCCGGCCTGCTCGCCGCATCCGGTTTTGTGTCCGCCAAGTTGCCCGCGCCCCCGCCGCCGACGCCGGAGCAGGCTGCGGCTGCGGCGGCCAAGGCCGAAAAAGACAAGGCGACGGCCGAAAAAACCAAAGCCGACCAGGCGCGTTACGAGGACCTGGCGGTGAAGAATTTCCAGGCCAACATGAAGAAGGCCGGCAAGCCGGTGCCCAAGCCGACGCCCATCGCCGTCGCCGCCGCCCCGGCGCCCGCGCCCGCCAAGGCAGCCCCGGCCAAGAAATAGGGTTGCCGCATCCATCACCAACGCTTCCGAGCCCCGACATGAAAAACACGCTGCTTGCCGCCACCGTCGCCACGCTCTTCACCGCCTGCGCGCAATGGGGCGGCAGTCCCGCGCCCTCCGCCACCGCCCGGCTCGAACCCACCAAGGGCAATACCGCCGCCGGAACGGTGACCTTCACGCAGGCGGGGGACAGGGTGCGCGTCGAGGCACGCGTGTCCGGCCTGAAACCGAATGCCGAGCACGGGTTCCACATCCACGACAAGGGCGATTGCAGTTCCGGCGACGGCATGAGCACCGGCGGGCATTTCAATCCCGGTGGCAAGCCGCACGGGCACCACGGCACCATGGAGCGGCACGCGGGCGACCTGCCGGCGCTCAAGTCAGACGCCAGCGGCAATGCCACGCTCGACGTGATGATGGATGTCATCACCGTGACGGCCGGACCGGCCAGCGTGGTCGGCCGCGGCATGATCGTGCACCGCGATCCGGACGACTACAAGACGCAGCCCACCGGCAACGCCGGGCCGCGCATCGCCTGCGCGGTCATCGCTGCGAACTGAGGTTCCCGCAATCAGGGGATCGGCCGTCCGGCAGGCCGGCGGCCGCCGCGGCTTTTGCGTATGATCGCTGTGTTGTGGACAGGCCATGACGCGTCGGGTGCACGTGCTGCATCCGCATCCCGGTTCAATCATTGAGGAGATGAGCATGAAGGCGATCAAATGGGGAATTCTGGCGTTGGCCCTTGCAGGATGCGCGCAAACCCCGCCACCGGCGCCCGCGCCGAAGTTGAACGACGGCGACCTGGCGATCCCCGCGAACTACAAGACCTGGGCCTCGCGCATGAATGTGCAGCGCGCGGACGTCAAACAGGTGCGCGATGTCTATCTCAATGATTCCGGGGCAAAGTCTCCCAAGGGCGGCAAATTCCCGAACGGCACGGTCTCGGTCATGGAACTGTATGCGGCCAAGATCGGCGCCGATGGCAATCCGGAAAAGGGCGCCGACGGCAACATGGTCAAGGACAAGCTGCTCAAGGTCTTCGTGATGGGCAAGGGCGACGGCTGGGGAGCGGATGCCTCCAACACGCCCAAGAATGGTGACTGGGTGTATGCCGCCTACCTGGCGGACGGCAAGAAGGCGCCGGACCCGATCGGCCCCTGCCGCGATTGCCACCTGAACCGCATCGGCGAAGCCAAGGATTACGTGGCGAGCTACACGCACTTCGATTCGAAGAAATAGCCCGCACAGGCCCCGACAAAACCCCGCATTGCGCGGGGTTTTGTTTTTTGGGGCCGTCGTCGAAGCGGGCCACGCCTGCGTGATAATAGCGGCGTTTGAAAACACCTACCCCGAATCGGAGGAAGTCATGGGAGCCATCTTTCAATCCTTGCAGCGCACGGTGATCGCGGGCTTCGTCCTGCTGGTCGTCATTCTCGGCCTGGCCACCGCGATCTCGCCCAACGGCGTCTCGCTCGGCTCGCATGCGTGGGCCTTCCTGCTGGTGCGCTGGCTGCACATCGTGTTCGGCGTGATGTGGATCG
>CAZTYC010000341.1:0-2514 GCA_964617435.1 uncultured Burkholderiales bacterium
CGAAAAGGTCATGCGCAAATAATCCGGTTGCCTGGTCGAGCTGATGATGAACGCCCTGGAGTCAACCTCCACGCGCCCGTACCTGATCCGCGCCTTGTACGACTGGTGCACCGACAACGGCTTCACGCCGTATGTCGCAGTGCTGGTGGACGAGACGGTGCAGGTGCCGCGCGAGTATGTGAAGAACGGCGAGATTGTCCTGAACATCAGTTTTGATGCGACCAGCTCGCTCAAGCTGGGCAACGAATTCATCGAGTTCAAGGCCCGTTTCGCCGGGTCTGCGCGCGAGATCATGGTGCCCGTCAGCCGGGTCATCGCCATCTACGCTCGCGAGAATGGCCAGGGGATGGCTTTCCCGATGCCGGTGGTGACCTCGGGGACGGGCGACAGTGCCCGGCAGTCGCCGCTGAGCAGTGTCCCCGCCGTTCCCAGCACCGGCCTTGCGGCCGACAGCGACCCGCGCGTGGTGCAACTCGTGCCCCCCGAAGGGCAGGGTGCCGATGGCAGCGATGCGCCAGAGCCACCCAGACCACCGGCCGGTCCCCGGCCGGCCCTCAAGCGCGTCAAGTAGCGCGCTCGTGCCAGTAAAATCCGCAGTTCGCCGATTTAGCTCAGTTGGTAGAGCAACCGCCTTGTAAGCGGTAGGTCATCAGTTCGAATCCGATAATCGGCACCAGATTCAATCGCTCACTTTTGTACTATTTGTACCTTGAGCCGAATTGAGTTAACCTCCCACCCCCGGCTGCGCAGATGAGCCTGGAGTGCAGGTAGCACCTGCCTCATCTTCGCAGCTGCGGCGTTGTTGTTCACCAGCAAGCACCAGTCCGTGCCATCCACGGGACCGGGTTGTACCGACGAACGCAGCGCAGCGGGAATCAGCAATTCAACCGCCTTGAGCCTTTCGCCGGAATCGCGCGCCAGCTCGGCCAGTCTTGCCAGCGTGGGCGATTCCTGGGCAGCCTGCTGCAGGCTGACCGGGTGAAGGCGGCGGTTGGTGGACATGCAGGCGTTGAGGGGAAACTGGTGCATTTCATTATCACGGATGCGTGGCTGGCGAGGAGCCGGGCCATCCACCTGAGCGGTACCCGACTCATGCTGAGTCTGGTGGCGCTGTCGCTGATGCTCATGGTGATGGCCGCGGGCCTGTACCACTGGGTTTTTCTCAAGGGCGCCCGGGAAGGTTGGCCGGTCATCGGTTCGCTGGTGCAACTCATGGTGCGCGGTGAGTTTGAGCAGCGTGACCGCTTTATGCGCGAAAACCTCGACGCCATGGCCCGCAAGCTCGGCGAGATGCAGGCCAAGCTGGTCCAGCTCGAGGCGCTGGGCGAGCGTGTGTCGGGTCTGGCCGGCGTCAACCCGAACGAGATCAAGGCCACGCCTGGCCGTGGCGGCGCACTGGTATCCGGGCGGCCCCTGACCATGGAGGAACTGCAGGCCACGCTGGCAGACCTTGAGAAGATATCGGATTCGCGCGCGGACCTGCTGACCGTGATGGAGTCGCGCCTGTTTGACCAGAAGATCCGCAAGATGATGGTGCCGACACAGCTTCCCGTGACATCGGCGAACCTGGGCTCCACATTCGGCTGGCGTATCGACCCGTTCACCGGGCGTTCGGCCCTGCACACCGGGCTGGATTTCCCGTCGGCACCCGGAACGCCCATCCATGCGGCGGCGGGCGGCGTGGTCGTGACACAGGAATACCACCAGGAATACGGCAATCTGATCGAGGTGGACCATGGCAACGACCTGATCACCCGGTACGCCCATGCCTCCCGCGTTTTCGTGAAAAAAGGCGACCTGATCAAGCGCGGCCAGATGATTGCCGAGGTGGGCACCACCGGCCGCTCAACCGGCCCTCATCTGCATTTTGAGGTGCTGGTACAGGGCGTTCCGCAAGACCCGCAGAAGTTCCTGCAGGCAGGCCAGCGGCTGCCGGGAGCCCAGGTTGCGCAGGCCGGGGTGAACGCACCTGCATCGCCGGCGCCGGGCGCCGCCGGTCGAAGGTAAAATCGCAGGCTTGGCTGGCGCCGGCGATGCTATTGCATTGCAAAGCGCCAGCCCCATTTCTTCCTGACAGACAAAGGATTGCGCTGCCCTGCTGGCCCCGGTGGGCCGGCAGGGCGGTCCTGCTTTCATGGCAACCAATTTCCTGACCAAACTATTCGGCAGTCGCAACGACCGTCTTCTCAAGCAATACCGCAAGACGGTCGACCGCATCAATGCGATGGAGCCGCAGTACGAGAAGCTGAGCGACGACGAGCTGCGCACCAAGACGGAAGAGTTCAAGACCCGCGTTGCCGGTGGTGAGGCGCTCGACACCATCCTGCCGGAGGCTTTTGCCGTGGTGCGCGAGGGTTCGAAGCGCGTCATGAAGATGCGTCATTTCGACGTGCAGTTGCTGGGGGGCATGGCCCTGCACAACGGCAAGATCTCCGAAATGCGCACCGGCGAAGGCAAGACGCTGACCGCCACGCTGCCTGTTTACCTGAATGCACTGACGGGCAAGGGCGTGCA
>CAZTYC010000342.1:0-2508 GCA_964617435.1 uncultured Burkholderiales bacterium
CGCGAGGCCCTGCTCGAGGCGCTGCGCGAGGATCCTGATTTGACGCAAGTCGATGACGATTTCCAGCACCTGCTGTCGTCCTGGTTCAATCCGGGCTTTCTGCAGATGGTGCGCGTGGACTGGAACACGCCGGCGTCGCTGCTCGAACAACTGATCCGCCACGAGGCTGTGCACGCGATCCGCGGCTGGGACGATTTGCGCCGCCGCCTGCAGGATGACCGCCGCTGCTTCGCCTTCTTTCATCCGGTGCTGCCGGACACGCCGCTCATCTTTGTCGAGGTGGCGCTGCTGGCGGAGATGCCCGCCGCCGTGGCCCCGTTGCTCGAGGTGACCGGCCCCAAGACATACCCGAACGCCTACCGCATCGCCGCGTTCTACGGCATCAGCAATTGCGAACCGGGATTGCGCGGGGTGTCGCTGGGCAACTTCCTCATCAAGCAGGTGGCCACGCACCTGGCGGACGAGATTCCGGAGCTCACGCGCTTTTGCACGCTCTCTCCCATTCCTGGATTCCGGCGCTGGCTGGAGGTTCAGCTGGATGACAGCGCTTCATCCGCCGCGCTGGGCCCGCGCGTGCGCGCCGCCTTGCAGCATTTCAAGGGGCTGGTGTTGATGGAGGAGAAGTCCGCCTACGAGGTTCGCAGCCGTCGCAAGGCGCCGGTCGCGCCCACGGATCTGGAAATCCTCTGCGCGGCCTACCTGACCGGCGCCGGAACCCCGGGCGTCACGCCGGACCCCGTCGCGCGCTTTCACCTGAACAATGGCGCACGCCTGGAGCGCATCAACCGCCAGGCGGACCTGTCCGCCAAAGGCGAGGCGCAGTCCTTCGGCCTGATGGTCAACTACGTGTACGACCTGCGCCGCGTCGAACGCAACCACGAGGCGTTCATGCAGGGCCGGGTCGACATGTCGCCCAGGATCCGCCGCATGGTTTCCTGAGGCGGCGCGGTCAGGCTTTCTTCAGGCGCTTCGCAAACTTCTGGCGGAACTTGCCGACCTTCGGCGACACCACCGCCATGCAATACCCTTGAAACGGATTGCGCTTGAAGTATTCCTGGTGATAGTCCTCGGCGGGATAGAACACGCCCGAATCCACCACCTCGGTCACGATCGGGGCCTCCCACACCTGCCCCTGCAGGCTGGCGATCACCTCGCGCGCAACCGCGGCCTGCGCGGGACTGTGCGTGAACACGGCGGAGCGGTACTGGGTGCCGACGTCATTGCCCTGGCGGTTCAGCGTGGTGGGGTCGTGGATGGCGAAAAAAATCTCCAGCAAGTCCCGGAAGCCGATGACCGCCGGGTCGAATTTCACCTGCACCACTTCCGCGTGGCCCGTCGTGCCGCGGCAGACGGCCTCATAGCCGGGATTGGCGACATGGCCCCCCATGTAGCCGGACACCACATCGTTCACGCCTTCGACATCGTCGAAGACCGCTTCCAGGCACCAAAAGCACCCGCCCGCGAGCGTGGCGGTTTCAAGCTGGTTCATTTTGCTTCCTTGTGGATGGGCAACCCGCCATCAGTCGGTTGGGCGGCCGAAAACTTAATGTCCCCGTAATACGCCCGGGTCTTTTCGCCCGTGTTGTCGGTGTCCGTCATGATGCCGATGGAGCGGATGCGCCCCGGCGGCTCGCCGAAGGCCCGCACATAGTCCTCGGTCACGTTGCGCGAGAAATTCAGCCAGTGGCCCTCGCGCGATTCGCCGGACTCGGTGACCACCATCTTGATGCGCGAGGTGTGCGCGCTGGTGATGATCTCGCCGACCGGACGCCGGTTCTCCCAGATGTACATCAGGGTGGCATACGGCATCTCCCGGCCGGTGAGCAGCTTGACGCGCTGGGCGATGGCCTGCTCCTCCACATCGAGCTTGCCGCGGTCCCCGTCGAAGGAGACCACGATGCGCACCGGCGAGTCTTCGGCGCCGGCATGGGTGTTGTCGGCCGAATTGATCAGGTCCGGCACCTTCCAGCGCCATGACAACCACGGTGTGCGTTGCGGATTGACGTCCACGTGGCTGATCAGGCCGGAGGCGGAACTGTCGGCGTCGGCCTGCACGACCACGCTGCCGTCCTCGCCGCGCACGAGGTGGTATTGGGTCAGGCGCTTGAAGCGCGAGAGCGTCCACGGATGCCAGCCGCGCGGCAGCTTTGCGCCCGGCTCGGAGTCCGAAAACGGCGCGATGACGGCGTAGCGCTCCTCATGGCGATCCGGCCACCAGGCCGCGCATCCGGACAGGCAAAGAAAAACGGCGCAAAGGAAAACCCTTGCGCCGCCCGGATTCATCGAAATGTCCCGGATGGAATCAGAAGCCGCCGTGCGACTGGGCGGCCATGCAATACAGCATGGGGATCGAGAACATGGTGTTGAAGCGCGAGGCCAGCATGGCGGTGCGCGCGGCGGCGGCCTTTTCGGCAGCTTCCACGGCGACGATCCCCAGCGCCTTCTTCTGGTTGGGCCAGATGATGAACCAGACATTGAAGGCCATCACCAGCGCCATCCACATGCCGA
>CAZTYC010000343.1:0-2492 GCA_964617435.1 uncultured Burkholderiales bacterium
AACATGGGCGTGAACATGGGCATGCTGCCCACCAAGGGCCTCACGCTGCCGTTCATTTCCTATGGCGGCACCGGCGTCATCGTCAACTGTTTGGCGGTAGCCATCCTGCTGCGCGTGGATTTCGAAAACCGCGCCGCGACGGCCCGCAGCGGGAGCCGCCGATGAACCGGCAAGGCCAACGCACCGCGCTGATCATGGCCGCCGGCACCGGCGGGCACATTTATCCCGGCCTCGCGATCGCGAAGGAGCTCGTGGCGCAGGGCTGGGCCATCGCCTGGCTGGCCACGCCGCAGGGCATGGAACACCAGCTGGTGGGCCGCGCCGGATACCCGATCGAGGTGGTGCCGATGCAGGGCGTGCGCGGCAAGGGCGCCGCCGCGTGGCTGCTGATGCCGTTCCGGCTGGCGCGCGCGCTGTGGGTGTCGGCCGCGATCATCCGCCGCGTGAAGCCCGATGTGGTGATCTCGATGGGCGGTTATGTGGCGCTGCCCGGCGGGTTGATGGGCGTGTTGATGGGCGCGCCGCTGGTGGTGCACGAACCCGGCGCCCATGCGGGCCTGACCAACCGTGTGCTGGCCCTGCTGGCTAGGCGCACGTTGGTGGGCTTCCCAAAGACCTTTGAACAGGTACCGAAGAACGCGCTGGCCCGCTGGCTGCCCAAGCCGTCGCGCGTCGAGTGGCTTGGCACGCCGGTGCGCGGCGAGATCGCCGCTGTGCCAGAGCCGGCCGCCCGCATGCAGGGGCGCGGGGGACCGCTGCGCCTGCTGGTGGTGGGCGGAAGCCTGGGGGCGAAGACGCTCAACGACCTGGTGGTGGCGGCGCTGGCGGCGATGGAGCAGGGCGCGCGGCCCGAGGTCATCCACCAGTCAGGTGAGAAGAACTACGAGGAACTGGTGTCCGCCTATCACGCCGCGCGCGTGGAGGCCACCGTGTTGCCGTTCATCGACGACATGGCCGCCCGCCTGCAATGGTGCGACCTGATGCTGTGCCGCTCCGGCGCCATCACCGTGGCCGAGCTCGCGGCGGCCGGCGTGGCGAGCATCCTCGTGCCCTTGCCGTACTTCGTGGTAGAGGAACAGGAGGCCAATGCGCGCTTCCTCGTCGAGTCGGGGGCGGGCGTGATGGTCCGGCAGCTCGAAACGTCGCCGCAGGCGCTCGCCGCGTTGGTCGCATCGTTCACGCGTGAAAAGTTGCTGGCGATGGCGCGCGCCGCGCGCGCGCTGGGCAAGCCCGACGCGACCGCGCGCTGCGCGGCCGCCTGCATGGAGCTGGCCGGATGAAGCACAAGGTCAAGCGCCTCCATTTTGTCGGCATTGGCGGTTCCGGCATGTCCGGCATCGCCGAGGTGCTCATCAACCTGGGCTACGCGGTGAGCGGCTCGGACCTTGCGGAGTCGTCCACGGTGGCGCGCCTGCGCAAGCTCGGCGCCACCGTCATGATCGGCCATGCGGCGGCGCATGTCGGCAGCGCGGACGCCGTGGTGATTTCCAGCGCGGTGAAGCCGGACAATCCCGAAGTGGTCGCGGCCAAGGCGGCCCGCATCCCGGTGGTGCCGCGCGCCATGATGCTGGCCGAGCTGATGCGCTTCAAGCAGGGCATCGCGGTGGCGGGCACGCACGGCAAGACCACCACCACCTCGCTGATCGCGCACGTGCTCGACGTGGCCGGCCTCGACCCGACCTGCGTCATCGGCGGGCGCCTCAATTCCATCGGCACCAACGCCCGCCTGGGCCGCGGCGAGTGGCTGGTGGCGGAGGCCGACGAGTCCGACGCCTCGTTCCTCTACCTCACGCCGATGATGGCGGTGGTCACCAACATCGACGCCGACCACATGGACACTTACGGCCAGGACTTCGGGAAGCTGAAGGCCGCCTTCGTGGAGTTCATCGAACACCTGCCGTTCTACGGGCTGGCGGTGCTGTGCGGCGACGATGCGCATGTGCGCTCGATCGTGCCGTCGCTCACCAAGCCGGTGCTCACCTACGGGATTGGCGAGGATGTCGACCTGCGCGCCACGCGCGTGCGCGCCGAGGGGTCGCAAATGGCCTTCACGGCGGTGTCGCGCGCCGGGCAGGCGCCGCTGGACGTGACCCTCAACCTCGCCGGCCGTCACAACGTGCTCAACGCGCTCTCGGCCATCGCGATCGCGCGCGAGGCGGGCGTGGACGAGGCCGCGATTGCGCGCGCCCTGTCGACCTTCGGCGGCGTGGGCCGGCGTTTCCAGCGCTTTGGCGAGGTCGCCCTCGAACACGGCGGCAGCTTCACGCTGGTGGACGACTACGGCCACCATCCGGCGGAAATGGACGCGGTGCTCAGCGCCGCCCGCGGTGCGTTTCCCGGCCGCCGCGTGCTGCTGGCCTTCCAGCCGCACCGCTACACGCGCACGCGCGACCTGTTCGAGGACTTCGTGCGCGTGATCTCCACCGCCGATGACGTGGTGCTGGCCGACGTGTACCCGGCGGGCGAAGCACCGATCGTGGCCGCCGACGGCC
>CAZTYC010000344.1:0-2473 GCA_964617435.1 uncultured Burkholderiales bacterium
GCCGCCGAGCCCCATCAGCCCCATGCCGACGACTTCCGGCGTGCTGCGCAGCACCTGCTCGGCACCCGCAACCTTGCGCTGCACGCCATAGCCGCCCGACCACACCAGGCCGACGATGTGCATCAGCTGCCCCACGCCGTAGAGGCCGGGTTGCCACGCGGCCAGGCGCGAATCAGGCGCTTTGAAGCCGAAACGCGGCAGCAGGTGGTAGCCCATTCCCATCATCGCCAGCGTCACGCCGACGATGCAGCCGTGATAGTGGGCCGGGATCCTGACGTTGCTGCCGGAGATCAGGAAGCCGATGATGCCGCCCGAGGCGAACAGTGCCAGCGAGGCGATGAGGCTGGTGCGCAAGGGCGCGTGCGTGCGGGATACAGTCTTCTGGCGCCACAGCGCCACGGCCAGCGCCAGCGCGATCGGCGCGATCACGATGCCGCCGCCGAAGCGCATCAGCAGGGTTTGCGCGCGATGGTGCTCGATGGAGGTCACCGGATACGCGGCGTAGGTCACCGGCGTCAGGAACACCGCGAGCAGCGCCACGCCGAACAGGCCGGCCACCACGCGCGGCGAAAGAGGAATCGGCGCGCCCAGCGCGGACCCCAGCCAGACCCAACCGGCCAGCATCAACAGCGTGTAGGTGAACTGCAGGACGTGGCCGCCACCCCAGAACAGCAACTCGTAGTGCACGCGCGGGTCGAGCCCGTCCGGCAGCTGGATCCACGACGCAGCGAAGGCAAACGCGGCGACCGCGGTCGAGACCATCGCGGCATTGAGTCCGAACCGCAGCGCACCGTCGCCATCGAGCCGACCGCCGATCGGGCGCACCGAGGCCATCGACCGCGCGCACAGCAGGGCCATGCCGGCGCCGAAGGCCAGCAGCCCGGCGAGGAACCACGGCCCGTCGAGCACCGGGATGTAGTTGGCCATCACCGGCGTCGCATGCTCGGTGAAGGCGGACACGGTCATCACCAGCGTGCCGGCCGCCGCCAGCGCGAAGGCAACCCAGGCGACGCCCAGCGCGCGCGCGCCGCCGGTCATCGACCAGAGCGCGCCGCCGAAGGCCAGGAACCACACCAGGACCGACAGGTCCACGTGCACCACCAAGGCCACGCGAAAGAAATCGGCGACCGGAAACAGCGACTGCAATTGCGGCGTGCGCGACAGCACCAGCAGCAGCGAGAATAGCCCCGAGGCCAGCAGCGCGGCCATCGCCAACCCCAGCCAGGCGGCGGTCAGCGCGCGGCGCGCATCGGTGGGTAGCGCGAGGTCGAAGCCATCGTCCATGCAGGGAGGCGCGAAGGCGTGCGGCGAGAAGAGGCGCGAGGGAAGCGGATGGGTTGCGGCAGTCATGGTCGGACTCCGTGGGACTTGTTCGATGGGTTGGGTGCATGCATGAACGCGCGCGCGGCGTCGAGAATCGATGCGGTGCCGGCGGTTTCCGGCAGCAGGACGATGCGTTCGCGCGGCGCGCCGGCGCGCAGGTGTGGTTCGCGGTTGCCGTCCAGGCGCAGGGCGGTCCATTGCTTGCCGAGGCGGTATTCGCATCCGCAGTCGGCGCACCCGGCCAGCACCACGCCGGCGATTCCCCGTCGCAGGGCGTAATCGATGAATGACGGCGGCAGCATGCCCAGGCACTCGAGTTCGATCTCGAGCAAGGGTTCCTTTGCCGCGGCATTCACGCCCTTGGCGAACCGGCACCGGCAGACCAGCGCGATCGATGAGGCCTCGCGTTCCCGGAGTCCCGCGTTCAGGAGGGTGCGCAGGCGCCCGATCGGCTGCTGGGGAAGTTCGATGCCCGAGACCAGGTCCTCGATGCGGCGGAACGGGGTCGATGAGGGGCAGGCGCCGACGCACACACCGCAGGAGGTGCACAGCGCCGCATCGACCGCAGCCTGGCGCGCATGGCGGCGGCCGTCCGAGCGCGGCACCATGCGGATGGCGCCGGACGGGCAATCGGCCGCGCAGCGGCTGCAGCCGTTGCAATGCGCCAGTTCGACGCGGGCAACGGTGGGTCGTGCCGACCGTGCGGGAGACAGCCACGGCAGCAGCACGACCAGCAGCGTGAGCACGCCGGCCAGGCCCCAGGCCCAGGCACCGGACAGCGCCTCGACGATCGCATGCGGGAACAGGAAGAACCAGTCGATCGGCAAGTGCGCGGGCAGGAAATCCGGATCGGCCAGTCCCAGACTGCGGGCCGGCACCTGAAGACCGAGCACCACGAAGATGGCGATGAGGCCGAAGGCCGCCTCGCGCGAGGGCCACAGCGCCGGGAGGCGGATGCGCTGCAGGTGGGCCCACAGCGCGCCGAGCAGGAACAGCGGCAGCCCGATGTGCAGGAACATCACTAGCGAAAAGAAGCGGTCGTTCAGTGCGTCGGCGGCCAGGAAGTTGCGCGCCACGCCGTCGCCCACGAGCGGCAGTGCCTGCATCCACTCCGCGGTGGACTGGACGCTGAACAGCGAACGCGCATCCC
>CAZTYC010000345.1:0-2452 GCA_964617435.1 uncultured Burkholderiales bacterium
ATGTAGTGGACGAGGTTGAAGGTGAAGCTGTCGTAGTTGTCGATGACGAGGATCATGGCGGCACCTGGGGGCTGGAGCGGGGGAGGTTCGGTCAGGCGTATCGCCACGCCTCCGCCGCCGCCCGGAAGAGGGCCCGGGCCTTGTGCACCGTCTCCTCCCACTCAAGCTGGGGATCGCTGTCCAGCACGACGCCGCCGCCTGCCTGGACGTGGAGCACGCCGTCCTTCACCACCGCCGTCCGCAGCGCAATGCAGGTGTCCATTTCACCGTCGGCGGAGAAATATCCGACGCCTCCGCCATAGACGCCGCGCCGGTGCGGCTCCAGTTCGTCGATGATCTCCATCGCCCGCACCTTCGGCGCACCGGTCACGGTGCCGGCCGGAAACGTCGCGCGCAACAAGTCGACCGGCCCGACGCCGTCGCGGATCTCGCCCTCCACATTGGACACCAGGTGCATCACATGGGAGTAGCGCTCCACCACCATTTGCTCGGTCACCCGGATGCTGCCCGTCTTCGCGATGCGGCCGATGTCATTGCGGCCAAGGTCGATCAGCATCAGGTGTTCGGCCTGTTCCTTGGGGTCGGCGCGCAATTCGGCCTCCAGCGCCTTGTCCCGCTCGGCAGTTGCACCCCGCTTGCGGGTCCCGGCGATGGGCCGCACCGTGACCTTCGACCCCTCCTGGCGGACGAGAATCTCAGGCGACGCCCCGACGATCTGGAACTCCCCCAGGTCAAAAAAGAACATGTAGGGCGAGGGATTGATCGATCGCAGGGCGCGGTACAGGTTGATGGGCGGCGCATCGAACTCCAGCGAAATGCGCTGGGAAATCTGCACCTGCATGATGTCGCCCTCGACGATGTAGCGCTTGCATCGGGCCACCGCCGCAAGGTAGGCGTCGCGTCCAATGTCCGACACCGGTGCGTCGGGCGCCTTGCCGGGAACGAACACCGGCAGCGGCGCGTGCTGGCGAAGCGCCAGCCGCAGCTCCGTCAGCCTGCGTTCGGCATTGGCCAGCGCGTCAGGTCGCGCGGGGTCGGCATAGACGATCAGATGCAGCTTGCCGGACAGGTTGTCCACCACGGCCAATTCGTCCGACAGCATCAGCACGATGTCCGGCGCGCCAATGGGGTCCGGCTTCGTGCGGTGCTCGTCGAGCGCGAGCCTGGGTTCGATGAAACGCACGGTGTCGTATCCAAAGTAGCCTGCCAGGCCCCCGGCAAAACGCAGCGCGCCTTCGATGGGCGCCGCGCGAAAGCGCTTGCGGTACTTTTCGACCCAGGTCAGCGGGTCGTTCACGAAGGTGCGCTCCACGGCTTCGCTTCCGCCACCGCCCTTGGACCGCCAATGCACGCATTCGTGTCCCGTGACCGAAATCCATTCCTTTGCGGGCAGCCCGATGATCGAATAGCGGCCAAAGCGCTCGCCGCCGATCACGGACTCGAGCAGGTAGGAATACGGGCGCCCGCCGAGCTTGAGATAAATCGAGAGCGGCGTGTCGAGATCGGCAAAGGTCTCGAGCGTGACGGGAATGCGGTTGAAGCCTTGGCTGCCCAGGGCAGCAAATTCAGCGGGGGTCATGGGATTCGGGCGGGGCGTGATGGTGCGTGGAAACGGGACAGCACAAAACGGGCGGGACTATCGCCAGTTCTGCCATCGCCAAGAATTCCAACGCGCGCCGCGAATCATGAGAAGTCGCAATGAAAAAGTGAAACGTCAGGCGGCCAGTTTAACCAATTTCAGCGCCCCCGGCACGTCGTCGATGAACGCATCGCAATCAAGGCCGCGCAGTTCCTGCCCCTCGTTGTACCCATACGGCACGATGAACACGGGGCACCCCGCGGCACGCGCTGCCTCGGCATCATTGACCGAGTCGCCGATCAGCAGCACCTCGTCCGGGCGCGCCTCAAAAAAGGCCACCGCGTGGGTGAGCGGCTGCGGGTCGGGTTTCTTGGCCGCAAGCGTGTCGCCCGACACCACCAGCTCGAAGTAGTCCTTGAGCCCGGTGCGCTCCAGCAGCGGCGCGGTGAAGCGCTCCGATTTGTTGGTCACGCAGGCCAGCCGCAAGCCCTTGTCCTTCAGCGCATTCAGCCCGTCGATGACGCCGGGGAACGGCACCGAGGTATCGCCGAAGCATTTCTCGTACTGGCGTTCGAAATTGGCCACCGCCACCTTCAGTGCAGTGGGCCCCACCTCGCCGACCGCATCTTTCAAGGTCCTGGACACCAGATTGGCGATGCCCTTGCCGACAAACGTCTTGATCAGCGCCGGATCCAGCGCCTGGAATCCCAGCGACAAGCGCATGCGATTGGCCGCATCGGCGATGTCCCCCGCGGTATCGAGCAACGTGCCGTCCAGATCGAGCATCACCGCCTTCAGGGCCAGGGGGAAGGCGAACTTGGGTTTGGCGCGATAGCGCGGGCGCTTGGCGGCCTCCGGCGGTGCATCGGATGC
>CAZTYC010000346.1:0-2409 GCA_964617435.1 uncultured Burkholderiales bacterium
TTGTTCGGCGGTGATGCCCATGCCGTAGGCGATGCCGATGTTTGCATTGTGCGCAAACACATTGTTGTTGAGCGCAATCTTGTTGCCCATCATCGGCACCATCGACATGCTCTCGGTGCCCGCGGCGATCACGACGTCGTCGTCGCCGGTGCGGATGCGGTCAGCCGCCATGCTGATGGCCTGCACGCCGGAGGAGCAAAAGCGGTTGATGGTCACGGCGGGCACGCTGTCAGGCAACCCCGCGAGCAGGACGCCGATGCGCGCGACATTCATGCCCTGCTCGCCTTCCGGCATGGCGCAGCCGACGACCACGTCGCCGATGTCGTGCGGGTCAAGCCCCGGCACCTGCGCGATCGCGCCCTTCAAGACGTGCGCCAGCATGTCGTCGGGACGGACATTCTTGAACATGCCGCGCGGCGCCTTGCCGACGGGGGTGCGGACGGCAGCGACGATGTAGGCTTCCTGGATTTGTTTGGTCATGATGGATTCCTTTGTTTCAATAGTGTTGCAGCGTTGCGATCTCTCGCTTCATTGGTCGTCCCCGCGCAGACGGGGACCTCTAGCCATGCAGTGGCATTTCTTTGTTTACGTTTGCGCGCTTGGTTGATTTCCAAGCGAGGAACCAAGCCGGGGGTTGCCCGGCAGCAACTTCCTTTTCTTGCTCCGCCAAGAAAAGTAAGCAAAAGAAGGCGGCCCCAGCGTCCCCGCCCCGGCGGTAAGGCTGCCGGGGTTCCTTGCGCTTCTCGACGCGACGGGCCGCCCGCTAAACTCGCGGCTCGAAAACTGTACGCGCAGAAGTCAAGTTCTATCGCTCGCCGCTCAGACATACCGGGCGGACATCCCCCGCCGCGCCTGCGATGCTCAGCGGGGACAATGGGGAGAACATCAAAACCAAGCACAACTCGTCGGGTGTCTCCCCGGCGAAGGCCGGGGCCCAAGTTTAGGTACGTCAAATTGGGCACCGGAACGAGTCCGGTGCGACATAGCGGATGATCGGGCCGTTGGGCCCCATAGGCGACGCCGAGTAACGCAGAGGCGACAGGGGATGTCCGCGAGGGATGTCTGAGCCGCGCGGCATAACAGTCGCCGTACGGAAAATGCATTTCGCGCGGCGAGTTACCGAGCGGCCTGTCGCATCGAGTCACGCAGGGCACCCCGGCAGCTTCATCGCCGGGGCGGCGGCTCTGGGTCGCCTTTTCTTTGCTTACTTTCTTTTGGCGAAGCAAAAGAAAGTAAGTTGCCGCCGGGCAACCCCCGGCAAGGTCGAAAAGCGCAAGCGCTCGTGACGATGAGTTGCTCACGAATCATCCCCCGAATCCGAATCACTACTCACCGAATCTCCGTCGCTGCCGCCACTCATTCCCAGCCCTTGTCCCGGCCCCTCAATATCCGGAACAACCGCCGTAACGAGAAACACAAATGCCGCACCGGCCACAAGCAGACCAACAATCATCCAATTGATCTCAGCCTTCTCCGCGTATCGCTGGCCGGCGTAAATAACGCCACAGGCCAGCGAGATCACCGCAAGGAAGAAAAGAATCGACTTGCTTGTCTTGGTCATGAAAGAGGATTGCGTCAGTTCCGCAACGGCTTCCCATTCTTCAACATGAAATCAATCCTTGCCTGCGATTTCTCCGTCCTCGCCAGCGCCACGAAATGCTGCCGCTCCAGCGTCAGCAAATAGTCCTCATTCACCATCGACCCCGGCTCCACCTCGCCACCGCACAACACGGTAGCGATGCGCGACGCGATGTCGTAGTCGTGATCCGAGATGAAGCCGCCTTCCTTCATGTTCACCAGCATCATCTTCAAGGTGGCGATGCCGGTGTAGCCGGCCACCGGGAAGGCGGCAGGCGCCAACGGCGGACGATAGCTCGCTTCGGCCATCGCGCGCGCCGTTTCCAGCGCCACATGCAGGAGCTCATCGCGGTTGAAGACGATGATGTCGCGCCAGCGCATCAGGCCCTTTTCCTTGGCGTTCAGCGCGCTGGCAGAGACTTCGCCCATGGCCGCGTTCTTGAACGGCGTTTGCAGGTGGGGAAGGATGTCGCCGCCGTTGGCCGCAAGGGCCGCGCGCAGCGCCATTTCCTTCAAGCCGCCGCCGGCGGGCAACAGGCCCACGCCCACTTCCACGAGGCCCACGTAGCTTTCCAGCGTGGCGACCACGCGGTCTGAGTGCATCTGGAATTCGCAGCCGCCGCCCAGCGCCATGCCATCGACGGCTGAGACCACCGGGATCATGCTGTACTTCAGGCGCTGCGAGGTCTTCTGGAAATTGGCGACCATAGCCTCGAATTCGTCGAACTTTCCGGCTTGCAATCCGGCCAGCGCGTTCTTCAAATCGGCGCCCACGGCATACGGGCCGTCGGGTTGCCAGATCACCATGGCCTTGTAATTGGCTTCGGCCTC
>CAZTYC010000347.1:0-2397 GCA_964617435.1 uncultured Burkholderiales bacterium
ATTCCTACGACATGCTCGGCGAGGCGGCGATGACCGCCGAGGACGCCGAGCGCTATTTCAAGGCCTACCAGGACGCGATCACCGCCATTTCGAGGGCGGTGAAGCCGGGCGAGGACGTGTTCAGCGCGCCGGGAATCTCGATCAAACTTTCCGCGCTGCATCCGCGCTACGAGCTGGCCCAGCGCCACCGCGTGCTCAACGAAATGCTGCCGAAGGTGAAGGAACTGGCCTTGCTGGCGATGAAAGGTGGCATCGGCATCACCCTCGACGCGGAGGAAACCGAGCGGCTGGAGATTTCGCTCGAGCTGCTCGCGGCCATGTTCGGCGATCCCGCGTTCGACGGGTACGAGGGTTTGGGACTGGCCGTGCAGTCTTACCAGAAGCGCGCGCCGCAGGTCATCGACTGGCTGATCGAACTCTCCCGTGCGAAAAAGCGCCGGCTCATGACGCGATTGGTGAAAGGCGCGTACTGGGACACCGAAATCAAGCGCGCGCAAATGCAGGGCTTTTCGGACTATCCGGTGTTCACGCGCAAGGTCAACACCGACGTGGCTTACCTGGCCTGCGCCGCGCGGATGCTCGCGCACCCGGACGTGTTCTATCCGCAATTCGCCACGCACAATGCGCATACCGTCGCCACCGTGCTCGAGCGCGCCGGCGGCAACCGGGCCTTTGAATTCCAGCGCCTGCACGGCATGGGCATGGAACTGTATGAGGCGGTGCTGAAGCGGGATGGCACGGCCTGCCGCGTGTATGCGCCGGTGGGAAGCCACGAAGACCTGCTGCCCTACCTGGTGCGGCGGCTGCTGGAGAACGGCGCCAACTCCTCCTTCGTCAACCGCATCGCGGACCCGGATGTTTCGATCGGCGACGTGGTGGCCGATCCGGTGGCGATCTGCCACGCGAATGCGGAAAAGCGCAATCCGAAGCTGCCGCGTCCGCGCGAACTCTTTGCAAAGTCCGATGTGGTCCGTGCCAACAGCCACGGGTTCAGTTTTGCGGAGGTCGAGGCCACGGAAGCGCTGTATGCGGGCATGCGCGAGACCCTGTCGCGCCGCGACCTGGCCGCCAAGCCGATCATCGCCGGGGACGCCATGGCCGGGCGCGCGATCGATGCGCTGTCCCCCGTCACCGGCGAGAAGATCGGCACGGTCGAGGAGGCCGATGCCGCGTTGACCGACCTCGCCTTGTCGATTGCCGTGAAGGCGCGCGCGCAACCCGGCACCGAGCGCGCCGCAGTCCTCGACCGCGCGGCCGACCTGCTTGAAGGAAAGCGCGCCCACTTCATGGCGCTGTGCGTGCGCGAAGCCGGCAAGACGCTGCCGGACGCCCTCGGCGAAGTGCGCGAGGCGATCGACTTCTGCCGCTATTACGCGGCGCTGGCGCGCGAGCATTTTGCGGCGCCCCACCGCCTGCCCGGGCCGACCGGCGAATCCAACGATCTTTATCTGCAGGGCCGCGGGGTGTTCGTGTCGATCTCCCCTTGGAACTTCCCGCTCGCCATCTTCCTCGGGCAGGTGGCGGCCGCCTATGCAGCCGGCAACGCGGTCATCGCCAAGCCGGCGGAACAGACGCCGATCATCGCGTTCGAGGCCGTCCGGCTGTTGCTGGACGCGGGAATGTCCCGAGAAGCCATCGCGCTGCTGCCGGGACGCGGGGAAACTGTGGGCGCGCAACTGGTGGCCGACGCGCGAATCGCGGGCGTGGCCTTCACCGGCGGCACCAACACGGCGCAGATCATCAACCGCACGCTGGCCTCGCGCGACGGGCCGATCATTCCGTTCATCGCGGAGACCGGCGGGCTGAACGCCATGATCGCCGATTCCTCGGCGCTGCCCGAACAGGTGGTCAACGACGTGATCGCGTCCGCCTTCAACAGTGCGGGGCAGCGCTGCTCGGCGCTGCGGATCCTGTGCGTGCAGAAGGACATCGCGCCGCGCATCGAGAAACTGCTGGCCGGGGCGATGAAGGAACTGCGGCTGGGCGATCCCGCGCGGCTGGATACCGATGTCGGCCCGGTCATCGACCGCGAGGCACACGCGATGCTCGTGGCCCACCGCGAGAAGATGGCCGCACAGTACCGCCTGGTCGGCGAGACCCCGACGCCGCGCGACATTCCGGCCGGGACGTTTTTCGCACCGTGCGCGTTTGCCATTCCGGCATTCGACGCGATCAAATCCGAGGTGTTCGGCCCGATCCTGCACATCTACGCGTTTGAGGCCGACGACATGTTGCCGCTGGTGGATCGCATCAACGCCAGCGGCTATGGCCTGACATTGGGGATCCATTCGCGCATCGAGGAAACCATTGAAGCCATTCGCGCGCGTGCGCACGTGGGCAACGTGTATGTGAATCGCAACCAGATCGGCGCCGTGGTGGGTGTGCAACCGTTCGGCG
>CAZTYC010000348.1:0-2367 GCA_964617435.1 uncultured Burkholderiales bacterium
TCGCGACGAAACGCGCATTTCAGGCGTCGAAACGTCAAAAACCGTGTCCGATGCATTTCGCCCCTTGGGCAGTGTGTCGGTTTGACGGATGCGCAAGCCCGGCTGGATGCAGGTGAAAAACAAAAAAGCCCGCCGGGGCGGGCTGGGACGCCAAGGTGAGGTGCCCGCCTAGGCGTGATGTCCGACCGGGTGGGCGTGGTGCTCGTGCGGCTTGGTCATCAGGGAGCCACCCAGCATGCCCACGCCGGCCATGATGAGGCCCGCCAGCTGCGCCGGGAATGCCTCGCCCAGCTGCTTGAAGGCCAGGAAGATGATCCACGTCATGATGCCCAGCACGATGGAGGCGATGGCGCCCTGGCGGGTGGCGCGCTTCCAGAACAGGCCGCACACCAGCGGTAGGAACGCGCCCACCAGGGTCACCTGGTAGGCCGAGGAGACCATTTCGTAGATCTGCGTGCCCTTCATGGCGATGGCGTAGGAGAGCACCGCGCAGGTGAAGATGAACAGGGTCACCCGGAAAGCGAACAGCTCCTGCTTGTCGCCCATGTGCGGGCGGAAGTGCTTGTAGATATTCTCGACAAAGCTTGTCGAGGGCGCCAGCAGGGTGGCCGAGGCGCACGACTTGATGGCCGATAGCAGCGCGCCTAAGAAGATCACCTGCGCGATGAAGGGCATCTTCTGCAGGATCAGCGTGGGCAGGATCTTCTGCGGGTCCCCGGCGAGGAATTCCTTGGTTTCCGCCGGCATGATGATCACCGCGCAGGCCACGATGAACATCGGCACGAAGGCAAACCCCATGTAGCAAAGGCCACCGATCACCGCGCCGCGCGAGGCGGTCTTCTCGTCCTTGGCCGACATCACGCGCTGGAACACGTCCTGCTGCGGGATGGAACCCAGCATCATGGTGATGCCGGCGGCGATGAAGAACGCGACATCCTTGAACGTCGCCTGCGGCGCCATCCGGAACCAGTCATTGGCCTGCGCCAGGGCGATCACCTTGTCCGAGCCGCCGGCCATGTCGCTCGCCATCCAGGCGATGGCCGACAACCCCAAGACCAGCACGATCATCTGGATGAAGTCGGTCCACGCCACGGCGAGCATGCCGCCAAAGATCACGTAAATGAGGACCGACAGCGTGCCGATCACCATGCCCACCTCGGTGCTGATCTCCCCGCCGGACACCACGTTGAACACCAGCCCAAGCGCGGTGATCTGCGCGGCAACCCAGCCGAGGTAGGACAGGATGATGGCGGCCGAGCAGAAGATTTCCACGCCCTTGCCGTAGCGGCGGCGGTAGAAGTCGCCGATCGTCAGCAAGTTCATCCGGTAGAGCCGTGTCGCGAAGAACAGCCCGACCAGGATCAGGCACATCGAGGCACCGAACGGATCCTCGATCACGCTGTTGAGGCCGCCGCCGACGAACTTCGCGCTGATGCCCAGCACCGTTTCCGCGCCAAACCAGGTGGCGAAGGTGGTGGTGATGATCATGACCAGCGGCAGGCTGCGGCCCGCGATCGCGAAGTCCTTGGAGGTCTTGACGCGGGTGCCCGCATACAGACCGATGCACAGCGTACCGAGCAGGTACAGCACGACGAAAGCCAGCAGCGCGTTCATTCCCGAAACCCTTGACTCAATTGAACGTATGAAAAAATAGCAGATAAACGTACATGCCGGCCAAGCCGGCGGCCAGCACCATCAGCACCAGCAGCACGGTCGACTGGAACCGCTGCGTGCGGTCCAGGTTGTCGAGGGACCGGCGGATCTCGGCCAGCTGCTGCGTGGGATTGCTTTCCAGCGCGCGATGCACCAGGCGCGGCAACTGCGGCAGCATGCCCGCCCACAGCGGGGCCTCGTGGCGCATCTGGCGCACCACGCCGCGCCAGCCGATCTGTTCGTCCATCCAGCGCCGGAGGATCGGCTGCGCGACCGGCCGCAGGTCGAGCTTCGGGTACAACTGGCGGCCGAGGCCCTCGATCTGCAGCAGCGTCTTTTGCAGCAGCACCAGCTGCGGCTGGATTTCCATGCGGAAGCGGCGCGAGACCTCGAACAGGCGCAGCAGGATGGTGCCGAAATAGATCTCGTCGAGCGGCTTGTCGAAGATCGGTTCGCACACCGCGCGAATGGCGGATTCGAACTCGTCCACGCGCGTGTCCTTGGGCACCCATCCGGCCTCGATGTGCGCCACCGCCACGGCCTTGTAGTCGCGCTCGAAGAACGCGGCGAAGTTGCGCGCCAGGTAGTTGCGGTCGGCGTCGGTGAGCGTGCCCATGATGCCGAAATCGACACCCGAATACACCCCGTTGCGGAGCACGAAAATGTTGCCCGGATGCATGTCGGCATGGAAGAAGCCGTCGCGGAACACCTGGG
>CAZTYC010000349.1:0-2351 GCA_964617435.1 uncultured Burkholderiales bacterium
CGCTCGGCGTCACAGATGAATTTCATTCTTGCCATGATGTTCTCCTGTTCGTCCGGGATTACGCCGCCACGACCTGGCAGACGGTCGTCTTGGTTTCCTGCATCATCGTCACGCGGTCGTAGCCGTAGGTGGTGGCCGTGTTGACCGCCTCACCGCGCACGATCGGCGCCGCGCCTTCCGGGTATTTGTTGAGCAGGTCCTTGCCCTGCCAGTGCCCCGCAAAGTGGAACGGGATGAACGTGGTGCCGGGCGCCACCCGCTCGGTGACCAGCGACTTGACGCGGATCTGCGCGCCGGTGGGCGACTTCACCCACACGTGCTGGTTGTTCTTGATGCCGCGCGACTCGGCGTCCTTCGGGTTGATTTCCACGAAGTTCTCCTGCTGCAATTCGGCCAGCCAGGGATTGGAGCGCGTTTCGTCGCCGCCGCCCTCGTACTCCACCAGGCGCCCGGAGGTGAGCACCAGCGGAAAGTCCTTGCTGATGTCCTTGTTCTTCTCCTGGATGGATTGGTACATCGTCGGCAGGCGCCAGAACACCTTCTCGTCCTTGTGCGTGGGGTACTTGGCGACGAGGTCCGGGCGCGGGCTGTAGATCGGCTCGCGGTGCTGCGGGATGCCGTCCGGGAAGTTCCACACCACGGCGCGCGCCTTGGCGTTGCCGAACGGGTGGCATCCGTGGTTCTTCATGATCACCCGCATCATCGCGCCGGTGGTGTCGGTCTTCCAGTTCTTGCCCTCGCAGGCCTTTTGCTCCTCCTCGCTCAGCTCCGACCACCAGCCGAGTTTCTTCATGAGCACGTGGTCGAATTCCGGGTAGCCGGTGGTGATGTCGGCGCCCTTGGAGTGTGAGCCGTCCCCCGCCAGCAGCGAGATGCCGTCACGCTCGACGCCGAAATTGGCGCGGAAGTTGCCGCCACCGTCCATCACATGGCGCGAGGTGTCGTACAGGTTGGGCGAGCCCGGGTGCTTGAGCGCCGCATTGCCGTAACACGGCCACGGCAACCCGAAGTAGTCGCCATTCATGTTGTAGCCGGTCTCCTTGTCCACCACATCGGTCGTGCAACGCAGGGTCTTCACGTCGAACGCATCCATGTGACGCATGTGGGCCTTGAGCCGCTCGGGCGATTGTCCCGTGTAGCCAATGGTCCAGGTGCCCTTGTTGATTTCACGCAGGATGTCCTCCACGACAGGCTCGGGGCCGTACTTCGTATTCGTCACGGCAATGTTCTGCTTGCCGTCGCGCTTGCCGACCAACTGGTCCGCAAACCCGAGCTTGGCCGCAAGCTGGTACATGATCGCGTGGTCGGGACGGGACTCGAACACCGGCTCAATGACTTTTTCGCGCCATTGGATCGAACGATTCGATGCGGTCGCGCTGCCGGCACATTCGAACTGTGTGGAGGCGGGCAACAGGTACACACCGTCCTGCCGGTCGGGCATCGCTGCCGCCGCCGTCGGATACGGGTCGATGATGACCATGAGGTCGACCTTCTCCATCGCCTTCTTCATGTCCAGGCCGCGGGTCTGCGAATTCGGCGCATGGCCCCAGTAGACGATGGCCTTGATGGAATTTTCCTGATCCATCTTGTCGGCATCCTCCAGCACGCCGTCGATCCAGCGCGACACTGTCATGCCGGATTTCTCCATCATGGCCTTGGACGCAAAGCGGCCCTTCAGCCACTCGTAGTCCACGTTCCAGACCTTGCACCAGTGCTTCCAGGCACCCTCCGCGATGCCGTAATAGCCGGGCAGCGAATCCGGGTTCGGGCCCACATCGGTGGCGCCCTGCACGTTGTCGTGCCCGCGGAAAATGTTCGCGCCGCCGCCGGGCACGCCGATGTTGCCCAGCACCAGCTGCAGGATGCACGAGGCGCGCACCATCGCGTTGCCGATGCTGTGCTGGGTCTGGCCCATGCACCACACCACGGTGGACGGCCGGTTCTTGGCCATCGCCTCGGCTGCCGCATAGACCTCGGCCTCGGGCACGCCGCAGGCCTCCTCGACGGCCTTCGGATGCCACTTCTTCATGATGTCTTCTTTGACCTTGTCCATGCCGAACACGCGGTCATTGATGTACTGCTTGTCTTCCCAGCCGTTGTTGAAGATGTGCCAGATCATGCCGAACAGGAACGGGATGTCGGTGCCCGAGCGGATGCGGATGTACTGGTCGGCCTTGGCGGCGGTGCGCGTGAAGCGCGGGTCCACCACGATCATGCGCGCGCCGGTTTCCTTGGCGTGCAACATGTGCAGCATCGACACCGGGTGCGCCTCGGCCGCGTTCGAGCCGATGTACATCGCGCACTTGGTGTTCTGCATGTCGTTGTACGAATTGGTCATCGCGCCGTAGCCC
>CAZTYC010000350.1:0-2347 GCA_964617435.1 uncultured Burkholderiales bacterium
TCGCGATTACCGCCAGCCAATCGCCGCTGGCCAAGCGCGCCACCATCACGATCGCTGTCGATCACGCCGAGGATGTCACCACGCAAGTGCCCATGATCAGCCGCGTACTGTATTTGCTGGTGATTGACATCTTGGCCGTCGGCGTGGCGATGCGGACCGGCAAGAGTGGCACCGATCCAGTCAGCCTGGATGAGCAAGACGATCCGGCCGAACGCGCAAAACGTCTCGCCGGCATGGTGTCGCACAGCCGCGCTTGAACGCATCCGGAGCAATTTGTCCTCATGGAAAAAGACAGTCTTCTCAAGCAGGAAATCCAGCAACTTGGCCGCACACTGGGGAATGCCATTCGTTCGGTGCACGGTGAAGAGACGTTTGCGATCGTCGAACGCGTGCGCCAACTTGCCGTGGCTTTCCGGCGTGCCGAGGGCGAGGACGCCGCCCAGGAACTGGACGCAAAACGGGCGCTTGAGTCCATCCTCGATACGCTGCCCATTGAACAAACGCTTCCGCTGGTACGGGCCTTCAGCTATTTTTCGCTGCTGGCCAACATTGCGGAAGATCGTCATCAGAACCGCCGCCGTCGTGCGCATCGGCTGGCGGGATCGCCGCCGCAAACCGGCAGCTTGCGTCACGCGTTTGGCGCACTCTACGACCGGCAGGTATCCCCGGAAGCGATTCGCGCATGGCTTGCCTCGGCGCGGGTCAGCCCGGTGCTCACGGCGCACCCCACCGAAGTCCAGCGCAAGAGTGTGCTCGATTGCGAGCGCGACATCGCACGGGCCTTGGAGCAATTGGCGCGCGACGATTTGTTGGACGATGAACGCGCGCAGGCCGCGCATGCGCTGGATCGTTCGGTGCTGCAGTTATGGCTCACCGCCATGTTGCGGCTCTCGCGCTTGCGCGTGATCGACGAAATCGAAAACGGACTGTCATTCTTTCGCGCGACCTTTCTGCCCGTGCTGCCGAAGGTGATGTCGGACGTCGAGTCCGAACTGGGTGCCATGGGGTCGGTGCCGCCCTTCTTGCGCATGGGCTCGTGGATCGGTGGAGATCGCGACGGCAACCCGTTTGTCACGGCGGACGCCTTGCAGGAAGCGGTGAGGCGCCAATCGGCCGCCGCGCTTGAACACTATCTGTTTGAAGTGCATCGTCTCGGCGCCGAACTGTCGATGTCGAGCCGCCTGGTGGAGCCGACCACCGAATTGCGCGTGCTCGCCGCCAGGGCACAGGACGCCTCCGCGCATCGTCAGGACGAGCCTTATCGCCAAGCGTTGGTGGGGGTGTACGCGCGGCTTGCTGCAACACTCAAGACCTTGACCGGCGTGGATCCGGTGCGGCGCCCTGAATCGCAGTTGGCACCTTATGCGGAGGCCGAAGAATTTGCGGCGGACCTGCGCGTGATCGATGCGTCACTCCGGTCACACGCCAGCGATGCGCTGGCCCAGGGCCGCTTGGCACACTTGCTGCACGCCGTACGCATTTTCGGATTCCACTTGGCGACGCTAGACTTGCGGCAAAACTCGGACGTTCACGAGACTGTGGTCGCGGAGCTTCTTGCGCATGCGCGCGTCGCCCAGGACTACCTGGGGTTGGACGAAGCCGCGCGAATTGCCGTCCTGCTGCAAGAGTGGCAAAACCCGCGTCCGCTGGTGGTGCCCGGTGTGGCGTATTCGGAGACGGTGCAATCCGAACTTGCGATATTCCGTGCGGCCGCGGCGATCAACGCGCGCTTCGGCGCGGACACCTTGCCGCACGCCATCATTTCCAAAGCGCAGTCGGTCAGCGACTTGCTGGAGGTGGCGCTGCTGTTGAAAGAGTCCGGATCGACCCGCGCCACCTCCATGGGGCCGGTGCCTGCATTGCGCATCATTCCGCTGTTTGAAACCATCATCGATTTGCGCCAGTGCATCGGCGTCATGCAGAGCGCTTTCGCGCTGCCTGAATATCGGCGGTGGATCGACGCACAGGACGGCATGCAGGAAATCATGCTGGGCTACTCCGACAGCAACAAGGACGGCGGCTACCTGACGGCCAACTGGGAGCTTTATCGTGCGCAAACAGCGTTGGCCGAGCTTTCCGAGAAATCCGGCATTCGCATTCGCCTTTTTCACGGCCGCGGCGGCACGGTGGGTCGTGGCGGCGGCCCCACCTTCGAAGCAATTCTTGCGCAGCCGCACGGCATTTCGCATGCAGGCTTGCGCCTGACCGAACAGGGCGAGGTCATCGCTGCGAAATACGCAGACCCGGAGGTCGGGCGGCGCAATCTCGAGACCCTGGTCTCGGCGGCCCTGTTGGCGCAGTTTCCCGAAAAGCGCGTGCGTGAAGAGGCAGACTGGTGGGCCGCCAT
>CAZTYC010000351.1:0-2279 GCA_964617435.1 uncultured Burkholderiales bacterium
GCTATTTGTTCACCACCGCCACACCGCCCGCGATTGCTGCCGCCATGCAGGCGAGCCTGGATATCCTGCAACACGAGCGCGAGCGATTGACCCATCTGCGTGCGTTGATCGATTTTTTCCCTGACAGCTTCAAGCCGCGGCAGGCCAAGCTGCCGTACTCGATGACCGCCATACAACCCGTCATCGTCGGGACCAATGCCAACGCGCTGGCCATGAGCGAGGCACTGATGGCGCGCCACATGTTTGTCCCGGCCATTCGACCGCCCACCGTGCCGCAGGGCACGGCCCGCTTGCGCGTGTCGATCACAGCGGAGCATACGGCGGATGATTTGCTCGACCTGGCCACCGCACTGCTGGAACTCGAGGTCCAGCATATTGGAGTTCCGGTATGACGGTGTTCGTGGAGGTCACCGGTCGGGGGCCGGACTTGGCACTGCTGCATGGCTGGGGACTCAACGGCGCGGTTTGGAACGGCGTACGCGAATCCCTCGCGCAACATTTCACGCTGCACATTGTCGACCTGCCCGGGCACGGTCGCTCACCCGGCGCGCCGGTCTCCACCCGCGAGGCGTTTGTCGATGCCGTGCACCATGCACTGCCGGCCAAGAGCCACCTGATGGGCTGGTCGCTCGGCGGCCATACCGCACTGGCATTGGCCGCGAAATATCCCGCGCGCGTCAGCAAGCTGATCACCATCTGTTGCACACCGCGATTTGTCGAAGGCGACGGGTGGACGCACGGCAAGCCGCGCGCAGTACTGGCCGATTTTGCCCGGCGGCTGTCCACGAACTACGCGGCCACGATTCGCAATTTCCTGGCCCTGCAAGCGCTCAACCAGCCCCACATGCGCGAGGTGATTCGAACCCTGCAGCAGGCTGTGGGCGCCCATGGCGAACCCGCCCCCGCGGCGCTGGCCGCCAGCCTGGAGATTCTTGCAACCAGCGACCTTCGCGCCGCCATTCCGACTATTGAGCATCCGGCCCTGGTGGTCCAGGGCACGCACGATGCGCTCACTTCACCTGACACCGCGGCCTGGCTTTTGCGCACGCTTCCGAACGCGAAGCCCTGCCTGATGCAGAGTGCGGCGCATGCCCCGTTCCTGTCGCATCGCGAGGATTTCCTCGCGCATGTGACGAATTTTCTGCACGCATGAACACGCCACCCCTTCCCGACAAATCGGCGGTGCGCCGGTCGTTTTCAGCGGCCGCATCGACGTATGACTCGAACGCCTTTCTGCAGCGCGAAGTGGCGGATCGTTTGTTTGAGCGCCTCGAATACATTAAGCTCCAGCCTGCGCGCGTCTTGGACCTCGGCTGTGGCACGGGCACCGTGACGCGAAAACTGGCGGTGCGCTTTCCCGCTGCAACCATCGTCGCCTGCGACCTGGCGCTTCCCATGCTTACCTTCACGCGCGAGGCGACCCGGCGTTCGTGGTCAGACCGCCTTTTGAACCGTGGCGTTGAAGTGGTGCTTTCTTGCGGGGATGCCGAGCGCCTGCCGTTTGCGCCCGGCACCTTCGACGCCTTGATCTCGAGCCTGACCTTTCAGTGGTGCGATGCCGAGCGCGCCATTGCCGAGGCGGCGCGCGTCTTGAAACCCGGCGGATTGCTCATGTTCACCACCTTTGGCCCGGACACGCTCAAGGAATTGCGCGCGGCCTTTCAAGCGATCGACCAGGCACCGCACGTCAATACGTTTGTCGACATGCACGACCTGGGGGACATGATGGTGCACGCTGGATTCGCCGATCCGGTGATGGACCAGGAGGTGTTGACCTTGACCTACGCCGACCTTAAGCCGCTGTTGGCCGAACTGAAGGGCATCGGCGCCCACAATGTTCTTCCAGACCGCTCGCGCGGGCTGATGGGCAAGTCGCGTTGGACCAAAATGGTGGAGACCTATGAATCGTTCCGGCGCGACGGCCGCTTGCCCGCCACCTACGAAGTCGTTTACGGCCATGCGTGGCGGCCGGCCCTGGAAAAGCAGCGCGCCTTGAACGGATCGGTGGGAATCTCCATTGATGAATTCAAACGCATGGTGACCCGTGAATAACCTCTTCATCACCGGCACCGACACCGGAGTCGGCAAAACCTTCGCAACCTGCGCATTGATCACTGCCTTGCAAGCCCGCGGTCTTGACGTCGCCGCGATGAAGCCGGTGGCAGCGGGCACCGTCCAAAGCGCGGGTATGGCCATGAACGAGGATGTGGCTGCCTATCAGGCGATCACGCATCACCGGTACCCGTTGCACCTCGTCAATCCTTACTGCTTCCATGAGG
>CAZTYC010000352.1:0-2240 GCA_964617435.1 uncultured Burkholderiales bacterium
TCGACGGAAATCTTCCGGCCCATGACCCAGTTTGGATGCGCGCAGGCCTCGGAGGGGGTGACGGCGGAGAGTGACTCGATCGGCCGCGTGCGGAACGGGCCCCCCGAGGCGGTGAGGATGATGCGCGTCACGCCCGCGTGCGCGAGACCGTGCGAGATATTCGCGGGCAGCGCCTGGAAGATGGCGTTGTGTTCGCTGTCGATCGGCAGGAGCGTGGCGCCGCTCGCAAGCACGGCATCCATGAACAGGCGGCCCGCCATGACCAACGCTTCCTTGTTGGCCAGCAACACGGTCTTGCCCGCGCGCGCGGCTGCCAGTGATCCGGGCAGGCCCGCCGCCCCGACGATCGCCGCCATCACCACGTCGGTTTGCGGATGTGCGGCGATGGCCTCAAGCGCGCCCGCGCCTCCCAGCACTTCGGTGTCGCAGCCCGCCGCACGCAATCGGGCGCGCAGCGCATCCGCATGCGCGTCCGCGATCACCGCGAAACGCGGTCGGTGGGCGATGCATTGTGCGGCCAGCTCGCCGAGCTTGTGGTGGGCGGACAGCGCGAACGCCCGGTAGCGGTCCGGATGGCGGGCGATGACATCGAGCGTGTTGACGCCGATCGACCCTGTGGATCCGAGGATGGTGACGTTCTTCATGGCGCGCCGCTACCTCAAGCCGGACAGGACGACATAGGCCATCGCCAGCGGCAGGGCCGACGTCAGCGCGTCGATGCGGTCCAGCACGCCGCCATGGCCGGGCAGCAGCGTGCCCGAGTCCTTCATTCCCGCGCCGCGCTTGATCCAGGACTCGAACAGGTCGCCCAATACGGAGGCGAGCCCCAGCGTGATGAAGATCAGCAATACGGACATCCCTGCGGCCACCCATGGCGCGGACCATTCAGCCGGCCATGCCTGCGCTAACGCGCGCCAGGCGAAGAAGTAGCCGACCACGGCGACCAGTCCGCCGAGCACGCCTTCAATGGTCTTGCCTGGGCTGATCGCCGGCGCGAGCTTGCGCTTGCCGAAACCCTTCCCGGCGAAATACGCGGCCACGTCCGCCACCCACACGATGATGGCGAACGACAGCAGCAGCCACGGGCTGCGGTCGCGCAGGGCCAACAACGCGATGAACAGCGGCAACAGCACCGCGACTCCGGCCACCGCGTTGGCCGCCAGCGGCGCGCGCCACAACGTACGCAACCACATGGGCACCGCCAGCGCCCAAAAGGCTACTGCTACATAGGCTCCCGCCGGCACCACGGCGGCGTCGAACCACGGACGCCAGGCTGGATGCACGAAGGCAAGCAGGATGACGGCCATGGCGGCCAGCAGGCCGGACAGGAACAGCCGGGCACCGCGCACGCTGAACATCGCCAGACGGCTCCATTCCGAAGCCGCCGCTCCGGTCAATGCGATGCAAAACACGCCCCAGGCCCAGCCGGGTAGCCAGAACAAGGCCCCCAGCACAACGGGCAACAGCACAAGCGCGGTGATGAGTCGGGTCAGCAGCACGGACGGGTGCTGCTAGGCAGCGTCGCTGTGGACCAGGGCGGCACCGGTGGCGGCCAGCACCTGCTCACTGGTGCGGCCAAAGCGGCGCTCGCGCATGCGGTAGGAATCGAACGCCTTCTCAATGCTTGCGCGGCCGAAGTCGGGCCACAGTTCCGGTGTGAAGTAGAGTTCCGTGTACGCCAGTTGCCAGAGCAGGAAATTGGAAACCCGCGCCTCGCCGCCGGTGCGGATGAACAGGTCCGGCTCAGGCGCATAGGCCATGGACAAGTGGCGGGCGATATCGGCCTCGGAGACTGACCATTCCGGGGTCGATTCATCAAAGTCAAGCACTGGTGCGGCTTTCAAGCCGTTTTCGGCCTGCAATGCGCGCCATTGCTGGAGTTTTTCCCTGCGCGCCTTGTCCACGGCATTCAGGATGTCCCAGCGGCCGCCGTAGTTGGCCGCCACCGTCAGCGTGAGCTTGGCGTTGTCGCGGGTCAGGTCTTCCGCATTGGCGATCATCTCGCGGATCCGCGCATCGAACGCGGACAAATCCCCGACGCAACGGAAGCGGATGCCGTTGGTATGCAACTTGGCGACTTCAATTTCCAGCGCGCGGATGAACAACTGCATGAGCACCGAAACCTCGTCCGCGGGGCGGCGCCAGTTTTCGCTCGAAAATGCAAACAGGGTCAGGTACTCAACCCCCAGGTCCCCGCAGGCCTTGACCGTCTCGCGCACGGACTCGACGCCGCGCTTGTG
>CAZTYC010000353.1:0-2239 GCA_964617435.1 uncultured Burkholderiales bacterium
TGATGTCGAGGCGTTCGAAGTCCGCAAGGATGCACAGCTTGCCCGCGAAGTCGAATTCGCCCTCCCGCGGGAGATGACGCAGGCTCAGGGGATTGAACTCGCCCACGACTTCGTTCGGAGCGAGTTCGTGGATCGGGGCATGATCGCCGATCTCAATGTGCATTGGGACATGGCCGAGGACGGCATGCCCAAACCCCATGCCCATGTCATGCTGACCATGCGCGCGGTGGACGAGAATGGCTTTGGCCAAAAGATGCGGGACTGGAACCGCACGGAGATGGTGGAGCGTTGGCGCGAACGCTGGGCCGAGCGTGCCAATGAGCGCCTGGCGGAACTCGACGTCGACGCGCGCATCGATCATCGAAGCCTTGAGGCGCAGGGCATCGCACTGGAGCCGCAGAGCCAGGTCGGTGCGCCCGCGCAACGCATCGAGATTGCGGGAGTTGAAGCCGCCGACCGCGCCGAGATGCACCGCGAGATCGCGCGCGGCAACGGCGAACGCATCATTGCCGATCCTTCTGTTGCACTGGACGCCATCACGCAGCAACAATCGACCTTCACGCAGCGCGACATGGCAAAGTTTGCGCACCGGCATAGCGACGGGATCGACCAGTTCAACGAGGTGATCGGCGCGATGCGCAATGCGCCCGATCTGGTCGAACTCGGCAAGGACGGACGCGGCGAGGACCGCTTCACCACGCGCGAGATGATCGAGGCGGAACAACGCCTGCACCGCGCGGCGGAATTGATGGCCGGGCGGGAACGCCATGCGGTGAATGACAGACACCGCATGGCCGCTTTGGCTCATGCCGAGCAGCGCGGGCTTGCGCTTTCCGGCGAACAGGTGGACGCGCTGGCGCATGTCACGGATGGGCGCGATCTTTCGATCGTGGTCGGCTATGCCGGGACTGGCAAAAGCGCCATGCTGGGCGTGGCGCGGGAGGTGTGGGAAGCGGCGGACTATGAGGTGCGGGGCGTGGCGCTGTCCGGCATCGCGGCGGAAAATCTCGAGAGCGGATCGGGCGTCTCCTCTCGCACCATCGCCAGCCTGGAGCATGGCTGGGAACAAGGGCGCGACCTACTCAGGTCACGCGATGTCCTGGTGATCGACGAAGCGGGCATGGTCGGCACGCGCCAGTTGGAGCGCGTACTGTCGCATGCTGCAGAAGTTGGTGCGAAGATCGTGCTGGTCGGCGACCCCAGGCAGTTGCAGTCCATCGAGGCCGGGGCGGCGTTTCGCTCCATCCATGAACATCTTGGCGGCGCCGAAATCGGCCAGGTGCGCCGCCAGTCCGAGGACTGGCAACGTGAAGCCACGCGCGATCTGGCGACAGGCAGGACCGGCGCTGCGATTCACGCCTATGACGCCCACGGCATGGTGCATGAGGCCGTATCACGTGAGCAAGCGCGCGGCGATCTGATCGACCGCTGGAACCGCGACCGGCAGGGGTCGCCCGACAAGACCCGGATCATCCTTACCCACACCAACGAGGAGGTGCGTGCGCTGAACGAGGCAGCGCGGATGCGGATGCGGGCCGCCGGCGATTTGGGCGATGAGGTGCGCGCAAAGGTCGAGCGCGGCGAGCGCCACTTTTCCACCGGAGACCGCGTCATGTTCCTGCAAAACGAACGCGGGCTCGGCGTGAAGAACGGCACGCTCGGGACCATCGAGCAGGTCAGCGCGCAAAGCATGAACGTGCAGACCGATGATGGCCGCTCCGTTTACTTCGACCTAAAGGATTACAATCGCATCGACCACGGCTATGCCGCGACCATCCATAAGGCGCAGGGCATGACCGTGGATCGTGCCCATGTTCTGGTGACACCGGGCATGGATGCTCACGGCAGCTATGTCGCCCTGTCGCGCCATCGCGATGGCGTGGACCTGCATTACGGACGCGACGATTTTGCCAATCAGGACCGCCTCACCCGTACCCTGTCGCGCGACCGGTCCAAGGAAATGGCGTCGGACTATGAGCGCGCCGATCCGGCGCAGGATTATGCGGAGCGGCGCGGAATCACCTTCCGCAAGCGCGTGGCCGAGATCGTGCGCAAGGTCGTGCCGGAGAAAGTGCGCAACCTGTTCGATGGCCTGCACCTGTCTGCCGAAGCTGTGCCTGGCGCGGACGACGTGCGGACGCCGGAACGGGAAGTGCCGGAAAGGAAGGTGGTGGAAGACCCCGAAGCGGCGCTGCGCAAGGCCCGCACCAAGGCGCTGGTCCGCCATGCCCGAGCCGTG
>CAZTYC010000354.1:0-2234 GCA_964617435.1 uncultured Burkholderiales bacterium
AAAACGGCAAGATCATCCCGGCCCGCATCACCGGCACCAAGGCGAAGTACCAGCGTCAGCTCGGCACCGCGATCAAGCGCGCGCGCTTCCTGGCCCTGATCCACTTCACCGACCTGCACTAAGCGGCTGACCAGGAAAGGAAAAAAACATGCAAGTCATTCTCATGGAAAAAGTGCTCAACCTCGGTGCGTTGGGCGATATCGTCAAGGTCAAGGAAGGCTACGCGCGCAACTTCCTGATCCCGCAAGGCAAGGCCAAGCGGGCCACCGAAGCGGCCAAGGCTGAATTCGAAGCCCGCCGCGCGGAGCTCGAGAAGAAGGCCGCCGAGACCCTGGCCGCCGCCAAGGGCCGTGCCGAGAAGCTGGAAGGCTATCTCGTGCAGGTCACGCAGAAGGCCGGCGTCGATGGCCGCCTGTTCGGTTCGGTGACCAATTCGGACATCGCCGAGGCGCTCACCAAGCAGGGCTTTGAAGTCAAGAAGGGCGAAGTGCTCATGCCCAATGGTCCGCTCAAGACCATCGGCGACTTCGCCATCACGCTGCATCTGCATACCGACGTCAACGCCAACATCACGGTCTCCGTGCTGGGCGAAGCCGCGTAAGCAGGCGTTTCACCGGAAACCGCCGGATGGAAACATCCGGCGGTTTTTTTTCGCCCTGCGGGCCGGAAATCGCCATTCACCGGTTTTCCCGCAGTTGTCCACAGCTTCATCACAACTTCCGCACCGCCAACACACCGCGTTTTCCGTTGTGCGGCATACTCTGCGGTGACAGAATCGACCGCTTCACCGCGAGCCTCGCACAGCGTCCCCGCAGTGCGATTCGCGCCAAGGACACCAATGGCCGCCAATTCAGCCAACACGCCCGCTGCCGCCGTCAAGTCGCTCTACGGCGGCGACGCCGGCAACGCCTCCATCGCCTCCCTCAAGCTTCCCCAGCATTCGATCGAAGCCGAACAGTCCGTCCTGGGCGGCCTGCTGCTCAACAACGAAGCCTGGGACCGCATCGGCGACATGGTCGATGCGGCGGACTTCTATCGCGACGACCATCGCAAGATCTACCACGCGATTTCGCGTTTGATTGAATCCAACAAGCCGGCGGACGCCCTCACGGTGGCGGAAAGCCTGCAACTGTCCGGCGAGTTGCAGGGTATCGGCGGCATGGCGTACCTGCAATCGCTGGTGGACGGCACGCCCTCGGCGGCCAACATCCGGCTCTATGCGGAGATCGTCAAGGAGCGCGCCATCATGCGGCAGCTGGCCCGCGTGGGCGAGCAGATTGCCGACATCGCCTACGCCCCCGCGGGACGCGAGGCGCGCCAGTTGCTGGACGAGGCCGAGAAGCTGGTCTTCGATATCGCCGAAATGGGCCGCAAGGGCGGGCAAAACTTCCAGTCGATGTCCGCATTGCTGGCCGAGGTGATGGAGCGCCTCGATGACCTGTCCAAGAACCCGTCGTCGGTGACCGGCATTTCCACCGGCTTCAAGGATCTGGACGAGATGACCTCGGGCATGCATCCGGGCGATCTCATCATCGTCGCCGGGCGCCCCTCGATGGGCAAGACCGCGTTCAGCCTCAACATTGCCGAGCACGTGGCGCTGGTGACCCTGCAGCCGGTGTTCGTGTTCTCGATGGAAATGGGCGGTACGCAACTGGCGGCGCGCCTGATGTCCTCCGTCGCGCGCGTGGACCAGCAGAAGGTGCGCACCGGCCGCCTGGAAAACCGCGACTGGGACCAGCTCAACCAGGCGATGGTGAAGCTCAACGAAGCGCCCATCCAGATCGATGAAACTCCCGGCCTCAACCCGCTGGAGCTGCGCGCGCGTGCCCGCCGCATGCACCGCCAGTACGGTGGCGCCGGGTTGATCGTCGTGGACTACCTGCAGCTGATGAGCTCGGCCTCGCAGGGAGAAAACCGCGCGACGGAGCTTTCCGAAATCTCGCGCTCGCTGAAGTCGCTGGCCAAGGAACTCAAGGTGCCGGTGATTGCGCTCTCGCAGCTGAACCGTTCGGTGGAGCAGCGCGACGTGAAAAAGCCGGTGATGTCGGACCTGCGCGAATCCGGCGCCATCGAGCAGGATGCGGACTTGATCCTCTTCCTCTACCGCGACGAGGTGTACGCCAAGTCCGAGGAAGAGAAGGAGCAACTACGCGGCAAGGCCGAGGTGATCGTGGCCAAACAGCGTAACGGCCCGATCGGCACCGTACCGCTCACATTCCGCGGCCAGTTCACCC
>CAZTYC010000355.1:0-2229 GCA_964617435.1 uncultured Burkholderiales bacterium
GTGTAGCCCTTCTGCTCGACCTTGCCAATCAGGCGGCGGATCTCGTCCTTGTGCAGCAGCAGCTTCTTGGTGCGCACGGCGTCCGGGCTCACATGGGTGGACGCCGTCTTGAGCGGGTTGATCTGGCAGCCAATCACGTACAGCTCGCCGTTCTTGATGACCACGTAGCCGTCGGTGAGCTGGACCTTGCCCTCGCGCAGGGCCTTGACTTCCCAGCCCTGCAGCACCATGCCGGCCTCGAAGCGTTCTTCGAAGAAGTAGTTGTACGCGGCCTTCTTGTTGTCGGCGATGCGGGCTTGGGTGTCGGGTTTCTTGGCCATGTGCTCAGGTGGGGGTCCATGGCCTCAATACAATTGCGCCGTGGGCCAAGATTTTACGTTCAAGGCCCGCTGCTCCCACGAATGAAACACGTCCACAAGTCCGTCCTGATCTGGTACAGCGCCGAAGAAATGTTCGCCCTGGTCACCGACGTGGCGCGTTACCCCGAGTTCCTGCCCTGGTGCGACCATGCATCGGTGCTGGAATCAGACGACGGTGGCATGAAGGCCGAGGTCGGCATTGCCTTCAGTGGCATCCGCCAGACCTTCACCACCCGCAACGACCACACGCCGGGCCGGCAGGTCGCCATGAAGCTGCTCAATGGGCCGTTCTCGCGCCTGGACGGCGCCTGGAACTTCATTCCGCTCGGAGACGAAGGCCAGCGCGCCTGCCGCGTGGAACTGAGTCTGCACTACGGCTTTGACAACGCTGCCCTCGGCGCCCTGGTGGGGCCGGTGTTTGACCGCATTGCCGGCAGCCTGGTGGATGCTTTTGTCAAGCGCGCGGAGCAGGCCTATGGCTGATCCGGCCCCGTCCGTGGCGGTGCTGGTCTGGTGGTCCCCCGCGCCGCGCCAGGTGTGGGAGAAGGCCCTGCGGTTGCCTTCCGGCGCGACGGTAGCGGATGCGGTGCAGGCCAGCGGAGTGCTGGCCGCCTTCCCGACGCTGGACCTGGGCTCCGCCGTGCTCGGTGTCTGGGGCCGCAAGACACGCATGGGCCATACCCTGCGCGACGGCGACCGGGTGGAAATCTACCGCCCGCTTCGGGTGGACCCTAAAGTGGCCCGGCGGGAGCGCTTCAACCAGCAGGGGGCCCGAAGCGCGGGCCTGTTTGCCCGCCGCCGCGCGGGGGCCAAGGCGGGCTACTGACCTCGGCGTTCAGAGCGCCGGGCCGCACTCGGTGGCGATGATGCCTTCCAGGCGTTTGGTCTCCACGGCACGGGCCGCGTCGTCCATGATTTCGCGCTCGCCCTTGGCGTTGGTGGTGGCGATGCGCGCACCCGAATCGAACGTGGCCTTGGCCTTTTTGGCGCGAGCGCAGTTTTCGGCCTTGGCCTTGGCCACCTTTTCGGCCTCGGCCTTCTTCTTCTCGGCCTCGGCCGCTTCGGCGGCCTTTTTCTTGTCTTCCAGTTCCTTGTCCTTGCCGCTCAGCTTGGGGGCGTTGGCGGCCGGTTTGGGGGTGGCGGTCGCAGTCGCCGGTGCCGCGGCCGTCTCGGCCTGGGCCGGGGCGGCTGCAGCGGCGGCGGGGGCTGCCGCCGCAGGCTGTTTGAGAATGTTTTTGGCCGGAACATCGGCGGGCGGTGCCCGGTCACTGAAGACCTTGCGCCCGTCCTTGTCGATCCACTGCCATTGGGCGGCAGCCAGCAGTGGAACCATGCAAACGAATGCGAGGAAGAGGGGGCGGGTCAGCTTCATGCTGGCAGTTTAGCGCCGCGCCTCCCCGGGCATCACACTTTTACACGCGATGCTGGCGCCCCCGCTGACAGATTCCGCTTCAGAGTAAGTACCAAGTACGCGGGTACAATCCGTTTTTTGGAGCTTTCACATGCGCCTTCTTGGAAAAGCGCTCACCTTCGACGATGTGTTGCTGGTGCCAGCGTTCTCCCAGGTCCTGCCCAAGGACACGTCCCTTGCGACCCGCCTCTCCCGAAACATCCGCCTGAATCTGCCACTGGTGTCCGCTGCCATGGACACCGTGACAGAGGCACGTCTGGCGATTGCCATCGCCCAGGAAGGCGGCATTGGCATCGTCCACAAGAACCTCACGCCGAAACAGCAGGCCGCCGAAGTGGCGCGCGTCAAGCGCTACGAGTCCGGCGTGCTGCGGGATCCGGTGGCCATCACACCCGAACATACCGTGCTACAGGTGATGCAGCTGTCTGAAGAGCTGGGCATCTCCGGCTTTCCGGTGCT
>CAZTYC010000356.1:0-2217 GCA_964617435.1 uncultured Burkholderiales bacterium
AAGTGCTCGCGGTAGTACTTGAGTTCGTCGATCGACTCGAGGATATCGGCCAGCGCCTCGTGCCGGCCATGCTTCTTCAGGCCCTTGGCCAGCTCCGGCTTCCAGCGCTTGCAAAGCTCCTTCAGCGTCGACACGTCGAGATTGCGGTAGTGGAAATAGGCCTCCAGCTTCGGCATGTGACGCGCCATGAAACGCCGGTCCTGGCAGATCGAATTGCCGCACATCGGCGAGGTGCTCGCAGGAACGTGCTGCTTGAGGAACTCGATCATCCGGGCTTCACCCTCGGCCTCCGTCAGCGTGCTGGCCTTCACCTTGTCGATGAGCCCGGATTTCTTGTGCGTTGCCTGGTTCCAGGAATCCATGCCATTGAGCACGGCGTCGGCCTGCCGGATCACCAGGACCGGGCCCTCGGCCACCGTGTTGAGTTGGGCGTCGGTGATCACGATGGCGACCTCGATGATGCGGTCCGTCTCGGGGCTCAGCCCCGTCATTTCCATGTCGATCCAGATGAGGTTGTTTTGGTCTTGGGGCATGTGGGGGCTGATTTCAGGCGAGGCTCATCGCGACGCGGCATTTTCTCATGAATGGCCGGGAAGGCCGGACCCAGCGGCGCGCGACTTATAATCCGCATCAGCCAAACTTGATCGTGGTTCGCCGGCATGAACGCCCTTCAACGTGGCGGCGTTCCCAAGGGCTCCGGCGCTTAGCTGGTACACACCCGCGAATCCGGCCTGCACGCGCCAGGCGCGGGTCACGCCCCACCACTTCGTTCCATTTCCCATGCGATCGTCCTCCTTCACCCTTGCATTCCTGGCGTTTCTCGCCGTCAGCCTGGCCTTCACGCTTTGGCTGGCGCGCCGCCACCTCGCGCATGTGCTGGCGCATCGCGACGCCGTTCCGCCCGACTTCGCGGATGCCATTTCGGTGGAATCCCACCGCAAGGCCGCCGATTACACCGCCGCCAAGCAGCGCACCGGCATGGTCGAATCGGTGTTCGACGCCCTGCTGTTGCTGGTACTGACGCTCGGCGGCGGCGTGGCCGCGATGTCGAACCTGGCACATTCCCTGTTCACGCAACCTTACGCGGCTGGCGTGGCGCTGTTTGCGGGGCTGACATTGGTGTCGGGCCTGGTGTCGCTGCCCTTCGGCTTGTTCCGCACCTTCGTCATCGAGGAGCGGTTCGGCTTCAACAAGATGACCTGGAGACTGTTCATCGCCGATGCCGCCAAGGGGATCGCTTTGTCCGCCGCCTTGGGCATCCCCCTGCTGCTGATCGTGTTCTGGCTCATGGAACGGATGGGCGCCCTGTGGTGGCTGTATGTCTGGCTGTTCTGGCTGGCCTTCAGCCTTTCCATGCTGGCGATCTACCCCAACTTCATCGCGCCCCTCTTCAACAAGTTCCAGCCGCTGGCGGATGAATCGCTCAAGGCGCGCATCGAGGCGCTGCTGGCCAAGTGCGGGTTCGCCTCCAAGGGATTGTTCATCATGGACGGGTCCAAGCGTTCCAGCCACGGAAATGCGTACTTCACCGGCTTCGGAAAGACCAAGCGCATCGTGTTCTTCGACACGCTCATCGAGCGCTTGACCGGCCCGGAGATCGAGGCGGTGTTGGCGCACGAGCTGGGCCACTTCAAGCGCAAGCACATCGTCAAGCGCATCGTCGGGCAGTTCGCGCTGACACTCGCCGTGCTCGTGGCGATGGGCTGGGTGATCGACAAGCCTTGGTTCTACGAGGGTCTCGGCTTTCCCCTGCATGGGCAACCGCCCCACGTCTCGGTGTCGCTGCTGCTGTTCTTCCTGGTCTTGCCGGTCTTCACCTTCTGGTTTACGCCGGTGGGAAGTCTCATTTCGCGAAAGCACGAGTTCGAGGCCGATGCCTATGCGGCCGGGCAAACCGAGGCCACGGACCTGATCAGCGCGCTGGTGAAGCTGTATCGCGACAACGCCGCCACGTTGACGCCGGACCCCTTGCATTCCGCGGTCTACGACTCCCATCCGCCTGCAGCGATCCGGGTCGCGCACCTCAAGCAACTGGCCCGCATGGCATGAGCCGCGCGGAGCCGGACGGCGCGCCCGCGTTTTCAAGGTCCACCCCGGGCCTTGCCGCCTCGTCGAAACGCGGCGAAACTAGCAGCCATCGATGAAACTTGGAACTGCCAGATCCATGGACTTGAGCAGCATGAAGTGCGCGCCGGGCGGACAAGCGCGGGCGTTGAG
>CAZTYC010000357.1:0-2205 GCA_964617435.1 uncultured Burkholderiales bacterium
ACGCAGGCGCAGATTTCACACGCGGTGTTTCCGGTCGGCCACCTGCAAAAGAGCGCGGTGCGCGACATCGCGCGCCAGGCCGGGCTTCCCAACCACGCCAAGAAGGACTCCACGGGCATCTGCTTCATCGGCGAGCGGCCGTTCCGCGAGTTCCTGCAGCGCTACCTGCCCCGCTCGCCGGGCGACATGGTCACGCCCGAAGGCGAAACCGTCGGACGCCACGAGGGACTCATGTATTACACCCTCGGGCAGCGGCAGGGGCTGGGAATCGGCGGGCGTCGCGACGGCACCCAGGAGCCGTGGTTCGTGGCCGGCAAGGACCTGCCGCGCAACCGGCTGATTGTCGTGCAGGGCCACCAGCATCCCGCGCTGATGAAATCCACGCTTCAGACGATCGACGCCACCTGGATCGCCGGCCGCGCGCCCGAGCCGGGGTCGTTTGACGCCAAGACCCGCTATCGGCAGCAGGATGCCGCATGCGCGTTCAATCCTGTCGATGCCCATACTTTCGCGCTGCGGTTCGAAACACCCCAGTGGGCGATCACGCCGGGACAATCCGCCGTGCTCTACCAGGGCGAGGTGTGCCTGGGCGGCGGCATCATCGCCTGACCGGCGTCAGCACCTAAGGGCAAAACCCCAGCACTGGCGGCCCTTTCGGGCCAAAAACGTGCCAGACGCCGCGCCAGTCCTAGACTTTAGGAACCGTCTCCATGAACGAGGGGCGCGCCTCGAGCTTTTCGATGTGCGCCGCCAGATTCGGGTGCTGCGCGCGCCACTTGAACTCCGGAAGGCGGAATTCCAGCCACAGCAGGGCGCTGCCCAAGGCGATATCCGCCAGCGAGATGCCGACGCCGTGGCACCAGTCGCGCTCGCCGAGTTCGCGCGCCGCGGCGGCGATGCCGGATTCGACCTTGCCCGCCTGGCGCTTCATCCAGTCCGCGCCCTGTTGCGCCGCCTCACGCTTGCGCTCGAGGAAGATCGCCACGCCTGCATCGGTAATGCCGTCGGCCAATGCTTCCCAGCGCTTGACCAGCGCGCGTTCGCGACCGCCTTCGGGGATCAGCCGCGAGACCGGGGTCACGCCGTCCAGGTATTCGGTGATCACGCGCGAATCGTACAGGCACAACTCATCGTCGAGCACCAGCACGGGCACCTTGCCCAGCGGGTTGTACTGGCCCACGCGCGTGTCGGCCGCCCAGACGTTTTCGGGCACGAATTCGCAGTCGATGCGCTTTTCGGCCATGACGATGCGCACCTTGCGCGCATAGGGGCTGGTCAGGGATGCAACTAGTTTCATTTCAGGTCCTTGCAACCCGCGCGCGGCTTGTTTTTGTGTTCGCGCGGAAACGTTGTTTGCGGCGCTTACCCCATCCGCAAACTCCTCCGTATACCTGTGAAAAGTATAGCATCGGCACGTGCGCATCCCCGCCGCCACGGACGGTCCGGCACGGGCGCGATGATAAAATTTGCAGTCAATCCAGAGTCCAGATCCCCATGACCGCCCAGACCACCGGCCTGCCGCTTGAATCCCTGACCGCGCTCTCGCCGCTGGATGGCCGCTACGAGAAAAAATCCGCCGCCCTGCGCGAGTGGTTCAGCGAATACGGCCTCATGAAGGCGCGGGTGCGGGTGGAGATCGAATGGCTGCTGGCGCTGGCGGCCGACCCCGGCATCGCCGAGTGCGGGCCTTTCTCCGCACAAACGATCACCGAATTGCGCGCCGCCGCCGCAAACTTTTCCGTGCAGGACGCCGCGCGCATCAAGGCCATCGAGGCCACCACCAATCACGATGTCAAGGCGGTCGAATATTGGATCCGCGAGCGCCTTGCCGTAAATCCGGAGGTCATGAAGGCGCAGTCCTTCATTCACTTCGCGTGCACATCCGAAGACATCAACAATCTTTCGCACGCGTTGATGCTGTCCGAGTCGCGCAAGGCTTGCCTCGTCCCGGCATTGAAGCGCATCGACGCGTCGTTGACGGCAATCGCCCACGCGCATGCCTCACAACCGATGCTGTCTCGCACACACGGGCAACCCGCCACGCCGACCACGCTGGGCAAGGAAATGGCCAACGTGGTGGCGCGCCTGCGGCGCGCAATCGCTGAAATCGAGCGCGTCGAGTGCCTGGGCAAGATCAACGGAGCGGTGGGCAACTACAACGCGCATCTCTCTGCCTATCCCGATTTCGACTGGCCTGCATTCGCT
>CAZTYC010000358.1:0-2169 GCA_964617435.1 uncultured Burkholderiales bacterium
TGCCCAGCACGTAGGTCAGCGCGCGCGGGGCGATGCCGCAACCGGCGGCGGCCTGGCCTGCGACGGTGTTGGACGATGTCACGTACGGGTAGGTGCCGTGGTCGATATCGAGCAGGGCGCCTTGTGCGCCTTCGAACAGGATGCGTTCGCCGCGCATGCGGATTTCGTGCAGGCGTTTCCAGACGGGGCCGAGGAATGGCACGACCTTCGGTGCGATCTCGGTGAGCTGCGCCGTGAGCTTGGCGGCGTCGATCTCGGACTGGCCCATGCCACGACGCAGCGCGTTGTGGTGCTGGAGCAGGTTGTCGACCTTGCCGCGCAGCGCGCTGACATCGGAGAGGTCGATCGTGCGCAAGGCGCGACGGCCGACCTTGTCTTCATAGGCGGGGCCGATGCCACGCTTCGTGGTGCCGATACGCGTTCCCGCGTTCGAGGTCTCGCGCAGCGTGTCGAGTTCGCCGTGCAGCGGCAGGATCAGCGGCGCGTTGTCGGCGATAAGCAGGTTCGCCGGCGTGATCGAGAGGCCCTGTTCCGTCATGCGGCCGATCTCGGCGATGAGGGCCCAGGGATCGACCACGACGCCGTTGCCGATCACCGACAGCTTGTTCGGTCGCGCTATCCCCGAGGGCAGCAGCGAGAACTTGTAGGTCTTGTCGCCGATGACGAGCGTGTGGCCCGCATTGTGGCCGCCCTGGAAGCGGACGACCACGCTGGCGCGCTCGCACAGCCAGTCGACGATCTTGCCCTTGCCTTCATCGCCCCACTGGGCGCCGATCACTGCAACGCCTGTCATCAGAACACCAGTGCCTTGGCCTGCTTCACGACGGGCAGCTTGCGCAGCTCTGCGAGGACGGTTTCGGGGACAGGCGCGTCGACTTCCACGAGGGCGATCGCGTCGCCACCGGGGCCGGTGCGGCCGAGGTTGAACGAGGCGATGTTGACCTTTGCGTCGCCGAGCAGCGTGCCGAGGCGGCCGATGAAGCCCGGCTTGTCCTCGTTGGTCACGTAGAGCATGTGCGGCGTGAAGTGGGACTCCATGTCGATGCCCTTGACCTGGATGAGGCGCGGCACGCCATTGGAGAACACCGTGCCGGCGACTTCGCGGGTCTGGCGCTCGGTCGTCACCTTCAGCATCAGGTAGCCTTCATAGGCGCCGTGCTGCGTGCGGCGGACTTCGCTGACCTGGATGCCGCGTTCCTTCGCCACAATCGGGGCGTTGACCATGTTGACTTCAGAGAGGTTCGGCTTGAGCAGGCCGGCAAGTGCTGCCTGCGTGAGGGCGCGCGTATTGAGTTCGGCAACATTGCCTTCGAAGATGATCTCGACGGCCTTGAAGCTGGTTTCGGTCAGCTGGCCGGCGAAGGCGCCGAGCTTTTCGGCGAGCGAAATCCAGGGCTTCATGATCGCCGCCTGGTCGGCGGTGATGGAGGGCATGTTGATCGCGTTCGTGATCGCGCCCGTGAGCAGGTAGTCGGACATCTGCTCGGCCACCTGCAGGGCCACGTTCTCCTGGGCTTCCGTCGTCGAGGCGCCAAGGTGCGGCGTGGCGACGACCTTGTCGGATCCGAAGAGCACGTTCTCCTTGGCCGGTTCGGTCTCGAACACGTCGAGCGCTGCGCCGGCGACATGGCCGCTGGCGATGGCGTCCTTCAGGGCTGCTTCGTCGATCAGGCCGCCGCGCGCGCAGTTGATGATGCGCACGCCCTTCTTCGTTTTCGCGAGCGACTTCGCGTCGAGGATGTTGCGCGTCTTGTCGGTGAGCGGCGTGTGCAGGGTGATGAAATCGGCTTTGGCGAGGAGGTCCTCGAGCTCAACCTTCTCGACGCCCATCGTTTCGGCGCGGTCGGGGCTCAGATACGGGTCGAACGCCGCGACCTTCATGCGCAGGCCCTTCGCGCGTTCGGCGACGATCGAGCCGATGTTGCCGCAGCCGATGATGCCCAGCGTCTTGCCGGTGAGTTCGACGCCCATGAAGCGGTTCTTTTCCCACTTGCCGGCGTGCGTCGAGGCGTTCGCCGCGGGAATCTCGCGGGCGAGGGCGAACATCAACGCGATCGCGTGTTCGGCCGTCGTGATCGAGTTGCCGTGCGGCGTGTTCATCACGATCACACCGCGAGCGGTCGCTGCCGGGATGTCGACGTTGTCGACACCGATGCCGGCGCGGCCGAT
>CAZTYC010000359.1:0-2168 GCA_964617435.1 uncultured Burkholderiales bacterium
CTACGTTCGGGACGTAGAGGCCGGAGGTTCGAATCCTCTCACCCCGACCAGATTTGCCGTTGTCGGGAGACACCAAGCACCTGCGTGCTTGGTGTGAGGATGAGAAAGGCGAGGCCTCAGGCCGAGCCGGGGTCGAGGAGTGGACACGAGCGCAGCGAGTGCCACGAGGTGACCGAATCCTCTCACCCCGACCAGATTTGCCGTTGTCGGGAGACACCAAGCACCTGCGTGCTTGGTGTGAGGATGAGAAAGGCGAGGCCTCAGGCCGAGCCGGGGTCGAGGAGTGGACACGAGCGCAGCGAGTGCCACGAGGTGACCGAATCCTCCCGCCGGCCAGATGTCTTGACCAAGAAGCCGGTGAAAACCGGCTTTTTGTTTGGTGCGCTGCACATGCGGCCGCATCGTGGTGTATGCCCAACCCCGCCTTTGATCGATCCTCCCCATGGCCACCGTCTTCCGCGAACGCGTCCTTTCCGTGCACCACTGGACGGACAGGCAATTCAGCTTCACCACCACGCGCGATCCCTCATTCCGGTTCCTGAACGGCCAGTTCACCATGATCGGGATCGAGGTCGAAGGCAAGCCGCTGATGCGCGCCTACAGCATGGTCAGCGCGAACTATGACGAGCACCTCGAGTTCCTGAGCATTAAGGTGCAAAGCGGGCCGCTGACCTCGCGCCTGCAGCACCTGAAGGTGGGCGACACCCTGCTGGTGAACAGCAAGGCCGTGGGCACGCTTATCATGCAAAACCTGCTGCCCGGCCGCAACCTGTATCTGCTGTGCACCGGCACGGGCCTTGCGCCCTTCATGAGCATCATCAAGGACCCGGAAACCTACGAGCGTTTCGACAAGGTGATCCTGGCGCACGGCTGCCGCGAAGTGGCGGAGCTGGCCTACGACGGCGTCATCAGCCGCGAGTTGCCGGACAACGAATTTTTCGGCGAGCAGGTGCGCAAGCAGTTGATCTATTACCCGACCGTTACGCGCGAGCCGTTCCGCCACCAGGGCCGCGTGACCTCGTTGCTCGATTCCGGCCAGCTGCCCGCGGACATCGGCCTGCCGCCGCTCAACATCGAGACGGACCGGGTCATGATCTGCGGAAGCCCGGAGATGCTCCGGGATTCGCGCGACCTCTGCCTCAAGCGGGGCTTCGTCGAGGGCCACATGGATTCGCCCGGCCATTTCGTCATCGAGCGGGCATTCGTCGAAAAGTAGGGGGCGGTGTAGTATTCCCGTTCACGTTTCCGGCGTGCCGAATCCATGGGAAAACTGCTGCTCACCTTGCTGTTGGCGGTCATCGCGCTGCTGACCTTCAAATCACTGCTGACCCGTCAGCGTCCGCCGTCGGACACGCGCGGCCCGGGCAACAAGGGCGGCGTCGCCGAGCGCATGGTGCGTTGCTCGCGCTGCGGCGTGCACATGCCGGAATCGGACTCGATGCAGCGCGACGGCGAAATCCTCTGCCGCACGCCGGAACAGTGCCTGCGTCGCGAATCGGCCTGACCTTGCAAGTCGTTGCCGGTGCGATCCCTGGCGGGACCCGTGGCTGAAGCGATCGCCGCCCCCTCCCGCGCCGGCGCCCCCCCGTTGCCGGGGGCCGAACCGCCCGCGTCCCGCTCCGAAACAGTGTGGCGATCGCTGACCATCTTCTGCCGCTACCGCATCGTGGTGGCGATCATCCTCGCGTTGTTCTATTGGGGGATGCAACGCCGGTCCTTTTTCGAGCCGGCGCTGTTGCCGTTTGCCATCGGCTCACTGTCCTTCCTGTTCGTGTCCGCAGTCGGCCTGGCGGCGGCGGCGCAGCTGCGCGTGCCCGCGCCCAACCTGCACCTGACCCTTCAAGTGGTGGTCGATGTGTTCGCCATCACGCTCCTGATGTACGCGGCCGGCGGCGTGAAGAGCGGCCTGGGGCTGCTGCTGCTCGTCAGCATCGCCTCATCGAGCCTGGTATCGCGCGGCCGCATGGCCTTCTTCCATGCGGCCATGGCGGCCCTCGCGGTGCTGATGGAGCAGTCCTGGCGCTTCCTGGTGCTCGACGCGGTGGTCGCCGAGTTCGTGCAGGCGGGCCTCTTGGCGGGAACCTATTTCCTGATCGCCGGGTTGTCCTACACTCTGGCCAAGTACGCCGAGGGCGCCGAGCGCGTGGCTGCGGAGCGCGGCGTGGACC
>CAZTYC010000360.1:0-2162 GCA_964617435.1 uncultured Burkholderiales bacterium
CAAAGCCCGCCGTCGCAAGCAGTTCTCGAAGCGCTAACCTGCGCTCCGGCCTGCAAGACAAAGCCGCCGAAGCGATTCGGCGGCTTTTTCACTCTGTGGCTGCCTTGGCGCAACAGACTCTCGCGGGCCCTTCAACACCATGTTGAGCGAAATGAAATTGCGGGGAGCCTGGCGCAAAGTGCGCTCGCGCATCGGCATTCGCTCGGACCGCATGGCGATCCGGACGCAGAAGCCCTGGTACCTGCAATTGGCGTGGTACGGCCTGATCCTCGGCGTGGCCGGCGCGGTGGCGTGGTACCTGATCGACAACCAATATCGCATCACCGGGTTCAACCGCGCGGAGGCGACCGCGGAAATCGAGCGGCTCAAGGACGAAAACACGCGCTTGACGCGCGAGTTCGCCATGACCAAGACGCTGCTCAACGAGCGTGAGGGGCAGCTCAAGGTTGAAAAGGCCTCTCTGGAAGAATTCACGCGCAACCTTGCCCAGTTGCAGGAAGAGAACACCAGCCTCAAGGAGGATCTGGGCTTCCTGCGCAACATCATGTCCTCCGGCAGCGTTCCCGACGGCCTCGCGATCACCAATCTGAAAGTGGAGCCGGACGTGATGCCGGGCGAATTCCGGTACCGGTTGTTGCTGACGCAGGGCGGGCAGCGCAAGACCGATTTCAAGGGCAAGCTTCAGTTGATCGTGCGCTACCAGCAGGACGGCCAGGCCAACGCCCCGATGCAGGCGATCAGCATCCCCACTGACGCCGAGGTCAAGGCCAGCGCGCCGCTGATCGAGTTCCGTTTCTATCAGAAGGCGGACGGCAGGTTTAGAATCCCGGAAGGGACGGTGCTGAAATCGGTCCAGGTCAGACTGCTGGCGGCCCCCAATTTCGAAGTCCGCGCCCAAAAGGGCGTCAATCTGTAGCGTCCGAAAGGAGGCCCCGCATGTTTGGCAACAAGAACACCAAGCCTAGCCCGATCGACAGCCTGATCGGCGCGGGGTCCACCATTACGGGTGACATCCACTTCACCGGCGGCCTGCGCATCGACGGGTGCGTGAAGGGAAACATCCGTGCGGTGGGGGAAAAGCCGGGAACGCTGGTGCTGTCCGAACTCGCCAAGGTGGAGGGCGACATCCATGTCGGCCACGTGGTGATCAACGGCACCGTGGCCGGCCTCGTGCACGCCTCCCAATACCTTGAACTTTTGCCCAAGGCGCGTGTCACGGGAGATGTGACGTACAAGACGATCGAAATCCACGTCGGCGCGATCGTGATGGGCCGCATGGTGCACGTGGACGACAACAAGATCGGCGAAAAGGTCATCGAACTCAAGTCCGCCGGCAGCGCGGACTGAGAACCTGCCCGGCCCGCAACTCAATCATTCCGAAAACCCTGGAGAGAAGTCCATGAACGACATGTCAATGATGCCCGCGCCGCTCGTCTTCACCGATAGCGCGGCGGACAAGGTCAAGTCCCTGATCATCGAGGAAGGCAATGACGACCTCAAGCTGCGCGTGTTCGTGACGGGCGGCGGTTGTTCCGGACTGCAGTACGGCTTCACGTTCGACGAGGTGTCGAACGAGGACGACACGGTCATGGAGAAGAATGGCGTGAAGCTGCTCATCGATCCGATGAGCTACCAGTACCTGATCGGTGCGGAAATCGACTACACCGAGGGGCTGGAAGGCGCGCAATTCGTGATCAAGAACCCGAACGCGTCATCCACGTGCGGCTGCGGATCGTCCTTCTCGGTTTGAAGGTCGCGGGTGACATCCGGGCGATGATCGGCTAAAATTCTCGGTTTCGTCGCAACCCAACTTATTGAACGAGGACATCATGGCCGGAGAACGCAAGCGCACCCGCCGCAATACCCTGGAACGCCGCTGCCTGGGCAAGGAATACAAGCGCCTGTTCCAAGGCTCCACCAAGGGCATTTTCAAGATGCTGGAAAAGATCAAGAAAGCCTGAGCCTTCCAGAAAACAAAAAAAACCGCGGCTTGCCGCGGTTTTTTATTGGTGCACGCATTCCTCAGAACGGAATGTCATCGTCCATGTCGTCAAACTTGGCCGGCGCCGATTTGGCAGGCGCGGATTTGGGCGCCCCGCCGCCGCTGGAGGCCCGCGCGTAGTCTCCCCCGCCCCGACTGTCGTCCCCGCCGCCCATGCCCT
>CAZTYC010000361.1:0-2126 GCA_964617435.1 uncultured Burkholderiales bacterium
CCGCCTCCATCGCGCGCCGGTTGGTCAGCCCGGTCAGCGAGTCGGTTCGCGCTTCGACCTTGAGCTGCATCTCCAATGCGAATGCCTTTCGATTGGCAACTTCAAGGACTCTGGACAGGATCATGCCGACCAGCACCGCCAGCACCAAGAAGATCGTCGAATTGACGATGGCGAATTGATTGAAGGGCCCCAGCATCAGGATCAGGGCAATCCCCACGGACGGAAGCGCATAGAGCCTGAGCAGGTCGCGCCGATCCATGGCCAGATACGGCCCGACCAATACCAGCGAGACCAGGCCCGCGATGCCGAATTCATAGCCCTGGTCGAGCACCAGCAGGGCGCCGGCTACCGCGAGGGTCGTCGCCGCAAACCGTGCCTTCGCAATCGCCGGGGCCCAGTCCACACGGCCCGACTGCTTTTGGAGGATCCCCAGCGCGATCGCCATGGTTGCGCCCAGCGCGCGAATTGGCAACGCATGCTGCCAGCCGGTAGGATCCACGTACCAGTCCCAGATGCAAAACACCATGACGAGGCCCGCCACGAACCCGTAGGTCGTGGCATTGATCTCGGCCAGCGCGGCGCGACGCGAGGCCTGGAACTCAACCTCCCATTCGGGTGAAAAGCGTTGTGGAACCAAACTCATGATCGTTGATCGGAGAATACCGGAATTGTGCGCGCTCCGCGCCACCGCAAATCAAGTACATTACCCAATAACCCCAAGGAGAACATCATGAACAAGAAAACAATTGCTGTCATCGGCGCCACTGGCGCACAAGGCGGTGGCTTGGTTCGCGCCATTCTGTCCGACCCGCAAGGTGGCTTTGCCGTCCGCGCCATCACGCGCGACGTGAACTCTGACAAGGCCAGGGCGCTTGCGGCCCAGGGGGCAGAGGTGGTGGGGGCGGATATTGACGACGAGGCAGCACTGACCCAGGCCCTGTCCGGCTGTTACGGGGCGTTCTTTGTCACGTTCTTTTGGGCGCATTTTTCGCCGGAAAAGGAGAAGCAGAATGTCGCTACCTTTGCACGGGCGGCCAAGGCGGCCGGCATCCAGCACGCCATCTGGTCGACACTGGAAGACACGCGCAACTGGGTACCGCTCAGTGACAACCGCATGCCTACCTTGATGGAACACTACAAGGTGCCGCATTTTGATGCCAAGGGGGAATCCAACGCGCGCTTCACCGAAGCCGGCGTGCCCACGACTTTCCTGTACACGTCGTTTTACTGGGACAACTTCATTTACTTCGGCATGGGCCCCAAGAAAGGCCCGGACGGCCAATACGCCATCACGTTGCCGATGGGCAAGGCCCCCATGCCGGGTATCGCGGCGGAAGATATTGGGCGGTGCGCCTATGGCATTTTCAAAAAGGGGCCGGAGACCATCGGCCAGCACATCGGCATCGCGGGCGAACACCCCACAGGAGAGCAGATGGCCGCAGCAATGGGCCGTGCACTGGGGGTTCCAGTGAAATACAACGCCGTATCGGCCGCCGCGTTCCGCGCATTTGGCTTCCCCGGCGCCGAGGATCTGGGCAACATGTTCCAGTTCTACGAGGAATTCGCGGAGGACTTCTGCGCCAAGCGCAGCGTCGCAGCCTCGAAGGCACTCAACCCCGCCTTGCAGTCGCTCGACCAGTGGCTTGCCGCGAATGCCAAGCGCATTCCGCTGGAATGACACCACGCGTTCCTGTTGTTTGACCCGACAAGAATCCGCGGACAAGACACCGATTCAAGGTGCGGTGTTCGACCCAAACATGGGCCGGCGGCCGCACCCGATCCCAGGTTTGCATCGGGTTCCATCTGCGGTAATCTGCAGTCTTGCCAGTCGATTCGTTGCAAAGGAAACTGCCCATGTCCCCCGGCCTTTTGATTGGTTGGATCGTCACTGCATTCGGTGCCATCGCAGGCGGCGCCATTCTGGGCGCGTACTTCATGCCCGATTTGATGCCCAAAGTGTTTGCCTTGTGGCTTGCGTTTCCGATCTGCATCGGCGTGGGGCTGTCCATTGCGATGATGTTTGCTGCGAGGGCTGGAGCTGCGCCCTTGATGCGGCTGACCGGCCATTTCTTGGCCATCCTGGGGGTCCTCGCCGGGGCTTTGGCCATGGCGGCGTTGATCAATCT
>CAZTYC010000362.1:0-2114 GCA_964617435.1 uncultured Burkholderiales bacterium
CGCCGGAAAGGTGCGCCATGATGCGAAGCTCGATCTGCGAGTAATCCGCCGAAACAATCACGCTGCCCTGCGGGGCGATAAAGGCTTCGCGGATGCGCCGGCCTTCCTCGGTGCGCACGGGGATGTTTTGCAGGTTGGGGTCGTTGGACGAGAGCCGCCCGGTCACCGCCACCGCCTGCCCGTAATTGGTGTGCACGCGGCCCGTCTTGGGGTTCACCATCTTGGGCAGCTTGTCGGTGTAGGTGCTTTTCAGTTTCGAGACGCTGCGGTATTCCAGGATGGCCTTGGGCAGCGGGAAATCCTCGGCTAGCTTGGTGAGCACTTCCTCGTCGGTGCTCGGCGCACCGCCCGGCGTCTTTTTGATCACCGGCAGCTTCATCTTTTCGAAAAAGATTTCACCGAGCTGCTTGGGGGAGCCCAGGTTGAACGGCTGGCCCGCAAGCTCGTGCGCCTTGTGTTCCAGCTCCAGCATCTTCTGGCCGAGCTCGCCGGACTGCTTGTCCAGCAGCGCGCCATCGATCAGCACGCCGTTGCGTTCCATTTTCAGGAGCACGTGCGTGGTCGGCATTTCGATCTCGCTGTAAACGCGATTGAGCGGCGCGTCGTTGACGATTTGCGGAAGGAGGGCGTGATGCAATTGCAGCGTGACGTCCGAATCTTCGGCTGAGTATTTGGTGGCGACGTCGATCGAGACCTGGTCGAAGCTGATCTGTGATGCCCCCTTGCCGGCCACATCTTCGAACGACAGCATGCCGGTGGCGCCCAGGTGCCGCGTGGCGAGCGATTCCATGTCGTGGCGCTGGTGGCTTTCCAGCACGTAGCTTTGCAGCAGGGTGTCGTGCACGTAGCCCTGTACGGCAATGCCATGATTGGCAAACACGTGCAGGTCGTACTTGATGTTCTGGCCGAGCTTCTTCCTGGCGGGATCCGTCAGCCAGGGCATGAGTTTGCCGATGGCCGCATCAAAATTCAGCTGGTCCGGGGTGCCGGGGTAGGCATGCGCCAAGGGCAGGTACGCGGCTTCGCCTGCCACACAGGCAAACGAGAGGCCGACGATGCGCGCCGTCATCGGGTCGAGGCTGGTGGTCTCGGTGTCGAGGGCGACGAGTTCGGCGGCGTTGAGCTTGGCGATCCAGGTGTCGAGTTGTTCCAGCGTGGAAATCGTCTCGTAATTTCGCGTTGCGACGAAAGTCGGACCGCCCCCTCTCCCCAACCCCTCTCCCGCGGGGGGGAGAGGGGCTTGAGAAGCGGACCATCGCGCCGCGCCGGTGTCCTTCGCGGCCTGCTTGAACACCGCGCCCTGCGCCGCATCGCCGGTGGCGGGCGCAGCCTCGCCACCCTTGCCCTTGTGCAGCGCCGCGCGCATCGACTTGAAGCCATAGGATTCATACAACTGGTCCAGTTTGGCGATATCGCGTTCCTTGTGGTCGATGGTGTCGAAATCGAAATCGAGCGGCACGTCGCACTTCACGGTGACGAGGATCTTGCCGGTGGGCAGCCAGTCCAGCGCCTTGCGGAGGTTTTCGCCAACCACGCCCTTGACCTTGTCGGCGTTGGCGACGATGCCGTCGAGCGAGCCGTATTCGGCGATCAGCTTGGCCGCAGTCTTCGGACCGACCTTGTCCACGCCGGGGACGTTATCCACGCTGTCGCCCATGAGGGTGAGGTAATCGACGATGCGGTTGGGCGGCACACCGAATTTTTCCGTGATGCCCTGCACGCCCAATTTTTCATTGGACATGGTGTTGTACCAAAGGACCCCATCCTCGATGAGCTGGGCCAGGTCCTTGTCGCCGGTGGAGATGATGGTCTCGACGCCGCGCGCCACGGCATGCTTGGTCAAGGTGCCGATGACATCATCGGCTTCCATGCCGGGAATCAGAATGCACGGCCAGCCCAGGGCTTCTGCGGTTTCGCGGATGTGCGGGATCTGCGATCTGAGGTCCTCGGGCATGGCTTCGCGGTTGGCCTTGTATTGCGGATAGAGCTCGTCGCGGAACGTCTTGCCCGGGGGATCGAAAACGCAGGCGCTATAATCAGCAGGGTATTCGTCGCGCAATTTGTTGAGCATGTTCGCCACACCGAAAATGGCGCCGGTGGGCGCGCCGGACGGC
>CAZTYC010000363.1:0-2093 GCA_964617435.1 uncultured Burkholderiales bacterium
ATCGACCAGGGCGTGGCGTCTGGACAACTGACCCCCAAGGAAGCCGCCAAGCTCGACGCCGGCCAAGCCAAGGTGCAAGCCGCCGAAGACAAGGCCAAGGCCGACGGCAAGGTCACCAAGAAGGAACGCGCCAAGCTGGCCAAGAAGCAAAACAAGCAAAGCAAGAAGATCGCCAAGCAAAAGCACGACAAGCAAAAGGTCGAGCCGGCGCCGACCAAGTAATTCCTGAAGCATCAAGGCCGGCCTTAGCCGGTTGATATACTGGCGCGCCCCCCAAAAGGGCGCGCCATTTCATTTTCAGCGACCCATGTTCCAAGCGTCCGCAGTCTCCGCCGGCAGCAAGCCGGCCTTCTATGCCGAACTCGACCGTCAGCTCGAGAGCCTGCTGGCCGGGGAGCGCGACTTCATCGCCAACGCCGCCAACCTGTCGGCGCTGATCTTCAACCTGGTGCCGGACCTCAATTGGGCGGGTCTCTACCTCCTGCGCGGGGACGATCTGGTCCTCGGGCCCTTCCAGGGCAAGCCGGCCTGCGTGCGCATTCCGGTGGCTCCGGTGCCGCGCGGCGTGTGCGGAGCGGCTGCCGCGTCGCGCCAAACCCAGTTGGTCGCGAACGTGCACGAGTTCCCCGGGCACATCGCCTGCGATGGCGCGTCGAATTCCGAGGTCGTGGTACCGTTGATTTCCGGCGACCGTGTGATCGGCGTGCTCGACATCGACAGCCCAACGCTGGCGCGCTTCGATCTCGAAGACCAGCGCGGCTTCGAGACGCTGGCCTCGACGTTCCTGCGCCTGAGCGACGCCCCGCGCTGATCCGGCCCAGGGGCTGACGCGCGCCGATTCGAGGCGCAAAATGGGGCGATGGCGCTCACCTCGCTCCTGGTCGATTTCAACTCGTACTTCGCGTCCTGTGAACAACAGGTGCGGCCGGAGCTGCGCGGCAGGCCGGTGGGCGTGGTGCCGATGCTGGCCGATACCACCTGCCTGATCGCCGCCAGTTACGAAGCCAAGAAGTTCGGCGTCAAGACGCTGACCAACGTGGGCGAGGCGAAGAAGCGGATCCCGGACATCGCCCTCGTCGTCGCCCGGCACGAGCTGTACATCGATTTTCACCACCGCGCAGTGCGGGCGGTGGACGAAGTGGCGCCGGTGCGCGAGGTGCTGTCCATCGATGAAATGGTTTGCGACCTGCCGGCGGGCTTCAAGTCGCGCGACAAGGCCATTGAACTCTCCGGTCGCATCAAGCGCAACATGGCCGAGAAGGTGGGCGAATACCTGAAGGTGTCGATCGGAATCGCGCCAAACACCTTCCTGGCCAAGCTGGCGTCCGACATGCAAAAGCCGGATGGCTTGGTGGTGCTGGAGGAATCCGATGTGCCCGAGCGCATCCGCCACCTGCCGGTGCGCGCGCTGAACGGCATCGGCGAGAGCATGGAGGCGCGCCTGGCCAAGTACGGCATCACCAGCATCGACGCGCTGTACGCGCAGACGCCAGACCAGTTGCGCACCGTCTGGGGCGGCGTGGGCGGCGAGCGCTTCTGGAGAAAGCTGCGCGGCGAGGAGGTGCACGACATCGACCACGGCATGGGATCGATCAGCCATTCGCACGTGCTGGCGCCGGAGGTGCGCAATCGCGACGACGCCTACGCGGTCATCAACCGCCTCACGCAAAAGGCCGCGATGCGACTGCGCAAGGTCGGGCAGTTCACCAGCGACCTGGCGATCAAGGTCAAGTACCTGAACGGGCCGCCGTTCGAGGGCTCGGTGCGGTTTCTGGAAACCCAAGACACGCGGGATTTGCTGCACGCGCTCGACCAGCTTTGGCTGAAGGTGCCGAGGAAGAAGGCGCTCACGCCGCTGCAGGTGGGCGTGGTGTTTTCCGGGCTGTCCTCCGCGCAGGCGCAAAGCGGCCGCCTGTTCGACGATCTGGAGAAAAGCGCGGCGAAGGCCAAGCTCAACGCCGCCATCGATTCCCTCAACGTGCGCTTCGGCAAGCACGCGGCGTATTTTGGCGGCGCGCATCGCGCGTTGGACCACGGCAAGCTGGCGATCGCGTTCAACCACATCCCGGACGTGGAGACCGAGAAGTGAAGGC
>CAZTYC010000364.1:0-2088 GCA_964617435.1 uncultured Burkholderiales bacterium
GCTGTATCGTGGTGCTTAACTAAACCGTCCGTGAAAACCGGGACACCTCAGTCTGACCCCATTTATGCGCAACGCGGCGGCCAAAAGACAACGCCCGCGATCAGCGGGCGTTGGAGAGGGTTTCTTTTTTACTACTGAAAGAGAGCGGCGCTGGTCAGTTTGAACCGGGAGGCTTTTGCGCGTTTGCGGATTGGTCATCCATATTCGGCAACTGTCCCTGCACCTCATCGAGTTCTTGCCCTGGTCTGCGTGATCGCTGAACGTCGACCCTCGTTTGCTGCAATAGGCGATCCACCCGAAGCAATCGCCACCACAAAGAAAGAAAGCCGATTCCGACCAATACCCAAACCGACGCCATAAAAAGCCGCCCCCCAGACTCGCCAAAGAGTCCAAGTGCGAGGCCGTTTATCCAGCACGCCGATCCACACCCTTCCATTAACGGTTGCGTGCGGGTGAGTGACATTACGCCACCCAAGACGCAGACCAATCCGAACCCAAAACTAAATATCTTGAAGAGCATGTTCTACCGCGGCCTGACCAGGCGCGTACCACTGCCCGATTGAAGAATTCCTTGGGCAGCTTGGGCGGCATCATTGAACCTGGCCCAAAAGTCCGGAACATCATAGTCAACCTTGAAACGCGAATCGTCGCAAACACATCCTTTCGGCGGGCGACTTGCATCCGTGGCCGCAGGAATAAAGTCATTTGCCATGCGGATGTCATCGACACTACAGACGTTCCGATCTCTTGGACAATACCAGCGGAGGCAAACAAACTTGCCCGCTCCGTTGTAATAGCCAGCGGCGTCCATGTAGCTATTTCCTGGCGTGAAACCAGTGGCCACTTTGCGCGGGCCTTGGTACTGGTTGCCATCCCGGAGGAAGTGGAGGCATGCCGGGCAACTGCGGCTGTGTCCAAACAGATTGCGGAGGTGCCCAAGGGGCACCACGCAAACCGTACGGATCAATAAACGTCAAGGGTTTGCCTCCGACATAGCTGTATGTGTTGACTCCCGCAAGCAACCCAATCGGATCACTCTGCACATACCGCCCCGTCGAGGGGTCGTAGTCCCTGAAGTAGTTGTAGTTCGTGTTTGTCTCTGTGTCAAAGTACTGCCCCGGAAACCGCAAGTTATAGACGAACGGGTTGGTGCCGTTGACGTTGTTCGGATTCCCATCCGGTTGGCTGTCCCCAAACGGCTCCGTGTTCTCCCACCGCCAAACCACGGTGTTGTCGGCTGCTTTGGTGATCGCCCTGGGCGTCCCCAGATGATCCGCATGAATGTAATGCACCTGCGCCTGCGCATTGATCGCGAATGAGCGGGAGACCTGCGGCGCCGGGAGGTAACTCGCATTCCCCGCCTGATTCGCATGGATCGTACAAGTCCCTGCCGCGACCAAGGTGATGGTGGTGCCATTGGTGCCGGTGGCCGTACAGGTCGTTGGCGTGGCGCTGGTGAAGGCGACCGCAAGACCGCTCGATGCCGTCGCCGTCACCGTGAACGGCCCCTCCCCCATCGTCTTGTCGGCAAGGGCGTTGAAGGTGATGGTCTGGCTGGCTTGGCTCCCCGCCGTGATGGTGAAGCTTCTATCCATATTCGCCGCTGCCGCCCAGTTGCCATTGCCGGTCTGCCGCGCGCGGACGGTGCAGGTGCCGGTACTGAGGAGCGTCACCGTGGTGCCGGAGACGGTGCATTTGGCCGTGGTCTGCGATTGGAAGGTCACTGCGAGGCCGCTCGTGGCCGTGGCGGCCACAGTGAAAGTGTTGGGCGTCTGTGGCCGATCGGGCAGCGGATCAAAGCTGATGCTCTGGTCGCCCTTGTTGACATAGACATAGCGGACTTCAGTGGGCGCAGCGGCATAGTTGGTGTTGCCGGCTTGATTGGCGGTGAGTGCGCATTTGTGGAATAAAAGGGCCAGCGTCATTTGTTTTCGTTGCGCTCAGCAAAGACAAACGAATACAGACACGCCCTGAAGCACGGCCTTTTCGATCATAACGAAACGACGAGAAATCGCTACGCAGCCTTCTCCCCATGCCACCCCTTGGGAATGGAACCGAGCAGCTTGCGCGTGTATTCCTGCTGCGGGT
>CAZTYC010000365.1:0-2074 GCA_964617435.1 uncultured Burkholderiales bacterium
GGTCCTGCACGTCCTCGATGTGGAAGGTGCCGCCGGTGGGCTTGTGGCGCATCAGCGCCTGCACCACCGAGCCGGTGAGCTGCTGCACCATTTCGCGCATGCGCGCGCTGGCGGCTTCCTGCGAGCCATTGACGGCGATGAACGCCTTGGTCATGGCCACGCCGATCTTGGCCGGCTCGAACGGCGCAACTGAACCGTTGCGGCGGATGATCTTGTAGTCCGCGTATCGTGACTCGGCAAAGTCGGGGTTTGCGGTGTTTTGCGGGTTTGAAGAGGTAAGGCCAAAACCAAATGTGGTGTTTGCCGGACGAATGTCGGATGACATCTGCATTGCGGGGTCTCCTGGTGGACGTCTTTTATTTTTGAAATCAATTACTTATCGGCCATTGACGGGCGATTTGGAGGCTTCTTGGCGGCGCTGACCGGGCCCATTCCCGAGTCGCCGAACGCGGAGTCGTCCACACCTTATCCACCGCGCGTCCCAAGGGCATCCACAAACCATACCGAACTTGGGAACAGAAGCATCCACAACCGGCACAATATCTAGTGCCAATCGAGGCCGAGCAGCACTATATCGTGCGGTTTTGTGAAAACGCAAACACTTTTTTTCCGGGGTGAAATCACACGGAAAAACAAGGGTTTACCGGCCGTTTTGCAGTGCAAAAAAGACGTGAAACTTAATGTGAGACATTAAGTTTGTGAAAGGCCAGAAAAGACGCGCGTCCCAGGGGCAAATCGCCCCAAACGCCGCGTCCGTGCTTGGGTTTTGCACGATTCGGGAAAATATGCGTCCATCGCGCGGGGCCGGGATGCGGCGTATCGCGCGAAATCGGCGCTGGGCGCGGAAGGTTCAGGCCCGCCGAAGGCAGATTTGCGGCTTCAGCGCACCGGTCTGGGTACCCGCCAGCGGACCGCAGACCGCCGTCCTCAAGGGGTGGCGAGGCTGGGGCCGGCCAGCGGTCCGGAGCGGATCGACTGATGACCGTCAATCCGAAATGCGGTTCCGCATCCCGGTATCCGGCTAATTCACCTGCATGCCGTCACCGCACGATGGTCGGGCGCTCGCCGCCGCAAATCAATCGATGCCGAGCCGATCGAGCCGGTAGCGCAAGGAGCGAAACGTGATCCCCAGCACCTTGGCCGCAGCCGTCTTGTTGAAGCGCGTTTGCTCGAGTGCCTTCATGATCTGCTCGCGTTCGATCTGGTCAAGGTACTCATGCAACGGCAGCTTGCGGTCACCCGGCGGCACCATCGCCTGGCCGTTGCCTTCGCCCTTTGCCAGCGCCGGCGTGAGGTAGAGATCCTCGGCGCCGATCGAGTCGCTCTCGCAAAGCGCGACCGCACGCTCGAGGATGTTTTCCAGTTCGCGTACATTGCCCGGGAAATCGTAGGACGCCAGCGCCTGCACCGCCTCCTTGGACAACGCCGGCGCGGCGGCACCGCCTGGCCGTGCGATCCGCGCGAGGATCTGCGCGGCCATTTCCGGGATGTCCTCGGGGATCTCGCGCAGGCTGGGCATCTTGAGCTCGATGACATTGAGCCGATAGAACAGGTCCTGGCGGAATTCCCCGGCGGCCACCTTGTCGTGCAGGTTCTGGTGCGTGGCCGAGATGATGCGAAAGTCCACGGCCTGCTCCGCGGTGTCGCCGAGCCGGCGCACGGTCTTTTCCTGGATCACGCGCAAGAGCTTGACCTGCATGGGCAGCGGCAGGTCCCCCACCTCGTCGAGGAACAGCGTGCCGCCATTGACGGCCTGGAAATAGCCCTCGCGATCGGTTTCCGCGCCGGTGAAGGCGCCCCTGCGATAGCCGAAGAACTCGCTCTCCATGAGGTTTTCCGGAATCGCCCCGCAATTGACGGCGACGAACGGCTTGTCGCGCCGCGTCGATCCCTGGTGAATGCGCCGCGCCGCCACCTCCTTGCCGGTGCCCGATTCGCCGGTGAGATAGACCGGTGCCTGGCTGCGCGCGAGCTTGTCGATCATTTCCTTTGCGCGCTGGATCGGCTGCGAGTTGCCGAGCAAACGCGGGCCGGCATCGGCCGTGTCCTTGCGCCGGTCGCGCTCGGGCTCGGC
>CAZTYC010000366.1:0-2066 GCA_964617435.1 uncultured Burkholderiales bacterium
CGGCCTCGTACTTTCTCGCCGCCGGCGCACTCGGGGGCGGTCCGGTGCGGGTCACTGGCGTCGGTCGCGTCAGCATCCAGGGGGACGTCCGGTTTGCCGATGCGCTGGCGCGGATGGGCGCGGTTGTGGAAACTGGCGACGACTGGATCGAGGCGCGCGCCCCGGCGGATGGCGCGTTGCAGGCGATCGACCTCGATTGCAACGCCATTCCGGACGCCGCCATGACGCTTGCCGTGCTGGCCCTGTTCGCCGAGGGGGAAACGACCCTTCGCAACATCGCCAGCTGGCGGGTGAAGGAAACCGATCGCCTGGCCGCGATGGCCACGGAGCTGCGCAAGTTTGGCGCGGTGGTCGACGAGCGTGCAGACGCGCTGCGCATCACGCCGCCTTCCATCCCGCAAGCGCCGGCGACGGGCATCGAGACCTATGATGACCACCGGATCGCCATGTGCTTTTCGCTGTGCGCCCTGAAAGGGCTGCCGGTGACGATCAACGACCCGAAGTGCGTGGCCAAGACGTTTCCGGATTACTTTGACGTGTTTCGCGGAATCTCGACATGAACCAGCCCGTGCCTGTCATCGCCATCGACGGACCGACCGCCTCCGGCAAGGGAACGGTGGCGCAGTCCGTCGCCCGGCGGCTCGGGTTCCATTACCTCGACAGCGGCGCGCTGTACCGCCTGGTGGGGCTTGCGGCCAAGATCCGCGGCATTCCGATCGAGGACGAGGCCGCCGTTTCCCGCCTGGCGGCCACGCTGGATGTCCAGTTCAAGGGCGAGCAGGTCGTGCTCGACGGCGCCGACGTGACTGACGCCATCCGGACCGAGGAGGCGGGCCAGCAAGCCTCGAAAGTGGCGGCGCTCCCGGCGGTGCGCTCCGCGCTGTTACAGCGCCAAAAGGCCTTCCGGCAGGCCCCGGGACTGGTCGCAGACGGCCGGGACATGGGCTCGGTGGTGTTTCCGGATGCGAAGCCCAAGTTTTTTCTCACCGCCAGCGTCCAGGCGCGGGCGGAAAGACGCGTTAAGCAGTTGAAACAAAAAGGAAACTCTGCGATACTGGCGGACGTTTTGAAGGAATTGATGCTGCGTGACGACCGCGACATGAATCGTCCCGTGGCGCCGCTTCGCTGCCTTCCAGACGCCTATCTCATTGAAACAACAGAGATTTCTGCTGAGGAAGCGGTCAAAAAAATCCTCGCGGTGATCGAGTCAAAGAGGTAGGGCGTTGATTGGAAAGTATTTTTTGGGTCGATGGCCATCTTGAGGTGGCCGGTTCCTTCTTGACCCAAAGCAAGAAATCGTAGTGTGTTGCAGTACCCCTGCAGTTCGGGGCTGGAGTTCTCCCGGAATTTCCAGCAATGACCAACCGTCGCCCTTGCAGCCTCGCAAGAGTGCGACCCAACCAGAAAGTTGTCCCCATGTCCGTTTCAACCTCCAAAGTCTCCCAACACGCGCCCGACAGCTTCGCCGCGTTGTTCGAGGAAAGCCTGACGCGCCAGGAAATGCGCGAAGGCGAAATGATCACCGCTGAAGTGATCAGCGTCGACCAAAACATCGTCGTGGTGAACGCCGGCCTGAAGTCCGAGTCGGTCATCCCGGTGGAAGAATTCAAGAATGATCGCGGGGAAGTCGAAGTCAAGCCCGGCGATTTCGTGACCGTCGCGATCGAGAAGTTCGAAGACGGCTTCGGCGCCACCAAGCTCTCGCGCGAACGCGCCAAGAAGCTCGCCGCGTGGCATGAGCTCGACGTGGCGCTCGACAAGGGCACCATCATCACCGGCATGGTGTCGGGCAAGGTCAAGGGCGGCCTGACCGTCATGGTCAACGGCATCCGCGCCTTCCTGCCGGGTTCGCTCGTCGACACCCGTCCGGTCAAGGACACCTCGATGTTCGAAGGCAAGGAACTCGAGTTCAAGGTCATCAAGCTCGACAAGAAGCGCAACAACGTGGTCGTATCGCGCCGCGCCGTGATGGAAGAGAACCTCGGCGCCGATCGCGCCGCGCTGCTCGAGACGCTCAAGGAAGGCGCCATCGTCAAGGGCGTGGTCAAGAACATCACCGACTACGG
>CAZTYC010000367.1:0-2055 GCA_964617435.1 uncultured Burkholderiales bacterium
GGCGCTGAAGAAATACAACGTGCAGCCGCTTGCACGCTTCGTGTCCTTCGCGGTGGCCGGCGTGCCGCCGGAAATCATGGGCATCGGGCCGATCAAGGCCATCCCGAAAGTCCTGAAGCAGGCCGGCCTCAAGCAGGACGACCTCGACTGGATCGAGCTCAACGAGGCTTTCGCCGCGCAGGCGCTGGCCGTCGGCAAGGACCTGGGACTCGACATGTCGAAGGTCAATCCGCAGGGTGGCGCGATTGCCCTCGGCCATCCCCTGGGGGCGACCGGCGCGATTCGCGCGGCCACGCTCCTGCACGGTCTGCGCCGCGACAAAAAGAAGTGGGGCATGGTGACCATGTGCATCGGGACCGGCATGGGCGCGGCCGGACTTTTTGAAGCATTGTGACCCGACATTTTGTTAATGACCCACGGGTCATTTTGAGATGTGCAAATTGATGCAAAGCAACAATGTTGCAGGCGCGCCACAGCGCGCCTTCACTCTGGCATTTCAGGTAAAGTAGCCGCAATTCGCGGCCTTGGAAACGCAATGTTTCCGAAGCTGACGCCAAAAGAAAACAGCAAAACAACCGAAACCACCACTCAGGAGAACCCGATGAGGTCATATTCGAAATTCAACCGCGCGCAACCGGCGCTCAAGCTGTCCGCACTGGCCGTGGGCCTGGTGTTGGCGGGCACGGCAAATGCCGTCCAGTTCAAGTACGACAATGGCCTGAGCGGGAGCCTGGACACCACGATTTCTGCTGGCATTTCGGTGCGTACCCAGGATCCGGACAAGAGCCTGATCGGCATCACCAACGGCGGCACCTCGCGTTCCGTGAACGAGGATGACGGCGACCGCAACTACAGCAAGAACAAGCCGTTTTCGGAACTGTTCAAGGTTACGCACGACCTCGAACTCAAGTACGACGACTGGTCCTTCTTCGGTCGCGGCCTGTATTTCGTCGATTTCAAGACCCGCAAGGCCAGCACGCTGGGCCCGATCGGCCGCGAGCGCATCGGCCAGGATGCCAAGATTCTCGACGCCTTCGTGTCCAAGGGCTTCGACGTGTTCGGCAAGAACTTCAAGGTGCGCGCCGGCAACCAGGTGATTTCCTGGGGCGAATCCACGTTCATTCCCAACGGCATCAACGTGATCAACCCGGTGGACGTCGCCAAGTTGCGCGTGCCGGGTTCCGAACTGAAGGAAGCCTTCATCCCCACCTCGAGCGCCTGGGGCTCGCTGGAACTGACCAAGAACGCCTCGCTGGAAGGCTGGGTGCAGTTCAACTTCGACAAGATCAAACTCGATCCGAAGGGTTCGTACTGGTCCAACAATGATTTCGCTTCGGATGACGCCAACCAAGTGTTCGTCGGCTTTGGCCGTCGCAAGGACCTGACCGGCCGCGCCGCCACCAATCCCGCCGTCTTCACGCCGGCGCAGTTGGCGGGCAGCCCGACCTTGGCTGGGCTGAACGCCCAGATCACCGGCCTGCTGGGCCCGGCGGACGCCGCCGCCGCCATCTGGGCGCCGAAGGCTGCCGACCGCAATGCGAGCGACTGGGGCCAGTACGGCCTGGCGTTCCGCTACCTGGCCAGCGATTTCAACAACACCGAATTCGGCCTGTACTACATGAACTACCACAGCCGGATTCCGTTCGTCTCCGGCATCAAGGGCAAGGTCACCTCCGCGCTGACCGGCGCCAACGCCACGCTGACGGCCACCGTGTGTTCCGCCGCGTTCCAGGCGGCCGCCGGCACCACGCTGTGCGACCAGGCGCGCACTGACCTGAAGGCAACCTACTTCGCCGAGTATCCGGAGAACATCCGCCTGGTCGGCTTCTCGTTCAACACCCAGGGCCCGGCCGGCATCGCGCTGCAAGGCGAAGTCTCGCACCGCCCGAATCAGCCGATCCAGAACGCCACACCTGAATTGCTGCTCGCCGCGCTGGGCGCGCCGAACGTGTTCACCGGCCAGACGCAGATTCCGGGTGCGCCGGTGGGTGCCACCGCCGCCGCGCTGGTGCCGGACGGCACCTACCAGCAGGGCTGGAGCCGCGTGAAGATGAC
>CAZTYC010000368.1:0-2049 GCA_964617435.1 uncultured Burkholderiales bacterium
GTCCATCAAGTCGTCCGTGCACTCGGACGTGCGGCGCGTCGGCGTGGGGTCGGTCATGGTGCTCGGCTTCATCCCGATGTTCATCATGATGCTCATCGCCAAGTACTTCATCGACCGCTCGCGCCGCGCCACGGCCTTTGCCGAGCAGAAGAAGAAGGAAGCCGAACAGAGCAATGTCAACCGCCAGATCGTGGAGGCGCGGCTGCAGGCGCTGCAGGCGCAGGTGGAGCCGCACTTCCTGTACAACACGCTGGCCAACGTGCAGGCGCTCACCGAGGTGGACCCGGAACAGGCCAACCAGATGACCGGGCACCTGATCCAGTACCTCAGAAACGCGCTGCCCAAGATGCGCGAATCCACCTCCACGGTGGGGCAGGAAATCGAGCTCGTGCGCGCCTTCCTCAACATCCTCAAGATGCGCATGGGCGCGCGCCTGGAATTCGACATCCACTGCGCGGACGACCTCCTGAAGCTGCCGTTCCCGCCGATGATGCTGCCCTCGCTGGTGGAAAACGCCATCAAGCACGGGCTGGAGCCGCAGAAGGAAGGCGGGCGCATCGACGTGGTGGTCACGCCGATCATGACCGCGCTCGGCAAGCGCGTGCGCATCGAGGTGAAGGACACCGGAAAGGGCCTGGCCGATTCCCCCGCCACCGCCGGCACCGGCGTGGGGCTGTCGAACATCCGCGAGCGACTGATCGCGCTTTTCGGCACCGGCGAAAACGCCGGCAGGCTCACGCTGGAATCGAACGACCCGAAGGGAGTGATTGCCACGCTCGAAGTACCTGTGGACCCACAACCCGCAGGCACCGGAGCACCCGCAACGCCTGTGAAGCCGGAACCTCCGAAAGGTTGGTGGGGCAAGACCCGTTACGCCGTGGCCACGACGCACGGCGTGTGGGCCAAGATCATGTCCAAGACCTTCATCGTGCTGATGATCGCGCTCGCCCTGGTGTTCGGGCTGGCGCTCGCGGCGCTCTACACCGGCCTGGTGCCGATCAACCTGGGAGATGTCGAGCTCGGCGGCCTCGAGGGCATGGCGCTGGGCACGGTGCTGCTGGTCGCGGCCTTCGGCGTGGTCGCCCTCGCGCTGCTGGTGGTGGTCGGGCTGCTTTACGGCCTGGGGCTGTTGTTTGCCGGGTTGTTGATCATCATCCCGCTCATCGTGCTGATCTCGGTGTTCCCGGCGCTGGCGCCCTTCATCCTGGTGGGCGGCGCGATCTACTGGTGGTTTGTCTACCGCAAGAAGAACGCCAAACCGGCGTCGAGTTAGGCGAGAATCCCCCTGTCCCGCATCGAAGGTTTCTTGCGACATGAGCACCGACATCACCGCGATCCTCGCTGAAGACACGTGAGCGGGGAATTCGCGGAGCACCGCTCCGCGCCCGCGAGCGCCCAAGCCCGATGCAGCGGGCGCGGGAGTTTCCTTCGCAGCGAAAAACGAAAATCATATGACGACCGACATCACCGCGATCCTTGCTGAAGACGAACCCATCCTCCGCGCCCAGCTGAAGGCCAAGCTCACCAAGCTCTGGCCGGAACTGAAAATCCTGGCCGACGTGGGCGACGGCGAGGCCGCGCTCGAGGCCATCGTCGAGCTCAAGCCACGACTGGCGTTCCTGGACATCCAGATGCCCGAGTTGACCGGCGTCGAGGTGGCGAAGAGCCTGGCCGCCAATCGCGACCTCAAATGCCACGTGGTGTTCGTCACCGCGTACGATCAGTACGCGGTGGAGGCGTTCGACACCGGCGCGATCGACTACATCCTCAAGCCCTACAGCGACGAGCGCCTCACGACGGCGATCGAGCGGCTCAAGGAGCGCCTGGGCGCCGGGACTTCCGGTGGCGGCGCCGGCCCGACGCAGGACCTGGAGGCGCTGGTGCGCCACATTTCCGCCAAGCTCAACCCCGGCGGCGAAAGCCTCAAGTGGATCAAGGCCAACATCGGTTCCAACCTGCGCCTGATTCCCATCGAGGACGTGCTGTTTTTCCAGTCCGACGAGAAATACACCTTGGTGGCGACCAAGGAATTCGACGCGCTGATCAAGA
>CAZTYC010000369.1:0-2019 GCA_964617435.1 uncultured Burkholderiales bacterium
CGAGTATGCGAAGAGCTTCATCCTTGAGAACAAGGCGGGCGCCCCGACGCTCACCGCCCGCCGTCGATTGCTCGCGGAGCACGAAATCGAGAAAGTGGGCGAGAAGCTGCGGAGCATGATGCCGTGGATCAAGGCCAACAAACTGGTCGACAAGGCGAAAAACTAGAGCTGTTCAGCGGCCGGCAACACGCAATCCGGCCGGCGCAGGTCTGCAGAGCCGCTTGACACGACGCATGTAGGCCCCGGGAGTCCGGGGACTGGCAAGTTGCGTACTTCAGGATCGTTCCAGTGGGCCCGTTTCCGGTGTGCGAGGGTGTCAATCCGTGTCGCCGGATGGCGGTGCGTAGCAATGTGCACATCCCCTTGCGGGCTTGCTTTTTCGGGCGTAATGTTGGCTCGCCACCGAACGGGTGGTGCCTCGGGTCGGAGGACACCATGAAGCGCGTGATGATGATTTCCCTTTGCATGGCTCTGGGAGGTTGTGCTTCTTTCGGCAACCCGCCTTCTGTCGTGGATATAGTCGATTCGCAAAAGGTTGTGCTGGTTGAACAATGGGCCAGGCGCAATAGCGTGCAGGTCATTTGGATGAATGTGCCGACTCGAAGTGTGGCGGCGGATTCTCAAGAAGCAATCGCGGCCGGCCGCAAAAGCTGAATGCGGCGGGGTCTGATCGCGTGGCAAAATTCCACGCGTGACTGCGATCCCCACAGAACTTCAGGCGGCGTTTGACCAAGAGCGGAACAAGACCCGTCGACTCTTCGAGCAATCGCGCGATCCGCGCACCCTGGCGCAGAGCACCATTCGCATGTACGGCCGGCTGGCTGACTTGCAGGCGCAGGTGCGCGATCAGCAAAAGGTCGAAGTCGCCTGCGCGGCGGGATGCCATCACTGCTGTTATTTGCGTGTCGAGGTGCGGCCGTATGAGGCATTTGTGCTGGCCGGGCACATTCGCGCGCATTTCAAGGGCGATGCCCTGGCGGCCCTGTTGTCGCGGATCGAGGAGAATCTCGGCAAGGTCTCCTCCCTGGCGCCGGACGCGCATCACCGCGCCGGCGTGGCCTGCGCCTTGTTGGACGCGAGCGGGCGATGCAGTGTCTATGATGCGCGGCCTGCCGCCTGCCGAAAGTACTATTCCTTGCACCTGGACACATGCAAGGAGGCGCGTGCCAACCCGTCTGCCCCCTTGGCGCGCGACATTGAACATGAAGCCTTGCGCCTTGCGGGCAATGCCGTTGCGCTCGGCTTTGCGAAGGGCGTGGAGGAGGCCGGATTGGATGCGGACCGCGTCGAATTGCATCGCGCCCTGCATTCCGCGTTGACCAACGCGAAGTCTGAAAAGCGCTGGCGCGACGGAAAGCGGCCGTTCGTCTAGTTCGGGCTTGCGCGGGCCTGCGCCAGCGCCCACTCGATATGCTCACGAACCAACGGTGACGCGGCGGGGAGTTGCGCGCGCAACGCATCCTCGATGCCCTCGCGGTCCGGCGTGGCGTGCAAGGCGTTTCCCAGGGCCACCGCAATGTTCCGCTGCCATCGTTCATGGCCGATGCGACGAATGGCGGATCCTTCCATCCTGCGACTGAATTCCTGCTCGGTCCATGAAAACAAGTCGAGCAGGGTGGCATGATCCAGCTGGTTGCGCGCCGTGAAGTCCGCTTCATTGGAGACCTGTGCAAACTTGTTCCATGGGCACGCCAGCTGGCAGTCGTCACAGCCGTAAATGCGGTTGCCGATTGCGCGGCGGAACTGTTCGGGTATCGCCCCCTTGAGCTCGATGGTGAGGTAGGAAATGCAGCGCCTGGCGTCGAGTTGATAGGGCGCGACGATCGCCTGTGTGGGACACACATCGATGCAGCGTGTGCAGGAGCCGCAATGCTCGGACTCCGGTTCGTCCACGGGCAGGGGCAGGGATGTATAGATTTCGCCGAGGAAGAAGTACGATCCCGCCTCGCGTGATAGCAGCAGAGTGTGCTTGCCCCGCCAGCCCAGTCCCGCATGGCGCGCCAGGGCGACCTCCATGAC
>CAZTYC010000370.1:0-2003 GCA_964617435.1 uncultured Burkholderiales bacterium
GCACAAGGTGCAGAAGGACCTGGCGCCGCTGGCCAACGCGCGCAACATCATCGCCGTGGCCTCCGGCAAGGGCGGCGTGGGCAAGAGCACCACCGCGGTCAACCTGGCGCTGGCGCTGCATGCCGAGGGCGCCAACGTGGGCGTGCTCGACGCCGACATCTACGGCCCCAGCATCCCGCGCATGCTCGGCATCTCCGGCCGGCCCGATTCGCCCGATGGCCACACCATCACGCCCAAGCGCGCGCACGGCATCCAGGCCATGTCGATCGGTTTCCTGATCGAGGAGGACACGCCGATGATCTGGCGCGGTCCCATGGTCACCCAGGCGCTGCAGCAGTTGCTGGGCGAGACCGCGTGGGAGGACCTCGACTACCTCGTCATCGACCTGCCGCCGGGCACCGGCGACATCCAGCTCACGCTGTGCCAGCGCGTGCCGGTCTCGGGCGCCGTGATCGTGACCACCCCGCAGGACATCGCCCTGCTGGATGCGCGCAAGGCCCTGCGCATGTTCGAGAAGGTCGAGGTGCCGGTGCTGGGCGTGGTCGAGAACATGGCGATCCACGTGTGCAGCCAGTGCGGCCACGCCGAGCACATCTTCGGCTCGGGCGGCGGCGCCAGCATGGCGGCGCAGTACGGCGTGCCCCTGCTGGGCGCGCTGCCGCTGGACATCCGCATCCGCGAGCGGGGCGACGGCGGCAATCCCACCGTGGCGGCCGACCCCGATTCGGCCGTGGCGCGCGCCTACCGCGAGATCGCGCGCAACGCAGCCGGCAGGTTGTCGCTGCGGGCGAAGAACAAGAGCCTGGCCTTCCCCAAGATCGTCATCCAGGACACCTGAGCCGCATGAGCATCAAGTCCGACAAGTGGATCCGCCGCATGGCGGGGCAGCACGGCATGATCGAGCCGTTCGAGGCCGGGCAGGTGCGCCAGCACGCGGGCGGCGGCGGCATCATCAGCTACGGCACCTCGAGCTACGGCTACGACGTGCGTTGCGCCGACGAGTTCAAGATCTTCACCAACATCAATTCCACCATCGTCGATCCGAAGAACTTCGACGCGCGCAACTTCGTCGACTTCAAGGGCCCGGTCTGCATCATCCCGCCGAACTCCTTCGCCCTGGCGCGCACCGTCGAGTACTTCCGCATCCCGCGCAACGTGCTCACCATCTGCCTGGGCAAGAGCACCTATGCCCGCTGCGGCATCATCGTCAACGTCACCCCGCTGGAGCCCGAGTGGGAAGGGCACGTGACCCTGGAGTTCTCCAACACCACGCCGCTGCCGGCGCGCATCTACGCCCACGAGGGCGTGGCGCAGATGCTGTTCCTCGAATCCGACGAGCCGTGCGAGACCTCGTACAAGGACCGCGGCGGCAAGTACCAGGGACAGACCGGCGTCACCCTGCCGAGGACCTGAGCCCGCGTCTCGCGCCGGTCCGGTTCGAGGGATCGCCCGCGATGGGGCCTGCGCGCCGGCATCGGCGCGGTATAGTCGCGGTGGCAGCCCCAAACACTGGAGATCGCCATGCGCCTGCTCCGTATCGCCGCCGCTTCCTGCGTGCTCGCCGTCGCCGCCTGCGGCACGACCGGCTCGCTCAAGTCCGAGTCCCCCGAGGCCCTGCGCAAGATCGCCGATTACGACCAGGTCGTGGTGCTCGACCTCGCCGCCAACGACCTGCGCCCGGCCAAGGACGATGCCGACAAGGCCGCGCGCGCGGAGAACATCGCCGAGGGCCGCATCATGTTCTCCGACGCCGTCGCCGAGCAGCTCAAGGAGTCCGGCGCCTTCGCCACCGTTTCGCGCACGCCGATCCCGGGCCGCAGCCTGGTGGTCACCGGCACCATCGACGTCTGGGAGCCCGGCAACGTCGCCACGCGCGTCGTGGTGGGCTTCATCGGCAAGAGCGAGTTCGCCGCCACCATCGAGTTCCGCGACAGCGAGACCAACGAACTGCTGGGCACGGTCAAGGGCGACCGCAACAGCTGGCCGCTGCCGATCGGCGCCTC
>CAZTYC010000371.1:0-2002 GCA_964617435.1 uncultured Burkholderiales bacterium
CGCCGCGCGGATTCAGGTGTTCCATGAAGCGCTTGATGGTGCCGCCCTTGCCGGCGGCGTCGCGCCCTTCGAACAGGATGACCACGCGCTGGCCGGTTTCCTTCACCCAGGCCTGCAGCTTGAGCAATTCCACCTGCAGGCGGTACTTCTGGATTTCGTACGACTTGCGCGACAGCAGGTTGCGGTACGGGTACGCGCCCTCGCGCCAGGCCGGATGAAGTTCCAGGTCCGCATCGGTGAGCGCCCCGGCTTCCTCTTCCGGCTTGGCCAGGGATTTGCGCAGCACCTTGATTTCGTCCGCCGAGGCGCCATCGAGCAAGGCCCGAAGGCTGGCCAGCAATTCCGGGTTCTTCCCGGATCCCGGGGAGCGGCGCAGCAGGTCGCGAATCACGGCTTCCTGCACGGTGTTGGTGGTGCTCACGCGGCGCAGGACGCGGTCTGTCTGCAACGCCGCCCGGGTCAGTGTCGGTGCGGTGTCGCCTTGCTCGAGGGCGCGCGGAACAGCAGGCGGCTTCGCGCGTCTGGCCGCGGGGCGCTTGCGTGCGACGCGTGGCTTGCTGGGCGGCGGGGTGGCGGGGGCTTCCTTGGACATGGTGCAACTCCTGAAAGGCGGATACCAGTTTGCCTCAATTGCGGCGCATGGGATTGAGAGACGTCAAAGGCCCAATCCGTTCCCCACGCAAGGCCCGAAAACGCGGCGCATCTTGAAGGGCGGGGCTTGCTGCTCTGCGCTCCTAGCGGGCGGTTCAGGCTCCGATCATGCCGCCGTCGTTCTTGGTGATCACCAGGGTCGCGCTGCGCGGGCGCTCGCCGGCCACGCCGGAAGGCCAAGGCCGCCATGTGGGATCCTTGGCCATGCCGGCGCCCGGATGCTGGATGTTGACGAATGCGGTGCGGCCGTCCGGCGTGAAGGTGAGCCCGGTGATCTCGCAGCCGCGTGGCCCTGTGAGGAATCGGCGGACGTCGCCCGTTCGCGGGTCCGCGGCCAGCAGCGCGTCGTTGCCCAATCCCACGTCTTCGCCGCCATCCGTGCCCATCCACAAATGCCCCTGCGGCGAGAAGCGCAGCGTGTCCGGCGACCCGAATGCATCGCCATGTTGCTTCGGGTGCGGGGAGTCCTGGCCGCCGAACAGGAAGACGTCCCAGGAAAAGGTGGTGGAGGCGGCATCGCCCCGGTCTTCCCGCCAGCGGACGATATGGCCGCCACGATTGTCATTGCGCGGATTGGCGGCGTCCGCAGCCGGCTCGCCCGGTGCACCGCGGCGGTTGTTGTTGGTCAGCGAAACGTACACCTCACCGGTTTGCGGATGGATGGCAATCCACTCCGGCCGGTCCATCGGCGTGGCCCCGACCCCGTGCGCGGCCCGGCGCGCATGAATGACCACGTCCGCCTGGGAGGTATACCCGTCGCCGGCCTGCAAGCCGGCCACGCCCTGCACCAGCGGCAGCCACTCGCCACGGCCGTCCGCATGAAACTTGGCGACGTACAGCGTGCCGTGATCGAGCAGGTCGCGGTTGCTGGCGCGATCCTTCGGGTTGTATTTGTCGCGGGTGACAAACTTGTAGATGCACTCGAAGCGCTCGTCATCGCCGGAATAGCACACCACGCGCCCGTCCTTCGCCAGGTGCGTGAAGGCGGATTCGCGATTGAAGCGGCCGAGCGCGGTGCGCTTGACCGGCACCGAGGCCGGATCGTACGGATCCACCTCCACCACCCAGCCGAAGCGGTGGTATTCATTGGGGTGCTTGTCCAGGTTGAACCGCTCCTCGAACTCCGACCAGCGGCTGGGATGGGATTTGCGAATCCGGTACGCGCTTTGCCAGCGGTCCGGCGTGCCCTCCGGCATCACGAACCAGGAATGGAAATTCTCCTCGCAGGACAGGTACGTGCCCCACGGCGTGAAACCGCAGGCGCAGTTGGCGTAGGTCCCGATCACGCGGGTGCCTTCGGGGTCCGCCGCGGTGCGCATGGCGGGCACCCCCCGGGCCGGCCCGTTGACTT
>CAZTYC010000372.1:0-1981 GCA_964617435.1 uncultured Burkholderiales bacterium
GCCAGGCGGGCCAGCGTCTCGAAATCCGCCTCGGTCAGCGGCACCAGCCGCGGGCTTTGTCCCTCCGCCATCTCAGCCCACCCACGCACGGGCATTGCGAAACATGCGCATCCACGGGCTGGCGGCCGGCTTGCCGTCCGGCGCCTCGGCATCCCACGCCGCGGGCCGCCAGGAGAGATTGGCATTGAGTACCACGCGCTCGGGGTGCGGCATCATGATCGTGAAGCGGCCGTCCGGCGTGGTGAAGGCCGTCATGCCCAGGGGCGAGCCGTTCGGGTTCATCGGAAACGTTTCGGTCGCACGTCCCGCGGCATCCACAAATTCCGCGGCCGTCAGCCAGCGCATGGCGTCGCGTTGCGCGTCGGAGCCAAACACCGCGCGGCCCTCGCCGTGCGCGGTGGCCACCGGCAGGATCGACCCGGCCATCCCCTGGAAGAAAATCGACGGCGTCTCGCGGATTTTCAGGTTCACGGTGCGCGCCTCGTATTGCTCGCAAAGGTTTCTTTCCAGGTGCGGCCAGTTTTCCGCGCCGGGGATGATGGTTTTCAGGTTCGACATCATCTGGCAGCCGTTGCACACGCCCAGCGCGAAGGCGTCCTGGCGCGCGAAGAAGGCCTCGAACTCTGCCCGCGCACGCGCGTTGAACAAAATGGATTTCGCCCAGCCCTCGCCCGCGCCCAGCACGTCGCCGTAGGAGAACCCGCCGCATGCGGCCAGCCCCTTCACGTCCTTCAGGGACACGCGGCCCTCGATGATGTCGCTCATGTGCACATCGATGGATTCGAACCCCGCGCGATGGAACGCGTGCGCCATTTCAATCTGCCCGTTGACGCCCTGCTCGCGCAGGATCGCCATCCTCGGCCGCGCGCCCGTAGCGATGAACGGGGCGGCGATGTCAGCCTGCGCGTCGAAGGTGAGGTGTCCCTGCAGGCCGGTGTCGCCCGCGTCGGAGAGCCGCGCATATTCCTGGTCCGTGGTGGCCGGGTTGTCGCGCAGGCGCTGGATCAGGTAACTCGTTTCGCTCCACGCGCGCTGCAGGTCGATGCGCTGTTCCGCGAACAGCGTGCGTGCGGCACGGATGACCTTCAATTCGTCGCTCGAGTTCGGCGCGCCGATCACATGCGACACCGCGCCCAACCCGGCGCTTCGCAGCGTCGCCATCACGGCTTCGCGGTCTGCGCGGCGGATTTGCAGCACTGCGCCCAGTTCCTCATTGAACAGCGCGGCCAGCACGGATTCCACCTCGCCGAGCTTTTGCGTTGCGGGCGTGATGTCGTAGTCATCCACGTCGGCCTCGCGCTCGGCGTAGGTCAGCACGTCGAGGTTGAGCGTTACGCCGCGACGCGAGGCGAACATCATTTCCACCACGCTGGCGAACAGGCCGCCGTCGGAGCGGTCGTGGTACGCCAGCACCCGGCCCTCGCGGGAGAGCGTGCGCACCGCCGCGAAGAACGCCTTGAGCGAAGCGGCGTCCACCACATCGGGCGTTTGGTTGCCGGTGGCCGAATGCGTCAGCGCCAGGGCAGAACCGCCTAACCGGTTTTTGCCGGCGCCCAGGTCGATGAGCACCAGCTCAGTGTCGCCATCCTGCAACTGTGGCGTGAGAGTTTTCGCGGCGTTGGCCACCGGGGCAAAGGCGGAAATGATCAGCGACACCGGCGCCACCACCTGCTTGTGCTGGTTACTTGGGCCGCCCTCGGTCCATGCAGTTTTCATCGAGAGCGAATCCTTGCCCACCGGGATGGAAATACCCAGCGCGGGGCAGAGTTCCATGCCCACGGCCCGCACGGTGTCGAACAGCCGCGCATCCTCGCCCGCGAAGCCCGCCGCCGCCATCCAGTTGGCCGAAAGCTTGATGTGGCTGATGTCGTCGATGTCTGCCGCGGCAATGTTGGTGATGGCCTCGCCCACCGCCATGCGGCCCGAGGCCGGCGCATCGATCATCGCCAGCGGCGTGCGCTCGCCCATGGCCATCGCTTCG
>CAZTYC010000373.1:0-1974 GCA_964617435.1 uncultured Burkholderiales bacterium
GCTTCAGGCTATGCCGGCATCGATAATCCGCTGTTCTATCGCGACAACACCATGATGCTGCTCGGCGACGCCAAGAAAGTCACCGAGAACGTGGTCAAGGCGATGTAGGGATAGGTAGCTGCGTAAAACTCATCGGGCAAGCCGGCCTCCTAAGGCTTATGGGCTTGTCGGTTAGCACGGCGCCAATGGCTGCAACCAAGCAGGCTGATCTGGCCAAACCTGACCGCCCGAAGAAGGTCTCTGGGATGCGCGCTCGCGCTCGTCGAGCTTCTTCTGGCCGTTGCTCGTTAATTGGACCCACTCATGCGGCGAGATCACCCGCACTCATCCTGTCGTCGCCAACCCGCCATCAACGACGATTGTTGATCCGCACAAGAAACCGGTTGTGCACGAAGCCAGATACAGTGCAATGCCCGCCATATCTTCCGGACGCCCCCAGCGCCGCATTAGGTCTTGTCCTTTTATGATCTCACTTTCTGCTTCGGGAGGAATGGCATCCGTCATCTTGAACGGAAAGTAGCCGGGCGCGATCGCATTGACCGAGATATGGCTTCTCGCTAGATATTTGGCCGTCAAGCGGGTCAAGTGGCGTATCGCTGCCTTCGAGGCAATATGCTTCAAGATGCGAAGTGCGCATGCCTTCGATCGACACAACGTTGATCACGTGCAAGATAGCGTCTGGCGTACCGGCGGCTTAAGTTTGCACAAGAGCCATCCGCTTCTCGCATGGGACCCTGCGCGAGCCGCTGCATGACGCTGTCGATCTGCCCGGCACGTTCACATTGGCCCTGGTCGATGTGCGCAAGACGTCGATGCCGGAAGCTGGCAAACCGATCCAGTGGCGACTGCTGGCGACTCATCCGGTCACAAACATCGTCGACGCGCGCAGAATCATTGGTCTCTATCGAATGCGCTGGGTCGTCGAGGAGTACTTCCACACGCAGAAAACCGGGGACTTCGAAGCCTTAGAGCATCAAATTTAGTACTGCTCTGAGACTCAACGACGTGTAAATCGAACAGCCGCAAGCGGGCGAGGTAAGGGGGCAAAAACGTTCCTACCGGTGCGGGTCGGGATAGACGAGGCTGCGCCAGCCGCTGCGGTCGAAGGGGGCCCACTCCCCTTCCTTCTGTGCGAGGCGTTCAGCCACCGCGTAGGCCACGGCCGGATGATGACCCATGCCGCAATGGCTGCTCTCGACCTCGATGCTCTCGGCCATGTGGGACGATTGCTCTCGACAGCCTTGCCAGGCACAGATCCCGTCCGTGCGGCTGAAGATCGCCGTTGTCGGTACAGGCGGCGAACCCGCCAACGTCCCGCCGAAGCGTGGATCCTCTTCGTCGGCGCGCCGGCCGCTCGCCATCTCGTAGACGCGCCAGGCGTTGGTCGCCTTCGGGCTCGACGCAAACGGACTGCCGAGCGTGATTACCTGACGCACGCGTTCGGGCATCATTTTTGCCAATTGGCGCGCATAAAGGCCGCCGAGGCTCCAGCCAACCAGCGACACCTTGCGACCGTGGGTGTCATTCATTTTCTGCACGCGATCGACCATCGCATGCTGCACGCCATCACGGAGGCCGAGATTAGGGCCCTGGCCCCAGCCGCTGACGGAGTAACCGCGTGTCCTCAAGAAAGCCCGTAGCAGGCGCGTGGAGGCGTCCGACGCAACGAGCCCTGGCAGAACCAGCACGGGATGCCCATCGCCATTCGGCGCGAGCCCAAGTAACGGCAATGCGCCGAGGAAGGCGCCGAGTTCAGGGAGCGCTCGCCCCTCAAGGAACATCAGGGTCCTGGAGGGCGCGCGAAGCGTCTGTGCAGAAACGGACATCGTATCTCCTGTTCAAGCGAACCCCTTACGTATCGGCAGCCAGCCATCGGGGCATATACTGACGCACACGCAGCAGAATCGTTCCGCAACGCAACTACGTTACCCAAAAAGCTATGGAACGGTTTTTGGCGTTTCAAGCGGATGCGAC
>CAZTYC010000374.1:0-1940 GCA_964617435.1 uncultured Burkholderiales bacterium
GTTGTAGTTGCCGACCGCGCCGTTGATCTTGCCAAGGCACTCGATGCGGTCGATCTCGGTCATCGCGCGGCGCAAGCGGTGCACGACGTTGGCCATCTCCTTGCCGAGCGTCGTCGGTGTGGCCGGTTGGCCGTGCGTGCGCGAAAGCATGGGTTGCGCGGCATGCGTATGGGCCATCGCAGTGAGTGTGGCATCGATTCGCCTCAACGCCGGCATGAGGCAAGCCTTGCGCGACTCGGACAGCATCAGCGCGTGCGAAAGATTGTTGATGTCTTCGGATGTGCACGCGAAGTGGATGAACGATTGGGCCTTGATGATTTCCGGGTTTGCCGAAAAGCGTTCACGGATCCAATACTCCACCGCCTTTACATCGTGATTGGTGGTCGCTTCGATCGCCTTGATACGGTTGGCATCCTGTACGCTGAATTCATTCGACGATTTGCGCAGCGCTTCAATCGTCCCGGAAGAAAACGGACCGCATTCGGCGATGCCAGGATGCGCAGCCAACGCCAAAAGCCATTCGATTTCAACTTTTACCCGGGCTTTCATCAAGCCGAATTCGCTGAACCAGGCGCGCAGTGCGGCCGTCTTTTTTTCGTATCGACCGTCCAATGGCGAAAGGGCGGTCAAGGGCTCCAGCGGCAGGTCCTGCATCTTGTCGGTCATGATGGTTTGCGTTGGAAATTCAGGTCAAATTTTATCATTGCACTTGTTGCAAACCCGCCACTCTTCAGAGGAAGCCCGGGAGGCCGATGCTATACTTTTTGCAGGCATTCGGAGGGGTTTGCCGCTTCTATCGAGCGGCGAACAAAACAACCGCGCAAACAAAAACATCAGCCAGCGCGCGGGTTTCAAGGACCTGAAATGAAACTTGTTGCATCCCTGACTAGCCCTTATGCGCGCAAGGTGCGCATCGTCATGGCCGAAAAGCGCATCGACTGCGAATTCATGCCCGACAATGTATGGGCCGCCGACTCAAAAGTTGGTCAATACAATCCGCTGGGCAAGGTTCCCGTTCTCGTGCTGGACGATGACCTTTGCCTCTATGATTCTCGCGTGATCACCGAGTACCTGGATGGCGTGACGCCGGTTTCACGCCTGATTCCGGAAGGGGGCCGTGAACGTGCCCTCGTGAAGCGATGGGAAGCCCTGGCAGATGGGATCACTGACGCCGGCGTGGCAATCTTTCTGGAACGCAAGCGAGACGCCGCGCAACAAGGGGCGGATTGGATGAAACGCCAGGCCGGCAAGGTCGAGTCCGGTATTGCCGCCGCCTCACGTGATCTGGGCGAGCGCGACTGGTGCCATGGCGTCGGCATGACGCTCGCCGACATTGCCCTGGGGTGCTCGCTGTTGTGGCTGGAATTTCGCCTGCCGGAGTTCAAATGGCGCACGCAGTATCCGAATCTCAAGGCGCACGTCGAGAAGCTTGAGGTGCGGCCATCATTTGCGGAGACCATTCCGCGCGTGTGAGGTCGGTTCTCCGTCAGCATTAATGGCTGACGGATCATGCCGCGTGTGGTGTCAGGCGATGATGCCGCCGCCGAGGCAGACATCACCGTCGTACAGGACCGCAGACTGCCCGGGCGTGATGGCCCATTGGGGTTCGTCAAACTCAAGGCGGAACGTTTCGGTGGCATCCAAGGTGAGCCTGCACGACGAATCACGTTGTCGATACCGGGTCTTTGCCCCATAAGTCCCGTTGGGCGGCGGACTTCCTGCAATCCACGTCGCTTCAATGGCTTTCAATGTCGGCTTCAAAAGGGCCGGATGATCGTGGCCCTGCACGACGATCAGCCGATTGCGGGGCAAATCCTTGTCGGCCACAAACCAGGCCTCCTGGGTGCCCGTGCGACGTCCACCGATTCCCAGTCCCTGCCGCTGCCCGATCGTGTAGTACATGAGGCCGTCGTGACGACCGACGATTTCGCCCTCAGGGG
>CAZTYC010000375.1:0-1920 GCA_964617435.1 uncultured Burkholderiales bacterium
CGATGGCGGCCGCCGTCGGTTCGTTGAGCAGCCGCAGCACGTTGAGGCCGGCCAGCCGCGCGGCATCCTTGGTGGCCTGGCGTTGCGCATCATCGAAATACGCGGGCACCGTGATCACCGCGCCCACCAGCTCGCCCTCGTCGTTTCCCAGCAGCGCGCGCTCGGCCTGCACCTTGAGCACCTTCAGGATGTCGGCCGAGACATCCACCGGCGATTTCACGCCGGCCACGGTTTCAAGGCGCACCATGCCGGGCGCATCGACAAACCGGTACGGCAGTGCGCCGTACCTGGCCACGTCCGCAAGGCCCCGGCCCATGAAACGCTTGACCGAGACGATGGTGTTTTCCGGGTCTTCCGCCTGGGCGGCCTTGGCCGACCGCCCGACCTCGACGCGTCCGTCCGGGTGGTAGCGCACCACCGAGGGAACGAGCGGTTGTCCCTCGGCGTCGCGCATCACTTCCGCGCTGCCGCTGCGCACCGCCGCCACCAGCGAATGCGTGGTGCCGAGATCGATGCCGACCGCCAGCCGGTGCTGGTGCGGCGCGGTCGATTCCCCGGGCTCGGCGATTTGCATCAGGGCCATCGGTCAGGACTCCAGCGCCTCGGTGGCGAGGTCGATTTCCTCGGCCAGTTTTTCAATGAAACGCAGCTTGCGAACGCTCATCCTCGCCGCGGGCCAGTCCGACGCCGCCAGCTGGCGACGCAGGCTCTCCACCAGGGTCTCGCGCAACTCGCGTTCACGGCCGGCAAGTGCGGTGAGCGCGGCGTCGTTGCGCTCGCTGCGCGCGTGCTCGACGGCTTCGCGCCAATCCATTTGCGACAGCAGGAAGTCCACCGGCATTGCGGTATCGGATTCCTCGCCGGTGTCGACACCCTGCAACTGGAGCAGGTACCGCGCGCGCCCGATGGGCGATTTCAGCGTGCGGTGGGCCTCATTGAGGCGCGTGGCCCACTGCGCGGCGACGCGCTGCTCGGCGTCGCTGCCCTGGGCGTGGCGATCCGGGTGCACCTCGCGCTGCAGGTCCCGGTACGCGCGGTCGAGCGCCGCCAGGTCCACATCAAAGGACGCCGGAAGGCCGAACAGGCTGAAATGGTCTCTGGAAAAGTCGGTATTCATGACGCGAAAAAGGGCGGCTCCGCCGCCCCCTTGCCGTGCCTGCTTTCAGGAAAGCCGGCGCAAATCAGACGTTGAAGCTTTCGCCGCACCCGCATTTGTCCTTTTCGTTCGGGTTGTTGAACTTGAACCCTTCGTTCAGGCCCTCGCGGACAAAGTCGAGTTCCGTGCCGTCGATGTAGACGAGGCTCTTCGGATCGACAAACACCTTCACGCCGTGCGATTCGAAGGCGTGGTCCGCCGCGTCCGCCGAGTCGACAAACTCCAGCTTGTACGCCATGCCCGAACAGCCCGTGGTGCGCACGCCAAAACGCACGCCGATGCCTTTCCCGCGCTTGGTGAGGTAATTCCGGACGTGCGACGCCGCACGATCGGTCAGGGTGATGGCCATGCGATTGCTCCTTCCTACTCCGCCGCCTGCTTGAGTTCGTGTTTGGCCTTGTAATCCGCGATGGCCGCCTTGATGGCGTCCTCGGCGAGGATCGAACAGTGGATTTTCACCGGCGGCAGCGCCAGTTCTTCGGCGATCTGCGTGTTCTTGATCTCCGCGGCCTGGTCGAGCGTCTTGCCCTTCACCCACTCGGTAACCAGCGAGGAGGAGGCGATGGCCGAACCGCAGCCGTAAGTCTTGAATTTCGCATCCTGGATGACGCCGTCGGCGCCGACCTTTATCTGCAACTTCATCACGTCGCCGCACGCGGGCGCGCCGACCATGCCCGTCGCCACCCCGTCCTCGTCCTTGCCGAACGATCCGACGTTGCGCGGGTTTTCATAGTGATCGATGACTTTGTTTGAATAGGCCATGT
>CAZTYC010000376.1:0-1908 GCA_964617435.1 uncultured Burkholderiales bacterium
CCCTGACGCTGCAGTTGACGCTGGACCACATCGCCTGACCGGCTTGCGGCTTCCCTATCCCGCGTTCAGTACACCTCGAACTTGATGCCGTTCTTCGCCAGCATCGACTCGACATACGGCTTCCACGCAAAGCGCGGCGTCCAGACCTTGGTCACGGATTCGTATGCGGTGTCCACCGGCACCTTGAGCGTGATCACGCGGTAGAGAAACGTCATGCAGGAGGCCCGCATGTTGACCTCGCAATGCACCAGCAGGCTCTGCTTTTCGAACTGGCGCATCGCGGCCACAAAGGCCTCGAAGTGTTTGGGTTCCGGTGCGCCAAAGGGAATCGGGATGTTGTGATACGCGATCCCCTGCGTTTCCAGGAGCGCCGGTTCTTCCTTTACAGCGGAGCTCACGGTTGGCGGCGCCAGATAAATGACCGACTTGATTCCGCGTTGGGAAAGGCCTGCCAAGGCCGCCGCCGTGGGCTGCCCGGAGGTCAACCAGGTTGGCGTGATGGGCACCACATTGGGCGCGTCCAGCTTGTCCTCGGCATGCATCGGCAGCGCCGACGCGGCGACCGTCGCGGCCAGGAAACGGCGCCGGTTCCAAATTGAAAACTCCAGCACTGGCGCGGTGTTTGGGCCATTTTCGCCCGGAACGCCGCGTCCTTCCTCGAGTTTTGGCCTCATGTGCTAGGCCACCGCCGCCACGATATCGATCTCCACCACGTAGGTGCTCTTGAATTTGCTCACCGGAATGATCGAGCGCGCGGGCTTGTGGTCGCCGAAGAAGGCGGCAAAGGCCGTGTTGGCCTCCGCCCAGCCGGCAATGTCGGAGACATACAGCGTGGCGCGCACCACATGGCGGCGATCCGACCCCGCAGCCTTGAGAATCGTCTCGGCATTGATGAGGCACTGCGTGACTTGCGCGGCCATGCCCTCGGGCACGAAGTCCGGTGCCGCACCCGGCACGCGCGCCAGCTGGCCGGAGACGTAAATGGTGCCGTTGTGAATCACCGCCGGGGAATAGTGGCCGGCCGGGGGAGGCGCATCGGGTGCGCTGACGAATTTCACTGTTGCCATGGGAGTTTGTCCAAGTCCACGTTGCCGCCGGTTAGGATGATGCCGACGCGCTTTCCCTTCACGTCGAGGTTGCCCTCCAGAATCGCTCCCAACGGCGGGCAGCAGGACGATTCGCAAATGATTTTCAGCAGCTCCCAGGTGGAACGCATGGCTTTCACGATGTTCGCCTCGCTGGCCAGCACGATGCCGTCCACATACTTTGAGAGGATGTCGAAGGTCTTGTCGCCCAAGCCGGTGCGCAGTCCATCGCAAATGGTGTTGGGCACCGCATCGGTGATGCGCACCCCATCGCGCAAGCTCCGGTAGCCATCATCCGCGCCCGCCGGCTCGCCGCCGAACACCTTCACGCCCGGCTTCGCGCCTTTTGCCGCAATCGTGGTGCCTGACAATAACCCACCGCCGCCCAACGGCGACATGACGATATCCAGATCCGGCACCGCCTCCAGCAGTTCCAACGCGGCGGTGCCCTGCCCGTTCATCACCCGGAAATCGTTGAACGGGTGCACCAACTCGTAACCATGCTGGGCGATCAGCGCATCGACCGCCGCTTCACGCGCCTGCACATTGGGCTCGCAATAGACGATGGCGGCCCCATAGGCCTCAATGGCGCGTTTCTTCGGTGCGGGCGCGTTGTGCGGCACCACAATGGTGGCCTTCACCCCCCGCAAGCGCGCGGCCCAGGCCAGCGCCGCACCATGGTTGCCGGACGAATGCGTGACCACGCCGCGTTGGGCCTGGTCGTCCGTCAACGAAAGCACCGCATTGCAGGCACCGCGCGCCTTGAACGCCCCGACCTTCTGGAAGTTCTCGCACTTGAAAAAGAGTTCCCCGCCCAGTTGCG
>CAZTYC010000377.1:0-1908 GCA_964617435.1 uncultured Burkholderiales bacterium
AGCACCGGCCCCAGGTTCTGCCGACGGCACCGCCAACCATGGTGTCCGATGCGTCTTTTGCAAACGCCGCCATGGGGCGCACCTCCGTGAGTGGGGCCACGCTGAAATTGTGCTCGTCCAGCCCCGTATCGACCGCAAGCAACTGCTTGTCGTCGGGTGCATCCGTGATGCTAAAGGCGAGTGCAAACATGGGGATCGGAGGAAAGACGTGTCGACTCAGGGGCGGATCAATGGAATGCCGAATGAAAGGCTCAACCCGAATTGCGGCGCGCTAGGGCTTGAAGTTTGAGACATTGCCCGTGCGCCACCAACGCCCGCCGCGCTTCTCGTAGAGTTCAACCCAGGCGCTTACAAACTGGATCGGTACCGTTTCGCCTTGGCCGGTGACTTGCGTGCCCTTGGCGGAGACCTGAACCATCACCCAAGCCAGCGTGCCATCGGCCGAGACCGACACCACCGGTTCCACCAGATCCTTGTATTCCGAGAAGGTGCTGGCCTTCAGATAACCGCCGAGTCGCTCGCGGCGCTGCTGGATGGTGGGCCGGGTGATCTCTCCCCGGCTTGCCACCACCGTGTCCGCCGCCTCGTCTTCGAGCAGCAATTCGACATTCTTCTCGCGATGCGCACGCATGACCTTTTCATGCAGGGCACGAAGTTCCGCGCTTGCGGAGGGCGGGGCCGGAGGGGCTTGTGCAAAAGCCAGTGCCGGGAGGCAGATCAACAAAGCGAGTGAGCGGAGTGTTTTCATCGTCATCCCTGCAAGCCACGTGAACCAAGAACCACCAGCACCGTCCGATTACGTCAGTGGCACGAGCCCCAACGACACAAGCCGCCCGCGCAACTCGTCCACGCCGGACCACGGCAGGATGGGGGAATTTTGGCGTTCATCGGGAGGATTGTCCGGCAGCTGCTCGGACCAGCCTCCGCAACCGACCAGCGGCAGCAGCGCGCGCTTGTGCAGCCAGGCCAGGCACACTTCGGAAATCGTTCCCGCACGGCCGCCGATGACGATGCACGCGTCCGCCGACAAGGCCATGAGAAGGTTGCGCGCATCGCCCATCCCACAGGGCACCACCACCGTGGCCGGCCAATCCGCGCCCGGCATGGTGTCCGGCGGAACGATGCTCAAGACGAGCCCGCCTGCCGCCACCGCGCGCTCGGCCGCGACTCGGGTCGCCGGGCTGCCGCAACCGCTGACCACCGTGATGCCGAGTTCCGCCAACAACGCCCCGGCCTCGCCCGCGCGGTCGTATGCCGCGGAACCGGGTTCAGCGCTGCCGAGAATGGAGACTTGGGGGCGGCGGTTGGAGGGGGGCATGGGGTTGTTGCTGGGCTAGAGATTGAGGCGTGAGGCGCGCCGCGCTATGCGCACTGAACCAGCGACGACGCGATTTGGCGCGTCCCGATTGGCTGGCGAGTTAGAGCGTAAAACGCTACGCATCCGGTTTCGCGTCTCGCCAAATGTAGAGAAACCAAAAGACTGGCATGGCAAACATGTTTCCCAAAAATAGTACAACCGCCCACAACGCCTTCTTGTCCTGCGGAACTCGTGGTGTCCGAAACAAGTACGCGACATAAAAACCCAGAAGCGCGAAGATGAGGAACATGGTGCCGAGGTGCAAATAGAGCAGCAAATCAAAATCGTCCTGCCCGCCACGTATGGAGTCGAAAGAAGAAACCATCCTCGCAACAAAGTAGACCATGTACACAATGGGAAGCATGGTCAAGGTTCCACCAATCAATTTGACGGCTCGCGCAATCTTCATTTGTTGATCTTTAACGACCGAGGCAATGGGCGCGCCATGCAACACCCTTTGAATAGGTGAGGCTGTCATTTGGCGCGTCCCGATTGGCTGATGGGATGGACTCCCCCCGTTTTTGATGGGCATCATCGTGCCAGCTGGCGCT
>CAZTYC010000378.1:0-1903 GCA_964617435.1 uncultured Burkholderiales bacterium
TAGCTTTGATCGCACACACGGACCGATGTCACAACTCACCTACCGCATCCTGCTGACCCGCGAACCCGAAGGCGGTTTCACGGTGAACGTCCCTGCGCTTCCTGGCTGCGTCACCTTTGGTGAGAACATTGAGCATGCGATGGAGATGGCCAAGGAAGCCATCCAACTCTACGTGGAGACCCTACAAGCCGACGGAGAACCCGTACCGGACGACAGCCAGACCCTTGAGTATTCGCTTGTGCTGGCTTCCTGATCGGCGATGACCAAGGCACCATCGCTCACACCGGACGAGCTCATCCGCCTGTTGAAGAAGCACGGTTTTGAATTGATGCGTACCAAGGGGTCGCACCAGATCTTCAAGAATCGCGGGACCGGCAAGATGACCATCGTGCCCCTGCACAAGCGCGACCTGCCCAAGGGCACCATGCTGGCGATCCTGAAGCAGGCCGGGATCGACAAGGAGGAGTTGCTCTGACCTCCACCGCAATTTCCGCAAGCCCTACACCACGGTCTTTAGGCCACGGACGGGCCGGGGCCGCCCCCACTACGTCCGCAGCAACCGCAGCATGAGCCTCCACGCCACGAGCTCGGCCACCATTTCAGGATACGCGTTCTTCGCGGTCTCCCAGGCGTAGAACTTGCGCAGCGCTTCCAGGAAATCGGGTTCACCGGAGAAAATGATCGTATCGGGATGGTCGCCGTGGTCGGAGCGTACGAAGTGTTCGCCGTTCCAGCAGAGGGTCGTGCCGCCTTCCTTGCTCGATGTACTGAACCGTGCGCCGCTCTTCATCGCCGCGACGATGGCTTGTTGCAGCGCGGGCACGGTGTTGAGATGTGCTTCGGCGTTCAACGAGGCAGCGCAGATCTCCTGGTAACGCACGTCCGGACCGGTAGCGGTGTCAGGCGGATCGGCCGGCAGAAGGTCGCGCGTCCAGAACCCGAACCAACTGCTCGCCGTCTTGCGGAAATAGTCGTGATGCGTCGCCGCCGCCTCGGCCCACGAGGTCTCCACGCGGAGCGAATAACAGTTCGTGATCGGCATCGCTGCCTCGAAGCGCAGTTCGAAGTCGTACCGCGCGCCGACCACCTTGGCGTTGGCCCTTAGGGCCAGGCGGTCGTTCTGCATGGAGGCGGTGAACAAGGACATCAGATCCCGCTCCAGTGCGAATTGGACCTCGTGCGGTGGGCGCTGATCACGAAAATGCAGGAGGAATGTCGCGCTGGTGGCGGTTTCGGTGATCGTCAGTGTGCGTGTCGGATCTGGAGCGGCCGCAGAGCGTTCCTGCACCAATTCCTCACCGATCGTTTGGCCCGAGCCGGCTTCCCGCTGGGCCAATTGGGAGAGCGCATCCGGCTTCGGTTCGTGCGCCTTGCGGATGGCGTCCATGTCTGGATCCGGTGGAGGCGGCAACGGCGGTTCGAGCACGAAGAAGTGCCGCTGTGCGGTGGTGAACTCGCCCGCGTAAGAAGAGTTGTTGCGCGCGTAGAAGTGTACTTCGCCCATTGACCGTCGGCGTTCGTCCTGGACCGCCTTTGCCAGCTTCACCGACGCGCCGCACGGCGCAGCGGGAAAACCATGCTCGATGGCGACGATGCTGTTGCCGGCTGCGATCTCCGCTTCCACGAGCGCGCGCAAAGGCGCGGGGAACTCCGCGATCTGCTGGCTGAAGGGCTCGGGGATCATATCGATCTCAACGTACGTTCCGTTCGGTCCTGCTCCTCCTCCGCCGCAGGCGGACCCTCTGCGCTCTCGATCAGCATGCATGTTCACATAGCAATGACTCTGTGGTCTCTGTGCCTCTGTGGTAAAGATCAGGAAGAAGTCCCATGATCCGTCCGTTCGGGGTTCACTACTCTTCGAGCCTCCACTTGAACTCGGCGATGACCTCGGAGAAGTCAACAC
>CAZTYC010000379.1:0-1889 GCA_964617435.1 uncultured Burkholderiales bacterium
AAATCCTGGTGATGCAGGATGGCCGCATCGTGGAGCGCGGCGCGTTTCGCGACCTTCTCGATCGCGCCGGGGTGTTTGCCGAGATGTGGCGGCTCCAGCAGCAGGAAGAAGGCGACGCCTAGTGTTTAAGCGAACGACCCAGCACGCGCCGTGCGCCTAGGTATCGTCTTGAATCTTGGAGCGCGCGGTCTTGAAATCCGAACCCGACATCCCAAACTGCAACTTCGTGTGAACGCGACCCCCTGCTGGTGCGTCATACCGAAGGCCGCGCGAACCGCGTGGCCTGAATCGTTCAATCCCACAAGGAGCAACATGAAGAAGACCCCCTATGCTGTCTTGGCCACGCTGGTCCTGGCGGCTGTTTCGGCACCCGCCCTGGCGCAGGACACGCCCTGGTATGCCCACATTCAAGCCGGCCAAAGCAAGTACGACCTCGACGGCTTTCCGGGCGACAACAAGGACCGCTATGCCGTGCTTGGCCTGGGCTACAAATTGTCGCCCCAGATTGCCGTTGAAGGCGGCTACGCGGATTTCGGCAAGGTGAAGTTCAGCGGCGCCACCGGAGAAGCCAAGAGCATTTATGCCGCGGCAATCCTGACTGCACCGGTGAGCGATGCGTTCTCGGTGTATGGCCGTCTCGGCGTCGCCAACACGGATCGCAAGGCCTCGGTGTTCGGGTTCAGCGACAGCGACCGCAAGACCGAAGGGATTTTCGGTGCCGGATTGTCGTACGCATTTACCAAGAATGTGGCCGGCACGGTTGAATACACCAAGTTGTCCGATTCCGATGTGGCCGGCTACGCGCTGGGCGTGAAGATCGGCTTCTGATCCCCCGCTGCAAACCCGATGAAGAACGCGCCCCTTGCGGCGCGTTCTTCATTTCTGGGGCGCGGCACTCTCGTTCAGCCGGTACGCGCGCAGCATGCCGCGGTTTCTCGGCTTGGCCGCCGGCACGATGCGCGAGAGGATCAGCGCCGAGGCGCGCAGGGTATCGCTGCAATCGGCCTCCGGCACGTTCGTGCACAAGGCGCTGCGCGCAAAGGCGCGGGTGCGTTCGAGCTCCGCATCGCGCCGGGTGTAGCTGGCCAGTGCGGCATTGAACATGTAGGCGCGGCGCGGCGAAATGCCGTCGGTGCAGGCCTCCGCGCGGGACTCGATAGACGCGGCCAGGCACTTCGCGCCGGCCTTGTAGCGCTCCTGGTTGCGGCCCCAGGTGTCTTCAAGATCCACCACAAACTGCCCGCTGTGGATGTGCAGGTCGATCAACAACGCGGGCGCCTCGGCGTGCGTGTTGATGGCGTTGTTTTCGAGTAGGTCGAAGATGTCCGTGAAGTGGCCGTCGTCCAACGCACAGCCCAGTTTGGCCGCGGCCTCGCACTCCTCCCCGGCGTACACATCGCCCACGTAGATGAGCCGCCTGCCCGCATCCGAGTCCGTCCAGGCAAACACCTTGTCGAGCACGCAGCGCCACGTTGTTTTCTCCGGGTTGTCCGACAGGCAATCGTCGCGGATGAACAGGAATCCGTCCTTGAACCCGGTCGCGGCGCGCTGGCGCGCCAACGCCTCGGCGGCACTGCCGCGCTGGAACACCTGGAACCGGAAGGCCTGCTGCCGGTCCTGCACCTCGATGATCAGCGCCGTGATGCCCGATTCAATCCGGCCATCCTTTTGCGGCTCCGCCGTGACCTTTACGGGGGCATCGATCAACACGACCGGCTGCGCGCCCGCCGCGAATGCCGTCCACGTGGCCCATGCGGCCAGCAGCCGGGCGAGGTGCCTCATGCCACAAACGCCCGCAAGTGCGCGGTGGTGACGGCCGGGGCTTCCTGCATCAACGAATGCCCGCAATCAGGCACCGTCACGAAACGCGCTGCCTGCAACTGCTTGGC
>CAZTYC010000380.1:0-1865 GCA_964617435.1 uncultured Burkholderiales bacterium
ATTGGTTCGTGGGTCAAGAGTAAGGCCATGGAGGCAAATACCCAATATGTCCAGCACAACAGTTGCCGAGTTCGCAGCCGAACTCAAGAAGCCCGCTGACACGCTGCTCGAGCAGCTGCAGGCGGCCGGCGTGTCCAAGACATCGCCGCGCGATACCCTGAGCGACGCCGACAAGCAGAAGCTGCTCGGCTTCCTGCAGGCCAGCCACGGCACGGCCACGCCCGAGCGCAAGAAGATCACGCTGGTGAAGAAATCCACCAGCGAGATCAAACAGGCCGATTCCTCCGGCAAGGCCAGGACCATCCAGGTCGAAGTCCGCAAGAAGCGCACCTTCATCAAGCGGGATGAGGCCGCGCCGGAGCCGGTCGCCGAGGCACCCGCCGCACCGGTGATCGACCAGGCCGAACTGGAGCGCCGCGAGGCCGAGGCCCGCCGGCACGCCGAGTTGCTGCGGCTGCAGGAGCAGGACCTGCTTGAAAAGCGTCGCCAGCGCGAGGCACAGGAGGCGCGCGAACGCGAGGCCGCACAAGCCGCCGCCCAGGCGATGGCGCAGGCCGCCAGCCAGGCTGAAGCGCCGGCCGCGGAGGCCGCTGCGGCCGCCGACTCTGCCGCGGCCGAAGCAAAGGTCGCCCTGGACAAGGCTGCTGCGGATTCGCGCGCCAAGTCCGAAGACGACACGGCCCGTGCGCTGGACCTGGACGCGCGCCGCCGCAAGGCCCTGGCGGAGGCCGAAGCCATCCGCACCATGATGAACACGCCGCGCAAGGTGGTTCAGGTCGCCAAGAAGGTCGAGGAGCCCAAGCCGGTGGCGAAGGCAGACCCTTCCAAGCCCGGCATCAAGGGCACGCTGCACCGCCCGGCGGGTTCGGTTGCGCCCAAGCCGGGCGGAACCACCACCACCACGGGGCCGGCTGGCACAAAGGACGGCAAGAAGGAGGTCAAGTCCGAGAAGCTGTCCTCCAGCTGGGCCGATGACCAGGCCAAGAAGAAGGAAATCAAGACCCGCGGGGATTCCAGTGGCGGGGTCGGGCGAAACAGCTGGCGCGGGGGCCCGCGTAGTCGCCGCGGCAACGACCGTGACCGCGAGGACCAGGCCCCGGCCGCACCGGTGGAGGCGCGCGTCATCGAGGTGCACGTGCCCGAAACCATCACCGTCGCGGAGCTCGCCCACAAGATGGCGATCAAGGCGTCCGAGGTCATCAAGGCGCTGATGAAAATGGGCCAGATGGTCACCATCAACCAGCCGCTGGACCAGGACACGGCCATGATCGTGGTCGAAGAACTCGGCCACAAGGCGGTGGTGGCGGCGCTGGACGACCCGGAGGCCTTTACCGACGAGGAAGTGTCCTCGCAACAATCCGAATCCCTGCCGCGGGCCCCGGTGGTCACCGTCATGGGCCACGTGGACCACGGAAAGACCTCTCTGCTGGACTACATCCGTCGCGCCAAGGTGGCGGCGGGCGAAGCCGGCGGCATCACCCAGCACATCGGTGCCTACCACGTGGAAACGCCGCGCGGAATGATCTCGTTCCTGGACACCCCGGGTCACGAGGCGTTCACCGCCATGCGGGCCCGCGGCGCGCAGGCCACCGATATCGTGATCCTGGTGGTGGCGGCCGACGACGGCGTCATGCCGCAAACGCGCGAGGCCATCAAGCACGCCAAGGCGGCGGGTGTGCCCATCGTGGTGGCGATCAACAAGATCGACAAGCCCGACGCCAACGCCGAACGCGTCAAGAACGAGCTGGTGGTCGAGGAGGTCGTGCCTGAGGAGTTTGGCGGCGAATCGCCTTTCGTTCCGGTGTCGGCCAAGACCGGCCAGGGCATTGACGACCTGCTCGAGCAGGTGCTTCTGCAGGCCGAAG
>CAZTYC010000381.1:0-1856 GCA_964617435.1 uncultured Burkholderiales bacterium
CGAGGATGGTCTTGCCCTCATCGGTTTTGTAATACATGCCCTCGGCGGACGCCAGGAGCCGTGGCGCCGACTTGAAATGCCGGTTGGAGGTAAACGGCATCCAATAGGCCCCGAGTTGGTCGGGGTGCAGGTGAACTTGGTCTGAGAGCGTGGTCATGCCGGGATTCCTTGCAGCAAAAGAAGTAGTTTAGCCACTTCCCCTCGCGTTGCCCGGGGTTCAACGGATTCGCGGGGAGATTTCAGACCGTGCCGCGCACCAGGCGATTTTTCCCGGCGTTCTTTCCGGCATAGAGGCCGGCGTCGGCGATTTTGAGCAATGTTGCGGCATCGACGCCGTCCACCGGCGCAAGCGCGTATCCAATCGTGGCGCCGATGGCAAACGCACGGTCATTGACGGCATACGGCGATACAAAGGCGTCGAGCAGTTTGGTGCCGATGTCCTGTGCCTGGCCCACACCTGAAAGCCCTGCGGCGACGACGACGAACTCGTCGCCACCAATGCGCGCGACCGTATCGCCTGAACGGACGGAGGCGCGCAGCCGCTTGGCCACGGCGATCAGGAGCTCATCACCGGCATCGTGTCCGTGCTGGTCGTTGACCGGCTTGAACCCATCCAAATCGATGGCATACACTGCCAGCGCCTTGGCCGTCGACGCATCACGCACCGCACCCACCAACGTCTCGTTGAGACCGCGACGATTGGTCAGCCCGGTCAACGGATCAGTGTGCGCCATCGAAAGAAGGGACTCACGCTCGCGCGTGGCGCGTTGCGCCTCGCGGTGCAGCAAGGCCGACCGCAGGTTGGCGATGCGCATGAAGACCAGCATGTCAAACGTGGCGCCAATCTGGAACGAGTGCAACGTCCAGGTGTTGGCCCCGACATACCCGCGCACCACGCCCACCATGACCGCACTGGCAATAAAATAGCCCACCCACGCAATGATGAAGTAAGCACCGGTGCTGTCACCCCGCTTTTCACGCTGAATGGCGCCGGGAAGACCCATCAGGGCGGGCGCCAGCCCCAACGTGCTCATGAAGACACCCACCGTCTGGATGCTGATCAAGTCCAAAGCATGGGCCACCGCCGCCGCAAACAGGACGCCTGCCACGATGCGGATGGCCTTGCGCATGCGCCGCCCGAGATCCGAACCCAGCGCATCCTCCACGAACAATGCGGTGGCCCCGGCGGCCATCAAGGCCGTGAAGCCGGCGAATCGCTTTTGCAACCAGGCAATATCCGTCCAGAGGTACTGTTCGCCGATCCCGAAAAAGTGCACTGAGAACAATGCGCTCATGGTCACCAGCAAGGCGTACTTGGCGTAGAGGGCCTCGCGCAGGCTGAACCATTTCAGCAAGCTGTAGAGGACCAGGAAAAGCGCCAAACTCGCCAATACGCCCTGCAGCATCTGCTCGTTCAGGGCCCGTTCATGAAACGCCGCCACCTTGGCAATCGAATACGGAAGGATCTTGGCGCCGACGCTGTCAACACGAATGAAAAGCTGGTAGGCCTTGCCGCGATCCACCTGCAGCAGGGTGGCATGCGTGCGACCGGTCATGGGCCGCTCGGAAGATTTCACCTCGTTGCCCATGCGAATCTGCTGAATGACCGAACCACCCGCAACGACAAACACGTCGATATCGTTCAACAGCGTGTAGTCGAAGTCCAGGACCCAGTCACCATCGGTGTTGCCGGCGGCCTGAAGGTTCACCATCAGCCAGACAGCTTCCTTTCGCATGCCCAAGGTTGCATGCGCGCCGGTCGGTGGCATGAACTGATGGCTTGCCGCGATGGCATCCTGGATGCGCAGGGTCTTGTGGGCGTCGTAGAAAACGCGGGTGTGCGGCCACAATTCGAT
>CAZTYC010000382.1:0-1849 GCA_964617435.1 uncultured Burkholderiales bacterium
TTCTTGTTCTTGGTGGTCGTGTAGAAGTGACCGGTTCCGGCCGTCGATTCGAGCTTGATCTTTTCGCGCATGTCGGTCTCCTTAAACTTGCACGCCTTGCGCGCGCAAATCTGCGAGCACGGCATCAATGCCATTCTTGTCGATGGTGCGCAGTCCCGCATTGGTCAGGCGCAGACGCACCCAACGATTCTCGGACTCCACCCAGAAACGGCGATATTGCAGGTTCGGCAGGAACCGGCGCTTGGTCTTGTTGTTCGCGTGGGAAACATGGTTGCCGACCATCGGCCCCTTTCCCGTCACTTGGCAAACGCGTGCCATGAAACACCTCTTGTCAGTAATTGAACATCGGGCCGAAACCACCGGCTCCATTTGGATTTGGTTTCTCCCCCGGCGAACCCGCATGCGGGCCGGACCCAAGAGAGCCAAAGATTATAACCAAAAACAAGGACTTAGCGCAAGCGTCTCAGCATCAACCCAACAATCCCTGCTCGGCGAACGACAGGGATGCCCCCGGGGCGACGATGAAGTGGTCTAAAACGCGGACATCAATGAGCGACAGGGCGTCTGCCAGAGAGCGGGTCAGCGCGCGATCCGCTGCCGAGGGCTGCGCCTCGCCCGAGGGGTGGTTATGGGCGAGGATCACGGCTCCCGCATTGTGGTGGATCGCGCGCTTGACGATTTCTCGCGGATACACGCTGGTTTGGGTCAAGGAGCCGCGGAACATCTCCTCCACGGCAATCACGCGGTGCTGGGCCGTGAGGAACACCACGGCGAACACCTCATGGGGCAGGCGCGACAGCGTCAACCGCAGGTAATCCCGCACCGCCTGGGGAGAACTGAGGGCATCGGTTTGAGCGAGCTTTTCGTTCAGCGCCCGCCGGGCCATTTCCATCACCGCCTGAAGTTGCACATATTTCGCCTCCCCCATGCCACGGATCGCGCACAGTTCCGCCTGCGGGGTTGCGAACAGCCCCCCCAGGCTGCCGGTGGCCAACAGCACCTCGCGGGCCAGGTCGACTGCGCTCTTGCCGGCCACCCCGACCCGCAGGAAGATCGCCAACAGCTCCGCGTCCGACAGCGCCTGGGCGCCCTGCGCCAACAGGCGCTCGCGCGGTCTTTCCTCCTTGGGCCAAGCCGAGATCGCCACATCGTTCCCCTTTGTCCGTTTTTTCCCTGTGTAGAATGCGCCGATGTTGACATCCGCGTCCTCGCATCCCCCCCGCATCGTGCTCGGCATCACTGGCGGCATTGCCGCCTACAAATGCGCCGAATTGGTGCGCCTGGCCACAAAAGCCGGTCTTGGCGTCCAAGTCGTACTGACGTCCGCCGGCGCAAAGTTCATTACTCCCACCACATTGCAAGCCGTGTCGGGCAAGCCGGTGCATCAGGATGCCTGGGATGAGCGGATTGCCAACCAAATGCCGCATATCGAGCTGTCCCGCAGCGCGGATGCCATCCTGATCGCACCGGCAAGTGCCGATTTTCTGGCAAAGCTGGCGTTGGGCATCGCGGACGACCTGCTTTCAACGCTTTGCCTCGCCCGTCAGCCGACTTGCCGATTGATCGTGGCGCCAGCAATGAACCGGGAGATGTGGGAAAAGCCGGCCACCCAAAGGAATGTGGCACAACTGAAGAGCGATGGCGTCGCGTTCATCGGACCCGACGACGGAGACCAGGCCTGCGGCGAAACCGGCACCGGCCGGATGGTCGAACCGGAACAAGTCCTGCAAGCCATGCAGTCCATACTGAGTCTGGAAAGTGAGCGTCTGCTCTCATCAAAACCCTTGAAGGTCCTGATCACCGCCGGGCCAACGATGGAAGCCATCGACCCGGTCCGGGTTCTGACAAA
>CAZTYC010000383.1:0-1847 GCA_964617435.1 uncultured Burkholderiales bacterium
TTGCGCGGACATTGATGAAATCAAGCCAGTCGAGTGAATTGGCACTTAATCTGGGATCGGTGCCTGATTGCGTTACCGAGAGAATGAATGATCCCAACTTCGGAAAATGCGGGAGAGGCGCCGGAATCATCGAGCCCATGCTCCCTGAGTGCAAGGCGCACGACTGGTGTGAATGCCGGTTTGGTGCGGCAGCCTGCCTGATTTCGACACCGGACGAATGCGCGAACGACTCGCCAGAGGTGTGCGCATCGTTGTTGCAAGCGGCCATTGCTGTCGCAGCATATATGTTTGGCGAAGTATTCGGTGCACTCGGCGGGGTTATCAATTACGTCGCTGGTCTGCTGACCGGTGCAATGGCCACTGTAGTTGGGACTATTATTGGTGTTTTGGATGGCATATTTAATGGAGTCTTGGACGCGATCACTTGGGTCTTCAATTGGGTCTTTGGAGAGGATGACCCTTGCGCTGGGATGTACGCAGTGGAGTGTCCCTAGGCGGGCATGTGAGATCAATGAAAATTGCCCATAAAAGAGCATTGCTCCTCGCCGCGATCGGCTGCAACCTGGCGGGGTGCTTAACACCAAGCGCCATCTCGGTCTTGTTCGATGTCGAACTTGCGGTGACCGGCACTCGCGCCGACGGTTCGGTATGGCATGCCTCAGCCGCCGAAATTTTGAAGGGAAAACCAAGTCCAAAAGAATTTGATCCGTATGGACCAACTATCTTCAGACGCCATGATTTCGAGGTCAGTTTCGTCGTCATCAAGAATGGATTTGGCGTGGAGTTAACCAACCTTACTTCCATGCCTGTTTGTTTTCGCTTCGACCTAGCGCGCCTATCGAGCAATTTTGATCCTGCGCCAAAAGTCCTTCGCAGCATGCCCGAGTTTCGCGAAGGGGAGTACTCACGCATGACTGCGGCAGACTGGGAAAGACGCCTTGCGACAGGTGCGCTGCCGATGAACAAAGTTTGCGTCGAGCCGGGTTTCTCAAAGCCCGTGTATAGCTTTGACAATCGGATTGCGTCTTTTCCATCGGGGAAGATGTTCAATGTTTCTTACCCAAAAGACGCTCCTGTGCTCAACCCCGATGGTGTGGGTAATTGGGCAAAACTACATTTGCCGATTGAGTTCGGAAGCCGCCGGGAGGACGTCGAGTTCAAGCTGACGGCAAGGCAAAGCCGCGCTCGAGCGATGTATTACTAGGCCGCAATTGGATTGCGCAACATCACAGCGCAAAACTCAAGAACTTGCGCGGCATATGAGGGACCTTTGACCGCAAGGCGCGCCAGTGCTTGGGTTTCACCGAGATGCACAAGACAGATCAGAGCAAAGCCAATACTTCCTCTGCGTGGTTCTTGGTCTCTGGCTTGTCGAGAATGTGAGCGATTTTGCCCTTCTCATCAATAATGAACGTCACCCGATCCGCCATCCCGACGATGGCCTTCGCCGCGGCCATCAGTCCGCCGCTGCCGATCGTGCCGTAGGCTTTGCCGATCGCGTGGTCGGTATCGGCAATCAGGGGAAAGTTGAGTTTGTATTTAGCGGTGAATTTTTGGTGCGAGGCGGAATCCTGGGTGGAGACGCCAAGAATCGCCGCACCTTTCTTGGCAATGTCCTTGTTCGCATCGCGCAAGGAACACGCCTGTGCTGTGCAGCCGGGCGTGTCGTCCATCGGGTAGAAGTACATCACCAGCTTCTTTCCGCGAAAGTCCTTGAGGCGCACGATGGAGCCGTCGGTGGTTTTGCCGGTGAAGTCAGGGGCAGGGTCGCCGGGTTTGAGTTTGAGCATGAGGGAGTCCTTGGTGGAGGCACGGCCTTTAAGGCCACTCGACCCTGAATTTACCGC
>CAZTYC010000384.1:0-1846 GCA_964617435.1 uncultured Burkholderiales bacterium
CGCCCACCACCACGCCGGCCACGCTGGCGCAGTCGCAGCCGGCCGCGGCAACCGCATCGAGCATCCAGGCGGACCCGGCGACCAATTCGCTGATCATTTCCGCGCCGGAAAATGTGTACAACGGCCTGCGCAGCGTGATCGACAAACTCGACCAGCGGCGCGCGCAGGTCGCCATCGAGGCCATCGTCGTCGAGCTGACCACCAGTGCGGCGGCCGAGTTCGGCATCCAGTGGCAGGATCTCTCCGGCCTGCGGCGCGGTGAGGGCACGCAGGTCATCGGCGGCACCAACTTCGGCACCGGTGGCAACATCATTTCCGCATCCAAGGACCTGACAACCGTCGGCGGCGGCCTCAACATCGGCCTCATTCGCGGCACCATCAACGTCCCGGGCCTGGGCGAGGTGATCGGCCTGGCGGGCCTGGCCAAAGCGCTCGAATCCGACCAGCGCGCCAACATCCTGGCGCGCCCCACCATCCTCACGCTCGACAACGTGGAAGGCAGCATCACGGTGGGCCAGACGGTGCCGTTCATTTCCGGCCAATACACGCAGACCGGCACCACCGGCTCCGCCACCAACCCGTTCCAGACCATCACCCGCCAGGACATCGGCTTGAAGCTCAAGGTCACGCCGCTGGTGACCGCGGGCGGCATCCAGCTGAAGATCGAGCAGGAAGTCTCCTCGATCGCGCCGACGGCCCTGACCGCCACGTCGCTGCGGCCGGTGGACCTCATCACCAACAAGCGCGAGATCAAGACCACCGCCATCGCCGAGGACGGCGAGATCCTGGTGCTGGGTGGCCTGATCCAGGACGACACCAAGGGCTCCGACTCGAAGGTGCCGCTGCTTGGCGACATTCCCGTGGTGGGCAACCTGTTCAAGTACCAGACCAAGTCCAAGGAACGCACCAACCTGATGGTGTTCCTGCGGCCGGTGGTGCTCAAGGACGCCAATGCGACGACCGCCCATTCGCAGGACCGCTACGAGGCGATCCGCCGCGAGCAGGGCGTGACCCTGCCCGAACCCAACCTGCTGCTGCCGGATGCGCGCGGCAGCGTGCTCGACGCGGTGCCGAAGAAGCCCGCGAAGTAATTCATGTCCTCCCACGCGCCCCTGCAGCCCGCCACCGTTCGACTGCTGCCGTATCACTTCGCCAAGTCGAAGGGGGTGATCACGGCGCGCGAGGAGGGCGGCGAGATCGAGGTGTGGCTGGCCCCGGATCCGGCGTCGTCCACGCTGGCGGAGGTGCGGCGCCTGACCGGCAAGAGCCTGAAGCCGGTGCTGCTGTCGAAGGAGGAGTTCCAGTCGCGGCTGGCCAAGGCGTACGCCGGGGGCGAGAGCGGCAGCGCCTTGAACGAGGCGGTGCAGGAGATCGCCAGCAACATCGAATCGGCCGCCGACCTCTCCGCGCTCACCGCGTCCTTGCCGGAAGTGACGGACCTGCTGGAAACCGAGAATGACGCGCCGATCATCAAGCTCATCAACGCGTTGCTGACGCAGGCGGTGCGCGAGGGCGCCTCCGACCTGCATTTTGAAATCTTCGAGCGCCGCGCGCTGGTGCGATTCCGCGTGGACGGCACCCTGCGCGACGTGGTGGAGCCCAAGCGTTCGCTGCACCCGGCGATGGTTTCGCGGGTCAAGGTGATGGCGGGCCTCGACATTGCGGAGAAGCGCCTGCCGCAGGATGGGCGCATCACGCTCCGCATTGCCGGGCGGCCGGTGGACGTGCGGGTGTCCACGCTGCCCACCGGGCACGGCGAGCGCGTGGTGCTGCGCCTGCTGGACAAGGAGGCCGGACGCCTGACCCTGCAAAACCTCGGCATGGCGCCGGGCACACTCGAGCGGCT
>CAZTYC010000385.1:0-1845 GCA_964617435.1 uncultured Burkholderiales bacterium
TTCTCGAACGCGGGCTGCGCGCCAAAATGCTGCACGATGTGCGGTGCCAGCAGGCTGACAAAGGCACGCGACAAGCCGATCTGCATCTCGAACGACAAGCTTTGGCTTTCATGGATACCAGCACTCCTCGCCCAACTCACCGGCTGCCCCAGCAATTCGCGCGGCAGGTTCTGCTCGTAGCGCCCGTGCCCGGTTTCATGGATGACCCCCATGAGGCTGCCGACGAAGTCGTCTTCCCGGTAGCGCGTGGTAAGCCGCGTGTCCTCGGGCACACCCCCGCAGAACGGGTGGGCGCTTTCGTCGAGGCGGCCACGCTCGAAATCGAACCCCAGGAGCTTCATCGCCGCGAGGCCCACCGCGTACTGCGCCGCGCGTGGAAACGGGCCTACAGGGGCCACCACGGTCTGCCGTGATTGCCTGTCCCGCACCCGCCGCACCAAATCCGGCAGCCATGTGAGCAAGTCGCCAAACAGCACGTCCAGCCGTGCACCGGTCATGCCCGGCTCATAGACATCCATCAATGCGTCGTGCTTCTTGAGCCCGGTCTCCCCAGAGAGGAATGCAGCCTCCTCGCGCGCAACTTTCACCACATCCCTGAAATTGGCCAGATACCCCTTCCAGTCATTGGCCGGCCGTTGGGTGCGCCAGCCGTGCTCGCAGCGCGACCCGGCCTTGACCTTGGCCTCCACGAGGGATGCAGGCAACGCATTGGCCGCACGCCAATCGCGCCGGACTTCGCGCAGGTTGGCGCGCTGCGCGTCGTCCAGGCTCTCCTTTTCTGCCGCGTCGAGCAAACCCTTTAGTTTCACGTCCGTCCGAATGCCGTGAACCAGGTTCGCCATTTCCGCCAGCGCGTCGGCACGCGCATCGTTTCCGCCGGAGGGCATCATCGACTGCTGATCCCACCACACGATCGATTGCACGTGGGAAAAGTGATGCAGACGTTTCCACGTCCGGGCGAGTTCGGCGTAGGCCGGGGCGGCGGCAGAGTTCATTGCGGAATCAGGGAAGGGGTGAAAGGCCGCTAGTTTGCCAGCTTCGTTTGGTAGAGTGCGCGGCATGGAAAAAACCGTGCACCCAGCCTTTGACGCTTCGCAGCCCTCCGCGCCCCGCGCCGTCGAACTCGCCAAGGCGTACCGGTTGCTGAACACGGGCCCCACCGTGCTCGTCACCAGTGCCCACCGCGGGGAATCCAATGTCATGGCCGCCTCGTGGAATGCCGGTCTCGACTTCGTTCCTGCCAAAGTCATGGTGGTGATCGACAAAAGCACCTGGACCCGAGAGCTGGTCGAAGCCTCGGGCGTGTTTGCGCTCAATGTTCCGGCCCGGCGGATCGCACGCGAGACACTCGTCGTCGGAAAATTGTCAGGACGCGAAGTGCCGCATCGAGATAAATTCGCAGCAGTCGGTCTCCAGCGGTTTCCCGGCGCGATCCTCGACGTGCCGCTGGTGGCGGGGTGTGTGGCGTGGCTCGAATGCCGCCGCATTCCCGAGCCGCACAACGAAAAGGCGCATGACCTGTTCATCGGCGAGGCGGTCGCCGCCTGGGCAGACCCGCGGGTCTTTTCAGAAGGCCATTGGCACTTCGAAGGCCATGACGATTTGCGCACGCTGCACTATGTGGCCGGCGGAACGTTTTTTGTGATCGGAGAGGAAGTGCGGCTGGATTCGCCCTAGCGTTTTGGCCACAAACTCAAGCACTGGTGCGGCGTTTGAGGCAGAACGCGCCCAAACACCGCATCAGTGCTTGAGAACTAACCTTGCCCCATCAGTCCCTGAAGTTGTTGAACTGCAACGGGACTTCGTCGATTTTCGATTTGCAGAGTGCGATGGCCGCTTGCAGGT
>CAZTYC010000386.1:0-1842 GCA_964617435.1 uncultured Burkholderiales bacterium
GGCGAACGGTTCCTATCGGCGGTGCTCGCCATCCGCATCAGAATGACGGTGCGGGAATTGGCCGACCAGTTTTTCCCATACCTGACGATGGTCGAGGGCTTGAAGCTCGCGGCGCAGACCTTCAGCAAGGACGTGAAGCAACTGTCCTGCTGCGCCGGATAAGGAAAAGGAGGTGTTCGATGAACGCCTACACAGTGTCCCGACTGGCCCTTGAGGCCGGGGTGAGCGTGCATATCGTGCGCGACTACCTGCTGCGCGGATTGCTGCGGCCAGTCGCCTGCACCACGGGCGGCTACGGCTTGTTCGATGACGCCGCCTTGCAGCGGCTGTGCTTTGTGCGGGCCGCTTTTGAGGCGGGCATCGGCCTGGACGCATTGGCGCGGTTGTGCCGGGCGCTGGATGCGGCGGACTGCGATGAAACAGCCGCACAGCTTGCCGTGCTGAGTCAGTTCGTCGAACGCCGACGCGAAGCGTTGGCCGATCTGGAAGTGCAGTTGGCCGCGATGCCGACCGCGCCGGCCCAGCAAGCGGAGAGTCTGCCATGAACAGCCCCGAGCGCTTGCCGACCGAGACACACAAGCCGTTCACCGGCTACCTGTGGGGTGCGCTGGCGGTGCTCACCTGTCCCTGTCATTTGCCGATTCTCGCCATTGTGCTGGCCGGCACGACGGCCGGCGCGTTCATCGGCGAGCACTGGGGTATTGCAGCCCTCACGCTGACCGGCTTGTTTGTCCTGTCTGTGACGCGGCTGCTGCGGGCCTTCAGAGGTCGATCATGAGCGCTTCCCAGCCAATTGAATGGACAGTGGCGCAACTGGCGCAGGCGGTCGAGCGCGGGCAGCTTGAGCTGCACTACCAGCCGATTGTCGATTTGCGCAGTGAGCAGATTGTCGGCGCGGAAGCCCTGTTGCGCTGGCGTCATCCGACGCTCGGACTGTTGCCGCCGGGCCAGTTCCTGCCCGTGATCGAATCGTCCGGCCTGATGCCGGAAATCGGCGCATGGGTGCTGGGCGCAGCCTGCCGTCAAATGCGCGACTGGCGGGTGCTGGCATGGCAACCGTTCCGGCTGGCCGTCAATGTTGCGGCGAGCCAAGTGGGGCCAGATTTCGACAAGTGGGTAAAGGGCGTGCTGGCCGATGCCGGGTTGCCCGCCGCGTATCTTGAAATTGAGCTGACCGAATCGGTTGCGTTCGGTGATCCGGCGATCTTCCCCGCCCTGGAAGCTTTGCGACAGATCGGTGTGCGCTTCGCCGCCGACGACTTCGGCACCGGCTATTCCTGCCTGCAACACCTGAAATGCTGCCCCATCAGCACGCTCAAGATCGACCAATCGTTTGTCGCCGGACTCGCCAACGACCACCGCGACCAGACCATCGTGCGCACCGTGATTCAGCTTGCGCATGGGCTTGGCATGGAAGTAGTGGCCGAAGGCGTGGAAACATCGGCGAGTCTTGATTTGTTGCGACAAGCGGACTGCGACACAGGACAAGGCTTCCTGTTCGCCAAGCCGATGCCGGCGGCGGCATTCGCCGTCTTCGTCAGTCAATGGAGGGGTGCCACCATGAATGCAAATGATCCGACCGCCACCAGTTGCTGCGTGTGCTGCAAGGAAATTCCGCTCGATGCCGCCTTCACACCGGAAGGCGCGGAGTACGTCGAGCACTTCTGCGGGCTGGAGTGCTATCAGCGCTTCCAGGCGCGCGCCAAGACCGGGAGCGAAACCGATGCCGATCCGAACGCCTGCGACTCATCACTGTCAGACTGAGGCATAGCCTTACCGGTCGTCTGGGCGCTACCGCGGTTTCTGTCTGATTAGGGTACTATACGGAATTTGTTGACGAAT
>CAZTYC010000387.1:0-1825 GCA_964617435.1 uncultured Burkholderiales bacterium
AGCCGCGTAATCAGGAGGACGCATGGGCGGTACAGCGCGGAGACGGCAGTTGGCTGCTGGACGGCTTGATTCCGATTCCGGAACTAAAGGACCACTTGGAGCTTGATTCGGTCCCTGACGAAGCGTCGGGCCACTATCAAACATTGAGTGGGATGGTGATGTTGCTGCTGGGCAGGATTCCCCGTACCGCAGACGTCGTTGAATGGCAGGGCTGGAAATTGGAGGTTGTCGACATTGATGGAAAGCGAGTGGACAAGGTGCTGGCGCTGCGAACTGCGGTCGATCAGGGGGCGGATCCCGGCGCCAAGGCCACCTGAAACCATCCGGCAATTGAAACATGCAAGGAAAGGCCTGCCGGGTGCGCCGTGATTGGGCCTCCGGGCGGGGCAGGTAAAATTCGTGGATGTCTGCTCTTGCACCCGCCGATACCTTCCGCGCCGACGCCTCCACCATCTCCGTGGTGGGCTTTGCGCACGGTACGTCTCACTTTTTTCACCTGATGATCCCGCCGCTGTTTCCGTTCTTCATGGCGGAGTTCGGGTTGGGATACGCCAGCGTCGGCACGCTGATGACGATCTTCTTCGTGGTGTCCGGCGTGGGTCAGGCGTTGGCGGGGATCTGGGTGGACCGCTTCGGCTCGTTTCGCGTGTTGTTGGCCGGCATCGGCTTGCTGACGCTGTCGGGCGTGCTGCTGGCGATTGCGCCGAATTTCGGCGGTGTGATGCTGGCCGCCTTCGTGGCCGGTTGTGGGAACTCCGTGTTTCATCCGGCCGACTTTGCGGTGATCAACCGCCGCGTCACGGCGCCGCGGCTCGGCCATGCCTTCTCGGTGCACGGCTTGTCCGGCAATATCGGCTGGGCCCTGGCCCCGCTGGTGATGGTGGGTGCGGCAAGCACCTGGAGCTGGCGCGCCGCCGGCTTGGCCGCCGCAGGCTTCGGTGCCTTGGCCTGGCTAATGCTGGTGTGGCAGCGGGACAACCTCAAATACGAGCTCGCGCATCAGGTGAAATCCGGGATGCCCAAGGTGGCGCCGGTGGCGTTCGGCGAAATCCTCCGGGCGCCGCTGGTGTGGATTGCATTCACGTTCTTCTTTTTCGCCACGTTCGGATTCGGCGCGCTGCAGAACTTTGCGCCTTCCCTGTTGCGCGATGTCTTCGACCTTTCGTTGGCAGCTGCGACGTCCGCGTTATCGACCTACCTGGTGGGCGGCGCGTGCGGCTTGCTGGTGGGTGGCTTCCTCGCCAAGCCGGGCGCCAAGTTCGAAGGCACGGTCACGCTGGCGTTTGGCGCCAGCGCGTTGATTGCACTGGTCCTCGCCTTTGTCGCCCTGCCCAAATGGCTTGTGCTGCCCGCCATGGCGGCGATGGGATTTCTGGCCGGCATCGCCGGCCCCTCACGTGACCTTCTGGTCCGCACCGCCACCAAGGCGCGCCTGGGCGAAAACGCCTTTGGCCGCGTTTACGGCATGGTGTATTCGGGCCTCGACGTCGGCCTGGCTGTGGCGCCGGTGGTCTTTGGTCTGCTCATGGACTGGCAATTGCAGCGTTGGGTGTTCGTGGGCTTTGCCATTTCATTCTTCGGTGCGATTGCGGCCGCGCGCCTGCTGGCGCTGCAAGTTTCCCAGCAGGTGGTGCCAAAAGTCTAGGACTGGCGCGGCGTTCCGAGTAAAAACGGCCTGGAAGCCGCGCCCGGCTTAGGGATTTGTTGTTGCCAGTTTGGCAGCGTGCGCGCTCAAGGCGGTGATCATTTCCCGCACATTCCAGATCGTCACGCCAAATTTCGAGGCGCGGCCTTTAAGGCCGTAGACCGCATCGTCGCGCGAGAC
>CAZTYC010000388.1:0-1822 GCA_964617435.1 uncultured Burkholderiales bacterium
CGTCGGCCACGATCTCCGTGGTGTATTTTTCCTGTCCGTCCTTGTCGGTCCATTTACGGGTGCGGATGCGGCCCTCCACATACACCTGGGAGCCCTTCTTGAGGTACTCGCCGGCGATTTCCGCCAGCCGACCGAAAAACGACACGCGGTGCCACTCCGTGGCTTCCTGCTTTTCACCGCTCTTGTCCTTCCATTGCGACGTGGTCGCGATCGAGACGTTGGTGATCGCGCCGCCATCGGGCATGTAACGCGTTTCCGGGTCGCGCCCGAGATTGCCGATCAGAAGTACCTTGTTGAGGGATGCCATGCCGAGACCTGCCTTTCCTGTGTCCTTGTTGAATTTGGGGGAGAGGCTGTGCCGCCCCCCACCTGCGCCGCCTTGCGCGACATGCCTATTCTCCCTGAAAAATGCAGGTGCGTGCGAAACACCTTCGGCGCTAAAATGGCGGGTTGCCTTTGGAATGCTTTTCGCATGGATTCGATCCGCATCCGCGGTGCCCGCACCCACAACCTGAAGAACGTCAATCTCGACCTGCCGCGCCATGCGCTGGTGGTGATCACCGGCCTGTCCGGTTCCGGCAAGTCCTCGCTGGCATTCGACACCCTGTATGCGGAAGGTCAGCGGCGCTATGTCGAGTCGCTTTCTGCCTACGCGCGCCAGTTCCTGCAATTGATGGAAAAACCTGACGTCGACCTGATCGAGGGCCTGTCGCCGGCCATTTCCATCGAGCAGAAGGCCACATCGCACAATCCGCGCTCCACGGTGGGCACGGTCACCGAAATCCACGATTACCTGCGCCTGTTGTTCGCCCGCGTTGGCACGCCGTATTGCCCCGAGCACGGCCTGCCACTGGAGGCGCAGACCATCTCGCAGATGGTCGATACCGTCGCCGCCTGGCCCGTGGGCGCCAAGTTCATGCTGCTGGCGCCCGCGGTGGTCAACCGCAAGGGGGAGCATGTGGATCTGGTCGAGGAGTTTCGCGCCCAGGGATTTGTGCGATTGCGCGTCAACGGCAAGGTCATCGAAATCGACGCGTTTCCGAAGCTCGACAAGATGAAGAAGCACACTATCGAGGTGGTGGTGGACCGGCTGAAGTTGCCCGCCGCGGACGAGGCGGAAGGCGGCAAGGCGTTGAAACAGCGGCTCGCCGAGTCGTTCGAAACCTGCCTCCGGGTCGGCGAGGGGAAGGCGCTGGCCGTGAACCTCGATTCGCAGGGATCCGCGGCCGAAACGCTGTTCTCGTCCAAATTCTCCTGTCCGGCGTGCGACTTCTCGCTTTCCGAAATGGAGCCGCGCCTGTTCTCGTTCAACAATCCGATGGGGGCGTGCCCCGAGTGCGACGGGCTTGGGGAGATCACCTTTTTCGATCCCAAGCGCATCGTCGCCTACCCCGGTCTGTCCCTGGCCGGCGGCGCGATCCGCGGCTGGGACCGGCGCAACCAGTTCTACTACCAGATGCTGTCCGGCCTGGCCCAGCATTTCAAGTTCGACCTTGAGCGTCCCTTTGAGCAATTGGACGAGGCGGCCAAACAGGTGGTGTTGTTCGGTTCCGGAAAGCAGAAGATCCCGTTCAAGTATCCCGGGGAACGCGGCAAGCCGATCGTCCGTGAGGATGTGTTCGAGGGCATCGTGCCGAACCTGGAGCGGCGCTACCGCGAGACCGATTCACTGGCGGTCCGCGAGGAGCTGGCCAAGTACATCTCGAACAAGGCCTGCCCGCAATGCGCGGGAACGCGCTTGCGCACCGAGGCGCGGCACGTCAGGGTAAGCGACCGCACCCTGCATGAGCCGCCGAAGTGCCTCCGGCAGCTCTGCCTTCAA
>CAZTYC010000389.1:0-1807 GCA_964617435.1 uncultured Burkholderiales bacterium
GGCACGCGCTACCTGATGTTCGATGCCTCCGCGACCCTTGCGGACGTGTTTGCGCTGCGTTGCCGTACGTCGCCGAATGCCGAGGCCTATCGCGAATGCGACGCCACCACCAAGGCCTGGAACGGCGTGACGTGGCGCGAGATGGCGATGCGCGTGGCGCGTTTCCGCGAGGGCTTGCGGCGCGAGGGCTTGCAGCCGGGCGATCGCATCGGCGTGATGCTGAAGAACGGGATCGACTGGATCGTGGCCGACCAGGGCGCGTTCGCGCATGGGCTGGTGACGGTGCCGGTGTTCGTGGACGACCGGCCCGACAACGTGGCCTACATGATGCGCGACGCCGGCGTGAAGCTCCTGCTGATCGGCGGGGAAGAACACTGGAAGCGCCTCAAGACCGTGCAGACGGAGCTGGGCGTGGTAGCGCGCATCGTCTGCGTGAAGCCGGTGGCCGACGCGGCGGAGCCGCGCCTTGCAAACCTCGCCGATTGGTTGCCGCGCGATGCGGGTGCGCAGGAGCGCGCGCCGTCCAAAGCCCACGACCTCGCGACCATCGTCTATACCAGCGGCACCACGGGGAAGCCGAAGGGCGTGATGCTCTCGCACCGCAACATGCTGGCCAATGTGCAGTCGGGTCTGTCGGTGTACGAGGTGTTTCCCGAGGATGTGTTTCTGTCGTTCCTGCCGCTGTCGCACATGTTTGAGCGGACCTGCGATTACTACCTGAACGTGGTCTCGGGGGCGACCATCGTGTTCTCCCGCTCGATCGCGCAGTTGGCGGAGGACTTCAAGACCGTGCAACCCACGGTGATCTTTTCCGTGCCGCGCATTTTCGAGAAGTTCCTGGGCGCCATCAATGAGCAGCTCAAGAAGTCATCGCCCACAAGAAGGAAATTGTTCGATCTTGCGGTCGAAACCGGCTTTGCGCGCTTCGAACACGCCAACGGCCGCGGGCCGTGGAAACCGTCCTTCCTGCTCTGGCCGCTGCTGAAAGCCCTGGTGGCGGACAAGGTGTTGGCGCGCATGGGCGGTCGATTGCGGCTGGCCATCGCCGGCGGCGCGGCGCTGTCGCCGTCGGTGTCACGGGTATTTCTCGGTTTGGGACTGCCGCTGTGCCAGGGATACGGCATGAGCGAGGCGGCACCGTTGATCGCCGTGAACCGGATCGACCACAACGACCCGCATTCGGTGGGCCCCGCCGTGCCCGGCGTGGAATTGAAGCTGGCCGACAACAGCGGGTTGCTGGTGCGCGGCGAGAACGTGATGATGGGCTACTGGAACAATGAGGAGGCGACCCGCCAGGTGCTCAGCGAAGACGGCTGGCTCACCACCGGCGACCAGGTGCGCATCGATGACAATGGCTTTGTGCACATCACCGGCCGGCTGAAGGAAATCATCGTGCTGGGCAATGGCGAAAAGGTACCGCCGGTGGACATGGAGCTGGCCATCCAGATGGACCCGCTGTTCGAGCAGGTGCTGGTCGTCGGCGAGGCCCAGGCGTACCTTTCCGCCATCGTGGTGTTGAACGATGAGGAATGGGCGCGCACGGCGGCGGAACTGAAAATCGATGTGGACTGGTCGCAGGAGAGCAAGGAACGCGACCGGGCCGAGAAGGCGCTCACCCAGCGCATGAACAAGCTGATCAAGGACTTTCCCGGATATGCCGCGATCCGCAAGCTCACGGTGGCGCGCGAGAAGTGGACCATCGACAACGGCTACATGACCCCCACCCTCAAACTCAGGCGCAATGCCATCGTCGCCCGCTACGCCGATGCCATTGCAGACATGTACAAGGCCCACGCGCTATGAACAC
>CAZTYC010000390.1:0-1801 GCA_964617435.1 uncultured Burkholderiales bacterium
TCGAAAAGCAGAGCCTGCTGGTGCATTGCGAGGTCAACATGCGGGCCTCCTGCATAACGTTTCTCTACCGCGCAATCACGCTCAAGGTGCCGGTGGACACCGCGTACGATTCCGTGACCAAGGTCTGGACGCCGCGCTTTGCGTGGAAACCGTATGTCGAGTCGATGCTGGCGAAGAACGGTATCAAGTTCGAGGTGTACTGAACGCTGGCTAAGGAAGCCGCAAGCCGGTCAGGCGATGTGGTCCAGCGTCAACTGCAGCGTCAGGGCGCCGCGGAACTCGTTGATGGTCGGCCGGTAGACGGCATCGAAAGCCGCCGGAAGCTTGTCGGGCGAGCCGAAGCGCATGGCCTCATAGGTGACGCCGCCCATCAGCACTTTCAGTTTGGCGTGCTTTTCACCCACCACGCGATGATCGACCACGCGCATGGACCCTAGAAAGGTTGGCGCCGGGTAGCCCTGGCCCCACACGGTCTTGTCCAGCGTGCGGACAAAATCAAAGTCGATTTCGTTGGCGGACAGCGCGCCGTCGGTTTCCACGGTCATGGCCAGGTCCGAATCCTGCAGCCAGGCCTTGCCGACCGCTTCGAACGCGGTTTCAAAATCGGCAAAGGCGCTTTCCGCGATGGTGAGCCCGGCCGCCATGGCGTGCCCGCCAAACCGCACGATCAATTCCGGGTGGCGCTTGGAGACCAGGTCCAGCGCGTCGCGCAGATGAAACCCGGCAATGGAGCGACCCGACCCGCGTAGGAATCCCTGGCCATCGGGCGCGAACGCGATGACCGGCCGATGCGCCTTGTCCTTGATGCGGCCGGCGAGGATGCCCACCACGCCCTGATGCCAGCTGGGATCGAACAACGAGAGCGTGCGTTGCGTGGTGACGTCCACCTCGGCCAGGCCGGCGAGTGCGGAGGCTTTCATGTCCGCCTCGATTTCACGCCGTTCGCGATTGAGGCGGTCCAGTTCCGTGGCCAACCGCATCGCGGTCGTGTCGTCGCGCGCAATGAGGCAGGCAATGCCCGTGGTCATGTCATCGAGCCGGCCGGCGGCATTGATGCGCGGGCCGGCGATGAAACCAAGGTCATAGGTGGTGGCGCGCGTGGGATCGCGCCCGGCCACGCGTAGCAGGGCGTTGATGCCCAGGCAGGCGCGCCCTGCGCGGATGCGCTGGAGGCCTTGCTCCACCAGGATGCGGTTATTGTGATCGAGCCGGACGACGTCGGCCACGGTGCCGAGGGCGACGAGGTCGAGCAGTTCGGCCAGGTTCGGTTCCGGCTTGCCGCCAAATGCGCCGGCCTGGCGCAAGCGCGCGCGCAGCGCCATGAGGATGTAGAACATCACGCCGACCCCCGCCAAGCTCTTGCTGGCGAAGGTGTCGCCCGGCTGGTTCGGGTTGACGATGACCGAGGCCGCCGGCAGCGCATCCCCGGGCAGGTGGTGGTCCGTGACCAGCACCTCGATCCCGCGCCGGTTGGCCTCCGCCACGCCGGCCACGCTGGCAATGCCGTTGTCCACCGTGATGAGTACATCGGGCTTGCGCTCGGCGGCCAGCGCGACGATTTCCGGCGTGAGCCCGTAGCCCATGGTGAAGCGGTTGGGCACGATGAAATCCACCGTTGCCCCCATCGCTGCAAGCCCCTTCATGCCGACCGCGCAGGCGGTGGCGCCGTCGGCGTCGTAATCGGCGACGATCAGCAGCCGCTTTTTTGCGGACATTGCGTCGGCGAGGAACGCCGCGGCCTCCTCGATGCGGTGCAGGGTGCCCGGCGGCAGCAAGGTGGCGAGATTGAGGTCGAGGTCGC
>CAZTYC010000391.1:0-1746 GCA_964617435.1 uncultured Burkholderiales bacterium
GCGAGGCGGCGGTGAGTTCCTCCCCGTAGATTTGCCGGTAGATGCGCCCGTTCGCATCGACCAGCGTGACCTGCAGCAGGTGATCGAACCCGGCGGGTGTGGCCGTGTAGCGGAACCCGAAGGCGCGCGTGAGCGGATCGACGATCGACGGATGCGGACTCAGGAACTCCCAATTCGGCTGGCTGATGCGATGCTGGCGCGCAAAGGAGGCCAGCGCCTGCGGCGAATCCGCCGGCTGGTTGAAGCCGATGCTGATGACGTTGTACTGGTTGGTGCCGAAGTATTCGCGGCCGCTCTCGACGGCGGTCTGCAGCGTCTTGGTGGTCAACGGGCAGACCTGGAAGCAGCCGGTATAGATGAAGCTCACCAGCAGGGGCTTGCCGCGGTACTGCGACAGGCGCACCGGGCGGCCCTGCCGGTCGAGCAGGGTGAAATCGCCGATCGGTTGGCCGATGACCGCCTGGCTGGCGGCCAGCGCCTCGCGCGCGTCGAGGGCGGGCGCGGGATCGGGCGCGGCTTGCTGCGCCGTGGCCGAATGCAGCGACAGCGCCAGCAACCCGATGGCAAAGCGTGTTGTTCTGGGGCGCCTGCCGCGCATCATCGCGCCCTTTCAGCGGAACAGCGGGTCCAGCGCGGCGGCGGCGAGGAGCAGGGTGAGTTGGACCAGCGAGGCAAAGAATGCGGCCATGGCCCGCTGGCGCGTCGGCTCCAGCGCGAGGCGCCAGGATTTCAGCAGGAAATACGCCCCGCCGGCGAGCGCGCCGCAGAAATAGAGCCAGCCGGCACCAAAGCCGATCGGCAACAGCGAGACGGCCGCCAGCGCCGCCGTGCTCCAGAACACAATGCGCGCCGCGCGCGGGGCTCCCGCCACCACCGGCAGCATTGGCACGCCGGCCGCCGCGTAGTCTTCCCGGTAGGCGATCGCGAGGCTCCAGAAATGCGGCGGCGTCCAGAGAAACAGGACGGCGGCCAGTATCCACCCCAGCGGCCCGATGGCCGGGTCCACGGCCGCCGCGCCGGCCAGCACGGCGAAACTGCCCGAGAGCCCGCCGATGACGATGTTCCACGCGCTGCGGCGCTTGAGCCAGACCGTGTACACCAGCCCATAGAACAGGCCGCCCAGCAGCGTGTAGGTTGCCGCATGCAGGTTGGCCGCCCAGGTGGCGAGCGCAAAGGAGGCGGCCAGCATCAGCGCGAACACCGCCAGCCAGGCGCGCGATGCACGGATCGCGCCGGTCACGAACGGCCGCGTGCGGGTGCGCGCCATGCGCGTGTCCTCATGCCGTTCGTAATACTGGTTGAACCCCCCGGCTGCGGAAGACGACAGCAGCACCGCCAGGGCCAGCGCCGCCACCGTCATGCCTGCGGGCGCGACATCGGGGACAAACGCGACGCTCACCAGCGCGGTCAGCGTGATCATGAATCCGATGCGCAGCTTGAACAAGGAAACGACGTCCCGCGCCCGTGCGGATGGGGCGGCGGGCGCGGCGGGAATGGGATGGGTCGTCGTGTTCATGGGTTCAAGCTCCGCGTGCGGAACCGCTCAAGCCAGGCCCCAGAGGGTGGACAGGTACTTCCAGTTGACGAAGTAGTAGAGGACGAACGCGATCAGGAACACCATCGCCAGCGCGAAGGTGCCGGGCGCGGCAAAGCCGGCCGAGCCATAGGTTTGCGCAACCGCCGTCGGCGCCGTCGGCGGCACCGGCGTGAAGCGCGCACTCACGGCACCCTGGTCGAGTTTCTTGC
>CAZTYC010000392.1:0-1733 GCA_964617435.1 uncultured Burkholderiales bacterium
GTGATTTCCATCACCGACGGCCAGATCTTCCTGGAAACCGACTTGTTCAACGCCGGTATCCGTCCCGCCATCAATGCCGGTATCTCGGTGTCGCGCGTGGGCGGTGCGGCGCAGACCAAGATCATGAAGCGCAAGGACACCGGCGCCGGCGTGCGCCTGGCCCTCGCGCAGTACCGCGAACTGGCGGCCTTCGCCCAGTTTGCCTCCGATCTCGACGATGCCACCCGCAAGCAGTTGGAGCGCGGCCGTCTGGTCACGGAACTGATGAAGCAGCCGCAATACCAGCCGATGCAGGTGTGGGAAATGGCGCTGTCGCTATTCGCCGTCAACAACAGCTACATGGACGACGTGGAAATCAAGAAGGTCGCCTCGTTCGAAAAGAGCCTGCGCGACTTCGTGAAGACCAAGTACGCCTCGCTGGTGGAGTCGATCGAGAAGGTCAACAACCTCTCGGCAGACGACGAAAAGGCGCTGCACGCGGCCATCCAGGATTTCAAGAAGACCGGATCCTACTAAGCGCCTTTCAGCACAACCCCCGGAAGGTAAACCGCGAGATCAGCAATGGCAGGCTCCAAGGAAATCCGCAACAAGATCAAGAGCGTGGAAAACACGCGCAAGATCACCAAGGCCATGGAAATGGTCGCCGCCTCGAAGATGAGGAAGGCGCAGGAGCGCATGCGCGCCGCGCGCCCGTACGGCGAGAAGATCCGCAGCGTGTGCGCCAACCTGTCGCACGCCAATCCTGATTACAAGCACGCCTTCCTGCAGAAGCGCGGCGAGGTCCGCAACGTCGGCCTCATCATGGTGACCTCCGACAAGGGGCTGTGCGGCGGCTTGAACACCAATGCCATGCGGCTGGTGGTCAACAAGGTCAAGGAGTGGGAGGGCGCGGGCGCCAAGGTCCAGGGCACAGCGATCGGCAACAAGGGCTTTGGATTCCTGCAGCGTTTCGGAATCCCGCTGGTGTCGCACATCACGGGCTTGGGCGACAAGCCCCATCTGGAAAAGTTGATCGGCCCGGTGAAGATCCAGCTCGATGCGTTTGCCGAGGGCAAGGTCGACGCCGTGTTCCTTTGCTACACCCGCGTCATCAACACCATGAAGCAGGAGGCCGTGTGCGAGCAGCTGCTGCCGCTCACCGGCGACAAGCTGGGCGCCCCGGATTCGTCCTGGGACTACCTCTATGAGCCGGATGCGAAAACCGTGCTTGACGAGCTGCTGGTGCGCTACATCGAGGCCATCGTGTACCAGGCGGTGTCGGAAAACATCGCCTCCGAGCAATCCGCGCGCATGGTGGCCATGAAGGCGGCGTCGGACAATGCGAAGAAGGTGATCGGCGACCTGAAGCTCACCTACAACAAGGCGCGCCAGGCCGCGATCACCAAGGAATTGTCGGAAATCGTCGGCGGCGCGGCGGCGGTCTAGTCTTTTTGCGAAGCAATCAAAAAATATTCGTCTTGAGTTGGAGTCAACAATGAGTGTCGGACAAGTCGTTCAGTGTATTGGTGCGGTGGTGGACATCCAGTTCCCGCGCAACGAAATGCCCAAGGTCTATGACGCCTTGATGCTGGAAGAGTCCGGCGCCAAGTCGTTTGCCGAGGCGGGCCTCACCTTCGAAGTGGAGCAACAGCTCGGCGACGGGGTGGTGCGCTGCATCGCGCTGGGCTCGTCCGACGGCATCCGCCGCGGCATGAAAGTGAAGAACACCGGTGCCGCGATTTCGGTGCCCGTAG
>CAZTYC010000393.1:0-1728 GCA_964617435.1 uncultured Burkholderiales bacterium
AACCGGCCGGCGCGGATGATGGTTACCGCAGCCTGCGCGATGGCGTGCGCATCACCGATGCAGTGCCCCACACCATTTGCGATGGACTGCGCACAGGGTTGGGCGACAAGACCTTCGACATCCTTTCAAAAAATGTGGATGGCATTGTGCTGGCCAGCGAGGCAAATATCGTGAAAGCCATGCGCATGACGTGGGAGTTGTTGAAAATCATTTGCGAATCGTCCTGCTGTCCGCCGTTGGGGGCGATTCTCGAAGGCAACCTCGACGTGAAGGGAAAACGCGTCGGCATCATCCTCACCGGCGGCAACGTGGACCTGGACAAACTCCCATGGCAAAACTGAGCTTCGTCAGCGCACCTGATGCGCCTCCTCCCGCCGGGCACTATTCCCCGGCGGTGATTCACAACGGCACGATCTACGTCTCCGGCCAATTGGCGCGCGTGCCTGGCGCGGCGCCGGACTTCGTGCCCGAGGGCATGGCCGCGCAGGTCACGCAATGCCTCACCAATGCCGAAACGATCCTCAAGGCCGCGGGGTCGGATCGCCGCCACGTGGTGCGTGCAACGCTGTATGTCTCTGACATTGCCGGTTGGGGCGAGGCCAACACGGCGTTCGCAGCTTTTTTCGGGGACCACAAGCCCGCGCGCTCGATCATCCCGGTGAGCAAGTTCAAAAGCACCTACGTGGTGGAAATCGACATCGTGGCCGCAGCCCCCTGCACATGAACGCCAAACCCAAGGAAGGGCGGGCGTTTCCAGCCGAAAATATCCCAAACGCCGCGCCGGTGCTAGGGTTTTATGTATGGAACCGCCGCCAGTTCCTGGCGACGGCGCTGGCGGCCACGGCCATTCCCGTGCATGCCGAGGACAAGCTCGATGCACCCAATGTGGTGCCGATCACGCCGACGTGGTTGACCTCCGGGCAGCCCACCGCAACTGCGTTGGCCAGCCTGGGATCACGCGGGATCAAGTCCGTGATTTACCTGGCGCCGCCCACCGTCGTGACCGCGGTCAAGGAGGAGCCCGCACTCCTGGAAAAGCAGGGGATTGCGTATCACAACATCCCGATTCCCTTCGGCGCGCCGGAGCCCAAGCACTTTGAGGCCTTCATCGCGGCGATGCGCCGCTTCGAGAAACAAAGCCTGCTGGTGCATTGCGAGGTCAACATGCGGGCGTCGTGCATGACATTTCTCTACCGCGTGATCGTGCTGAAGGTGCCCGTGGAGACTGCTTACGAATCGGTGACCAAGGTGTGGACCCCGCGCTTCGCATGGAAGCCGTATGTCGAGTCTATGCTGGCCATGAACGGGGTCAAGTTCGAGGTGTATTGATGAAACTGCATCGATTGACCCCCACCCGCTGGTACTGGTATCTCTGGCCGTTTGTCGCAATCGACGAATGGCGCTTTGAATGGGCCGGTGAGGAATACACCGTCAGGAACTGCTGGGTAGGAGCCACCGTATTGTTGCGCGGAGGGAAGGAAATTGGCCGGCACCGAAAGGTTTTTCACGTGGCCAGCAAGGCGCCGTTCCTCGAATCGACTGTCGTCGACGGTGACGGCAAGGCGCATCGGATTGCCGTGTTCATTGAAGCCATTCTCACGATAAAGGCGAGCATCGCGATTGACGGCGTGTACAACGAGGAGGGCTTCATCTGAGCCGCGGCAATTAAACCGCGTGTCACGCGATGTGGTCGAGCGTGAGTTGCAGCGTCATCGTGCCGCGAAATTC
>CAZTYC010000394.1:0-1719 GCA_964617435.1 uncultured Burkholderiales bacterium
CGATGTGCTGATCCACCCGCAGAGCATCGTGCACTCGATGGTCGAGTACGTCGATGGTTCGGTGATCGCGCAACTCGGCAACCCGGACATGCGCACGCCGATCGCCTACGGCCTCGGATACCCCGAGCGCATCGACGCGGGCGTGACCATGCTCGACCTGGCCAAGGCCGGCCGTCTCGATTTTGAGGCGCTCGACCGCAAGCGCTTTCCCTGTGTGGTGCTGGCTTACGAGGCGCTGCGCAAAGGCGGCACGGCGCCCGCCGTCCTCAACGCCGCCAACGAAGTCGCCGTCGAGGCCTTCCTCGCGGGTGAACTCGCGTTCACCCAGATTCATCCGGTCATCGAAGGCGTACTCTGCAACGCGGCCATCGCGGCGGGGACCACGCTTGCCGAGATCGAGGCGGCCGACACCGGCGCCCGAATCGACGCGCGACGCCTGATCACGGAACGATTGGCGCCCACGCGCCTCAAAGGCTGATGTCGATCCTGTTCACCCTCGTCGCCTTTCTCGTCGCCATCGGCATCCTGGTGACGATCCACGAGCTCGGGCACTACTGGGCGGCGCGCTGGTGCGACGTGAAGATCCTGCGCTTCTCCGTCGGGTTCGGCAGGCCGCTGTGGCTGCGCCGGTCGGGCCCGGACCAGACCGAGTGGGTGATCGCCGCCATTCCGCTGGGCGGTTACGTGAAGATGGCCGACGAGCGCGATGATTCCGTGGATTTGAAAGACCGTTTGCGGGCCTACAACAACAAGTCCGTCTGGCAAAGAAGCATCATCGTGCTTGCGGGCCCCGCGGCCAATTTCCTGCTGGCCGGTTTCTTTTACTGGGTGCTGCTGGTCACCGGCATCCCCGGCCTCAAGCCGATCATCGCCGAGCCGCGCGCCGATTCCATCGCCGCCCAGGCCGGATTCAGGGAGATGGAGCGGATCGTGTCCATCGACGGCAGGGACATCGATACCTGGGGCGAGGCGCGCATGGAGCTTCTCGACCACGCCAGCGCCAAGCGTTTGGTGGAAGTGGTGATCGACGATGGCAGCCGCCGTTACTCTCGGCAGCTGGACCTGACGGGCATCTCCAAGGAAGACCTCGACAAGGACTTCCTGGGCAAGGTGGGGCTGGGCGCATTCATGGGCCGCGTCACGATGACCCTCGACGAAGTCACCCCGGATGGCGCGGCGGCGAAGGCCGGCCTGAAGAAAGGCGACGTCGTGGTCGCGATCGATGGCGAGCGCCTCACGCGATTTGACCGCGCGGCCAGCCTGATTGCGGCGCGCGCCGGCAGCGCGGTGCGCATTGATCTCCAGCGCAACGGGGAAATGATTTCCGTCGATGTGGTTCCTGCAAGGGTTCGAGTGGACGGCAGGGAAGTCGGCCGCATCGGGGTGCGTCCGCGGGTGGACCGGACGGGGACCGACACCATGCGGATCACCGTCCGCGCCAACCCTGTTGCCGCGCTCTACCAGGCGACGGGCAAGGTCTGGGACATGTCCATTTTCAGCCTGAGGATGATGTGGCGCATGCTCACCGGCCACGTCTCCTGGAAAAACCTGTCCGGGCCGGTCACCATCGCCGACTATGCCGGCCAGACTGCCCAGATGGGCTGGATTCCCTACATCAATTTCCTGGCGCTGATCAGCATCAGCCTCGGGGTGCTGAACCTGTTGACCATCCCCGTCTTGGACGGGTGGCAGTTGATGTATCATATCGCCGAAGTTTTA
>CAZTYC010000395.1:0-1717 GCA_964617435.1 uncultured Burkholderiales bacterium
GACGGCAGCGTGGCCAGCGCGCTGGCCGCGTGGCGCGACATCAAGGCCGCCGCCAATGATGCGGTGATCACCCACGGCGGCACCATCACCCACCATCACGCCGTGGGGCGCGACCACCGAAGCGGCTACGAGCGCGAGGCCGACCCGCTGTTTCGCCGCGTGCTGGCCGCGGCCAAACGCGAGCTGGACCCGCAGGCCGTGCTCAACCCCGGCGTGCTGTTCGACCCGCTGGGGCGGTCGGTGGGCATCACCGGGGCGCTGGCCGGGCTCCGCAAGCCGAATTCATGAACAAATCGGCACCATCCTATCGCCGGATGGCCACTATCAGCTATTGAATCAGGAGTTATCCGGCGGATTGGGAACGCGGCCTCCAGCACCGACAGGCGAAGGACGGTCTACTCGCCCGTCTGGGCCAGCACCGCCTCGATCAGCTGGTCGCTCAGAAAATAGCCCCCCTGGCGCAGGCCCAGCAGCAGCGGCCGGACCGCGTCGATGGCCCCGGCCTGTTTGGCCAGCACCAGCAAACCCGCCGTGCCCAGGATTGCAACCCGGCTGTGTTGCGCCGCCTGGCGCCCGCGATGGTCGTCGATCAGCAGCAAGGCCGCATCTCCCTGCGCCGCCAACTGCTGCGCCACCACCAGCGCACCGGCCTCACCCATGTCGATCTGGTGCAGGTTGATCAATGCCCGGCAGGCCTCTTCCCAAACGCCGGCGTCCTCCTCAGCGACCTTGAGGGTATGCAGCCACGGTTGCGCGAAGGCGGCCTTGAGTGCATCTGTATCCGGGAAGTCACCGCCCGCGAGCACCTCGTCGGCCACCCACGACGTCACACTGACCTCGCCAAAAAGTCGGGGCAGCAAGCCGAGCTGGCCGATGCGGGCCAGGCCGATCAGCGGGCCGGCATCGGCAATGACAACCCGGCGCGGGTCGGGCTTCATGCTCCGCTTTGCAGCCATGCCGCGCCCTGCGCCGTCTCATCGGCGAGAGCGGGCGCGTCGTAGTCGGCCACCGGCACCCCCAGGCGCGCCAGCCGGGTCAGCATGGCGCCCAAGGGCTCGTTGGCCAGTTTGGCCGCGCCCGCCAGCGAAATCAGGCGGTCTTTGAACAGGCTGACCGCCATAGCTTGGCGCACGTGGGCAAAGTCGGCCAAGCCATCCAGCTGCTCAAAGCCGATCATTACCGCGTCCGCCTTGTCGCGATTCATCACGACCACCAGGTCGGTGCGCGCGTCCCGCAAGGCCGTGGACGGGTTGGATTTGAGCTGGCGCACGTTGATGGTCTGCATGATGTTCTCCTTTGATGTAGGAACACGCCAAGTCTAGCATCTGGCCCACCCGTCGTTTTCCCCCAATTCACAACTTGTACGTTGCGCAACATGGATCAGGTGACTGCCAAATTGGCAGATTGCCGAGAACTTGTCGGCGACGAGAAAAAAAGTTGCAGATGGAACTCTGCAATTGACCGACGTCAAGCCCGACATCTTCCGTAACGTTTTGAAACCTAGTCCCCTTCTGCGACCGAAGGCAACTGGACAGCTTCCGCCAGGAGGTGGACGGCAAGGGGCTATCGAGCTACCCGCACCCCAAGCTGATGCCTGATTTCTGGCAGTTTCCCACCGTGTCCATGGGTCTGGGCCCGCTGATGGCCATTTACCAGGCACGCTTCCTCAAGTACCTGCACGCCCGTGGCATTGCCAACACCGAGAACCGCAAGGTCT
>CAZTYC010000396.1:0-1637 GCA_964617435.1 uncultured Burkholderiales bacterium
GCCCGCTCTTGCGCTCCCAGTGCGGGTCGAACGCGTTGCGCGTGAGCAGGTGCGGTGCGATCGCCTCGATCCACTCCGGCTCGATCGCCGCGACGGTGCGCGCGTACACGCGCGTGGTCTCGGTCAGTTCCGCGGCCATCAGCCACTTGAGACGTTTTTCCTTCTGCGCCGCGTGCTCGCGCAGGCGCTTGGGGAGGTAAAAGGTCAACGCGCGCGGCCCCAGGTAGTGGTCGCCCTCGTGCGCCTTGGTGCCGATATTGGTGACCAGGCCGGCGAGCAGCGCGCGGTGCACGGCTTCGTAGGCGGCGTCGCGCGCCTGCGACGGCACGCCGTCCGGCCCTTGCGCGCCCTCCGGCGTGCGCTGCACATTGAAGCCGACCGAGGCGCAGACTTCCGCCAGCTGCGCGTGGACGTCGCGCCATTCGCGCACCCGCAGCGGCGAGATGAAGTTCTGGTGCAGCAGCTCGTCGAACTTGCGGTTCGACTTCTTGTGCTTCCAGGCGTCCTCGACAAACCGCCACAGGTTGACCCAGGCGAGAAACTCCGAGGCCGGGTGCGCGAACTTCTCGTGCGCGAGCGCCGCCTCCTGCTGCTTGTCGTGCGGCCGCAGCCGCGGGTCCTGCACCGACAGCGCCGCCGCGATGACGAGCACGTCGTGCAGCACGCCCCCCGCGCTGGCGGCCACCAGCATGCGCGCGATGGCCGGGTCCACGGGAAACTTCGCCAGCTGGCGCCCCAGCGGCGTGAGGTTCTTCATCACATCGACCGCGCCCAGCTCGAACAGCTGCCGGTAGCCGTCCTCGATCATGCGCGGCGCCGGCGGCTCGACAAACGGGAATTCGGAAATGTCGCCCAGGCCGAGCGATTTCATGCGCAGGATGACGTCGGCCAGCGAGGTGCGCAGGATCTCCGGCGTGGTGAACTCGGGCCGCGCCGCCAACGCCTCCTCCGCGTACAGGCGGATCGCGATGCCCGCCGCCACGCGCCCGCAGCGGCCCGCGCGCTGCTTGGCCGACGCCTGCGACACCGGCTCGATCTGCAGCTGGTTGATCTTGCTCCGCGCGCTGTAGCGCTTGATTCGCGCCAGGCCCGCGTCGATCACATATTTGATCCCCGGCACGGTCAGCGAGGTCTCCGCCACGTTGGTGGCCAGCACGATGCGGCGCCGGCCGGAGGACTGGAACACGCGGTCCTGCTCGGCGTTCGACAGGCGCGAATAGAGCGGCAGCACCTCCACGTTGCCGTGCAGGGCCGCGCGCGACTTGTCGAACGAATGCTTGCGCAACGCCTCGGCGGTGTCGCGGATCTCGCGCTCGCCGGGAAGGAAGACCAGCACGTCGCCATCGCGCGACTCATGGAACACTTCGTCGACCGCGCGCGACACGGCGTCCTCGATCGGCACCTCGTCCTCGGAATCGTCGAGCAGGTGCTCTGGGCGATATCGCACTTCCACCGGGTAGGTGCGGCCGGAGACTTCGATCACCGGCGCATCGTTGAAATGGCGCGAAAAACGCTGCGGGTCGATGGTTGCCGAGGTCACGATGACCTTGAGGTCCGGCCGCCGGGGCAGCAGGCGTTTCACGTAGCCGAGCAGGAAGTCGATGTTGAGGCTGCGCTCGTGCGCCTCGTCGATGATC
>CAZTYC010000397.1:0-1635 GCA_964617435.1 uncultured Burkholderiales bacterium
CGATGCGGTTGGCGCCGCCGAACACGTTCTCGTATTCCTTGTACACCTTCATGTAGGGGTGGGTGAGCGGCACCATCTTGTTGAATCCGGCATCGACCTTGAGCTGGCTCGCGGAGATGGCGAACAGGACGGTAATGATGGAAAACACGATGAGCAGGGTTTTCCGGTTCCCGAAAATGAAATTGGAAACCTTCTGGATGAGCGCGGTGAGATTCATGTCGGGCCGTTTGCGGGTTCGTTTGTCTGGTGGAGATTGCCGGCGGCGCAGTGCGCGCGGGCCCTACTTCTTGGCGGCGCCTTTGGCAGGCGCCGCGGGCGCAGCGGTGGCGGAGGCCAGCACCACGTCGCGCGCGCCGGATTCGCCGACTAGCACCGCGGCATTCGGCGCGCCGAGCACCACGGAGGAGAACGCCTTGGTGGTGCCGGTGTCCTGCTTGGCAAACGTGGCGCCGTTGTCGCGGGAAATCATCAGCGTGCCCGCCAGGCCGGCGAGCGCGATGGCGCCGTCAGGAAGCATCGTGGACCCCATGAGCGTGGCGACCGATTTGTTTTCCACCTGCTCGAATTTCGACAGGCCGGCATCGGCGCGATAGATGCGCCCGCGCATGCCATACACCACCACGCTGCCGTCCTTGGCCTGGATGGCGCCGAAGTAAGATCCCTTGTAGGGCGACGCGATCTTGGTCCAGGTCTTGCCGTTGTCCGCGGACTTGATCAGCGTACCGGACTCGCCCACCACCAGGAGTTTGCCGTCGGCGAGCCTGATGATGGCGTTCAAATGCTTGTCGTCGTCGGATTTGGCATCGTCCGCCGCGAGGTCCTGCGCGACCTTGCCGGTTTTCTTGGCCGGCGGCGGGGCCTTTGGCGTCTCGATGACTTTGCGCACTTTCCAGGTGGCACCGCCGTCGGTGGTCTCCAGGAATTGCCCGTAGGCGCCCACCGCGAATCCGGCCTTGTCATCGAGGAACAGGATGTCCATCAACGGGCGCTGCTCCTGCGGCGCGGAGTAGGCCTGCGTCCAGGTCTTGCCTTCGTCGGTGCTCTTGAGGATGACCGAATCGTGCCCCACAGCCCAGCCGGTCTTGGCGTCCGGAAAGTACACGCTGGTGAGCAGTGGCAGGTTGGCCGGGGCTTCCGCGCGCTCCCAGGTCTCGCCATTGCTGTCCGAGTACACGATGTACCCGCGATCCCCCACCGCGACGATGCGGTTGCCGAAGCGGGTGACGTCGGAAAGCAGGAGGCGTGTCATGGCCTGCTTGGACAGCGGACCCTTGTCGGGCAGCACGGCCTTATTGACCTGCGCGTGGACCACCGGTGCAGCCACTGCGCCGGCAATCAATGACGCCGCGACCAGCGCCGCGCGAATCGTTGTTTTCATCCTGCAACTCCTCCCGAAGATGGGCCGCTGCGCTGAACACCGTCGTGGGAGTTCGCGGCCTGATGACGCATTTTGCGCTGCCTTGGCGCGCTTGCAAAGACTGGCCTGCAACAAAAAAGAACGGGGACGCCGGGTCCCCGTTCCGGTGCTGCCGTTGGTGCGCTGCAATAAGCCGGTCAGCGCGTCCCGATGCCGCGCAGGTTTTGCGGCGTGTAGTCTGCGGCGGTGCGCTTGATCGGCTCGTAAATCTTGGCTTC
>CAZTYC010000398.1:0-1618 GCA_964617435.1 uncultured Burkholderiales bacterium
GGCCCTTCTTGCCTTCCAGCGATTCGAGCAGCGCGGTTTCCTCGCCGCAGATGTACGCGCCAAAGCCGTGATGCGCATGCAGTTCGAAGTTGAAGTTCGACCCGAGGATGTTCTTCCCGAGGTATCCCGCGGCCCGCGCTTCCTCAAGCGCTTCTTCAAAGCGCTCGTACTCGGCCCAGACTTCGCCGTGGATGTAGTTGTAGCCCACTTCGGTGCCGGTGGCGTAGCCCGCGATGATCATTCCCTCGATCAGTTGGTGCGGGTTGTAGCGGATGATGTCGCGATCCTTGAACGTGCCCGGCTCGCCCTCGTCGGTGTTGCAGACCAGATACTTGGCGCCCGGGAAGGCGCGCGGCATGAAACTCCACTTGAGGCCGGTCGGGAAGCCCGCGCCGCCGCGTCCGCGCAGGGCGGACTTCTTCACCTCGGCAACCACGTCCTCGGGCTTGACGCCGTCCTTCAGGATCTTGCGCAGGGCCTGGTAACCCGCGCGTGCCTCGTAATCCTTGAGGCGCCAGTTCTTCCCCGTGAGGCCCTTCATCAGGATGGCATCCGGGCCGTAATCGAGCATGCTCATTTGAGTTCCTCGATGAGCTGGTCCACCTTCTCGTTGCTCATGAAAGAGCACATGCGCTTGTTGTTCACCAGCAGCACCGGCGCATCACCGCAGGCGCCCATGCATTCGCCTTCCATCAGCGTAAAGCGCCCGTCAGCCGTGGTTTCGCGGAAATCCACCCCGAGCTTTGCCTTCAGGTGGTCGGCACACGCGTCGCCGCCGGACAGCGCGCACGGAAGATTGGTGCACACCGTGATCTTGTGCCGGCCCGTCGGCTTCAGGTTGTACATGTTGTAGAACGTCGCGACTTCGTACACCGCCACCGGGGCCATGCCAAGGTATTGCGCGACCGCCTCCATCACCTCGTTGGAGAGCCAGCCGTGCTCATCCTGCGCGATGGCGAGCGCCGACATCACCGCGGATTGCTTCTGGTCCGCGGGGTACTTGGTGAGTTCGCGGTCGATCTTCTGCTTGGCGGCGGCGGACAACAGGCTCATTCGTCTTTCCAATAGTCGACATGGTCGGCGGCATGCGTGACATGCCGCATGCCCTTGGCGAAGACGCCGACCTTTTTCGAATCCGGGTATTCGCAGATTTCGGCCGGCATCATCGTGCTCACCGACACATAAGCCAGTTCGGCATCGGAGTCGTTGATGATCTGGTGCGCCGTCTCCGGCCCGCCGGTCGGGCAGCAAATGAAATCGCCGGCCCTCACCTTGCGGGACTCGTTGCCGTAGCGCAGCAGCCCGGACCCGCGCACGATGAAGAACATCTCCTCCTCGGCACGGTGGCTGTGGAAGGGGCACGAGCGCTTGCCCGGGGGCACCACGTCGTAGGAATAGCCCAACTGGCTGGCCCCGACCTGCGGCCCCACGCGCGCCGACGTACAGGCGAACTTGTCGCCCTTGCTGAAGGCTTCGAGCTTGAGCTCGTCGATGTTCACGACGCGGGCGTCGATCACGCGAGTGCCGGCCGCGCTCATCGGTCGATCTCGCCGAACACGATGTCCTGCGTGCCGATGATCGTCACCACGTCCGCGATCATGTGGCCGCGCGACATTTC
>CAZTYC010000399.1:0-1608 GCA_964617435.1 uncultured Burkholderiales bacterium
TCGCCACCAAGGGCATGGAACTGGCGGACGAATTGCGCAAGATCGCGATGATGGACCCGGATTCCCCCACCCGCTACAAGGGCCTGCTCACCGGCAAGAAGCGCGTGGCCTGGTGCGAGCCGCTGTCGCTCGCCGAGGTCAAGGTGGTCGGCAAGACGCTCGGCGGATCGGTCAACGATGTCCTGCTGGCCACGGCCGCCGGCGCGCTGCGCGATTACCTCGAGAAGAAGGGCGATGCCACCGACGGCATCGAAATCCGCGCCGTGGTGCCGGTGAACCTGCGCCCGGTCGAGAAGGCGGGCGATCTGGGCAACCAGTTCGGGCTGGTATTCGTGGAACTGCCCATCGGCGTGGACGATCCCATCGAGCGCATGCACGTGGTGCGCGCGCGCATGCAGGAACTCAAGGGTTCCGCGCAGCCGATCGTCGCCTTCGTCCTGCTCTCCGCGCTGGGCATGGGCCCGAAGATCCTGCAGGACCAGATCGGCGCGCTGATCGGCCGCAACGCGACAGCGGTGATGACCAACGTCCCCGGTCCGCAAAAGCCGCTGTTCTTCGCCGGCCGGGAAATCGATGAAATCGATTTTTGGGTACCGCAGTCCGGCGGCATCGGCATGGGCGTATCGATCCTGACGTACAACGGCAAGGTCCAGTTCGGACTGATCTCCGACGCCGGACTGGTCCCCGATCCGGACGCCATCATCAATCGCTTTGGGGACGAATTCGAGCGCCTGGTCATGCAAACGCTCATGGGCCCCTACGGCCCGGAATTCGAACCGGAACTGGAGCGGGCCTTCGGGGGCGGTACCGGGGACGGCGCGGCGCCCAAGCGGCGTTTCAAGCGCACCGGTTCCTGAGGCCTTTCGGCGGCTTGTCGGCGCCGAAATCCCGGCAGGCTGCGCGGCTTCTTGATGCGGCGGCCCAAGCCGGCGCTGCGACAACGGGAATCCGTTGGATTCGCTTGAGAAGCCAAACTCATTGACTGGCGCGCCGTTCAAGGCACTTTCGCCTCAAACGCCGCGTCAACGCTGGACTTTTTCCGTTCGATCGAGTGATGCGCGCTTTGCGCCGCTCTGCCATCGCGCGCCTTCGATATAATGCGCGGCCCGTCTCATTTGCCTGTTTGCAGACCATGGAAGCCGATCAGCTCAACGCCATTTCCAACACCCTTTCCGATTTGACCGCCCGCACGGTCGAATTGCGGAGGTATCTTTGACTTCGACGCCAAGTCCGAGCGTCTGCACGAAGTCAACCGGCTGACCGAAGACCCGGCGGTCTGGAACGATTCCAAGCGCGCCACCGAGCTGGGCAAGGAAAAGCGCGCGCTCGACGAGGTGGTGGGCACGCTCACCACGCTCACCACCGGCCTGAAGGACGCCCGCGAGTTGTTCGACATGGCCAAGGGCGAGAACGACGACGACACGATCCTCGCCATCGCCGAAGACGCGCGGGGCTATGAGGAAAAGGTCGCCGGGCTCGAGTTCCGGCGCATGTTCTCCAACCCCATGGACCCCAATAATTGCTTCATCGACATCCAGTCGGGGGCCCGCGGCCAGCACAACCACAACACGGACTCGGCGCTGCGCCTCACCCATGAGCCCTCCGGCA
>CAZTYC010000400.1:0-1588 GCA_964617435.1 uncultured Burkholderiales bacterium
CTGGAAATTCTGATTGCCAGCGCACTACAACGAGCTTGTTTCTCCTGGCCCCGGATTTCCGGGGCTTTTTTTTGCCTGCGCCAAGTTGCATCGTGTATTTTCAAAGTCCGCGCAGCGAGTTTCCTGAAGTGCCCCACTGGAAGACTCCAGCATCGGCGAGGCGTTCAAGGCAAAAATGGCTTGGAATGCTCGCCAGTCCTCGAGTTTCTCATCCGCATGCGGGAAAAGCGCTGTCTTGACTGGAATCATGTAGCCTGACCGGTGAGCGCCGTATCCTCACGCTCGCATGGCCCAGACTTCATGGGGAAACACATGAGAAATCCGGCCGCTTTCCAGCGTTGATCCAAGTCAATCCCACGAATGCCTCCCCGATGAACGACCGCGCCACCGTATCCATTCCTGTCGCCGACGTGCGTCGCAAGATGAAGGCTCGCCAAACGCCCAAGGGTCGACAGGTTGATCCCGCGGCGCGGGCCGAAATTGCGGCACTGTTGGCCGGGCGCGAGATGCGCCGCGACCTGCTCATCGAATTCCTGCACCTCATCCAGGACAAGTTTGGCCACCTCTCTGCCGCGCACATGGCCGCATTGGCCGAGGCGATGAAGATCGCGCAGGCTGAGGTGTACGAAGTGGCGACCTTCTACCACCACTTTGACGTGGTGAAAGAAGGCGAAGCCGCCCCGCCTGCGCTCACAGTGAGGGTGTGTGAGACCTTGTCTTGTTCGATGGCGGGTGGTGAGGAACTCCTCGAAAGACTGCCGTCCATCCTGGGCAAGGACGTGCGCGTGATCGCCGCGCCCTGCGTCGGCCGCTGTGCTGAGGCCCCCGCGGTGTGCGTGGGACACAATAGCTTCGGCCATGCCAGCGTGCAATCCGTGCAAGCCGCCGTGACCAGCAAGCAGACCGGTGCGTTGCGTGGCGAGGCGCCGGAGCACACATCGCTCTGGGCCTACGTTGCGCAGGGCGGCTACCAAACTTGGCTAGATGTTGCCAACGGAAAGCGCGACACCGAAACGATCCTCAAGGAACTCGAAAACTCCAACCTGCGTGGCCTGGGCGGCGCCGGGTTTCCGGCGGGTCGCAAATGGCGCATCGTGCGCGGAGAAGCCGCCCCGCGGCTCATGGCGGTCAACATCGACGAAGGCGAGCCAGGCACGTTCAAGGACCGCCACTATTTGGAACGCTACCCGCATCGCTTCCTGGAAGGCTTGCTCATCGCCGCGACGGTGGTGGGCATCGATGCGTGCTATGTGTACCTGCGCGACGAGTACCACTACTGCCGCGCGATCCTCGAAGCGGAACTCGCGGCGCTGAAGGCCAACCCGCCGGGTGGCATCGCGTTGCCCAAGATTGAGCTTCGCCGTGGCGCGGGCGCCTACATTTGCGGCGAAGAATCCGCGATGATCGAGTCCATTGAAGGGAACCGCGGCATGCCGCGGTTGCGCCCGCCATACGTGGCGCAAGTGGGCTTGTTTGGCCGGCCCACGCTGGAACACAACATGGAAACGCTCTACTGGGTGCGCGACATCCTGGAGAAGGGCGCCGCCTGGTTTGCCGGCCACGGCCGCAATGGGCGCAAGGGCTTGCG
>CAZTYC010000401.1:0-1587 GCA_964617435.1 uncultured Burkholderiales bacterium
TCGAGACGGGAGGACCGGCCGTTCACCCCCCGGAGCACAAGGGTTTTGGATCGCTGGTCATCGAACGCATGGTTGCCGAGGCCGTCGATGGCACGGTGCGTCTCGACTTTGCGCCTGCAGGACTTTATTGGCGCCTCGAGTTCCCCTGCAGGCATCATCTTGTCGCGCTGGATCGCATTGATAAGTGGCGGCCCAGTGTCGAACCCGCTGCTGCAGATGAACTCATTGGCTGACCTTGCCGCTTTAGCAGGCCGCTGAAATACGGTGCGGACGGCTGACATGGTGCTGCGAATGTGATTCCTGCTTTGCTGTTAGACAGCGGCGGGAGGAACCGATGCGCGGATCGGATGAGCGGACGGGCGAGCTTTTCTCGTATGTGGACATTGAGGAGCGCATTCGGCAGAACCATCCGCTGCGTCTGATCCGGCGGATCGTGAACGAAGTGCTTTCCGGGCTGGATGGGGAGTTCGCCAAGCTATATGCGGAAGATGGCCGCCCCTCGATTGCGCCGGAGCGGTTGTTGCGGGCGCTGCTGCTTCAGGCGTTCTACACGATCCGCTCGGAACGTCAGCTGATGGAGCAGCTGCACTATAATCTGCTCTATCGCTGGTTCGTTGGTCTTGGCGTGGATGATCCGGTGTGGGTTCCGACCGTGTTCAGCAAGAACCGCGACCGGCTGCTCAGAGCGGAGGTGGCGCGCAAGTTCCTCTCCGACCTTCTGACTCACAAAGAGGTCTGCGCCCTTCTTTCGGACGAGCATTTCTCGGTGGATGGCACGCAGGTTCAGGCGTGGGCCTCGATGAAGAGCTTTGTGGCGAAGGACGGGTCGAGCGAACCGCCGTCCTCCGGCCGCAACGGCGAGCGCGATTTCCACGGCGAGAAGCGCAGCAACGACACGCACGCCTCCGCCACGGAGCCCGAGGCCAAGCTTTACAGGAAGGGCAAAGGCAAGGAGGCGAAGCTTTCCTATATCGGCAACGTCATGACGGAGAACCGCAACGGCTTCGTGGTCGAGGCGGAGCTGAGGCAGGTATCGGGCACGATCGAGCGCGAGGCGGCGACGGCGATGATCGCGCGCTATTCGCCGGGTGCGCAGCGGATCACCGTCGGTGGCGACAAGAACTTCGATACCGCTGACTTCGTCGCCGACATGCGCGCCTTCCATGTCACCCCGCACGTCGCGCAAAACACCTCCGGCCGTCGTTCCGCGATCGATAACCGCACCACTCGCCACACCGGTTACGCGGTCAGCCAGCAGAAACGCAAGCGGGTCGAAGAGCCGTTCGGCTGGGGCAAGACCATCGGCGGGCTGGCGCGGCCCATGCTCCGTGGGGTCAAAAAGCTCGACTTCAAGTTCATTTGGACGATGGCCGCTTACGATCTCATCAAGCTGCCGAGATTGATCGGAGCAACGGCTTGAGCGGAAAAGAAGGCCGCGAAAACTCACAATGCCGCCGCGCACACCACCTTTCCCCCACCTAAACCGAGAAAAGACCGCGGGCTCGACGGCTATTTCAGCGGCCTGTTAGACCAGGTGCCGTCCGGAATGTGGTTGGGATTCACGCGACGCGATCTCCAGCGACGTGA
>CAZTYC010000402.1:0-1572 GCA_964617435.1 uncultured Burkholderiales bacterium
GCACGCGCACCTGCTGCTCGAACTGCGAGGTGCGGCAGGCGTCGATCGTGTAGTGACCGCTGTTGTGCGGGCGCGGGGCGATTTCGTTGATCAACAGCCTGCCGCCGGCCAGCACGAAAAACTCCACTGCCAGCACGCCCTCGTAACCGAGCTTGGTCGCCAGTGCCTCGGCCAGTTGTCTCGCCTCGGCCGCCATCGATTCCGGGATGCGTGCAGGGGCGATCGTGGTGTCGAGGATGCCATCGACGTGCCGGTTCTCTGCCACCGGGAAACTGGCGATCCGTCCCTCGGCATCGCGCGCCAGCACGACCGAAATTTCCCTTTCCAGCGGCAGGAATTCCTCCAGCACGCACAGCGCACCTTTCCAGTCCTCGAACACGCGGGCGAGGTCGGCGGCACTGTCGATGCGCGCCTGGCCCTTGCCGTCGTAGCCGAAGCGGGCGGTCTTGAGCACAGCCGGGAGTTTCACCGCGGCCAGTGCAGCGGGCAGGTCGCCTGCCGAGCGGATCACGTGAAAAGGCCCGACGGGGAAGCCGTGGTCGCGGAAATAGTTCTTTTCCAGCGTGCGATCCTGCGCAATCGCGACCGCGTGGCCGGAAGGCCGAACCGTGGTGCGCTGCGCCAGCGCGATCAATACTTCCGCCGGGGCGTTCTCGAACTCGGTGGTGATCGCCGCACAGGTCTTGGCCATCTCCTCCATCGACACCGGGTGGGTGTAGGCGGTGTTGAGATGCCCGCTGGCGAACTCCGCGGCGGGCGACAGGGGATCCGGATCGAGCACCGTGACACGGTAGTCGAGGTTGCGCGCCGCCATGGTGAACATGCGGCCCAGCTGCCCGCCGCCGATGAGGCCGAGAGTGGAGGGGGGGAGGATCATGGTGCGCCGAATTCGAAAGGCATGGGCGAACTACAGCACATCCGGCAACTTCATCGCCTCGACCGCTTCCTTGAGCTTCTCGCGGTAGTCGCCCAAGCGCGCGGCCAATGTGGGGTCCGCATTCGCCAGCAGGCTCACGGCAAACAGGCCGGCGTTGGCGGCGCCCGCCTCGCCGATGGCGAATGTCGCCACGGGAATGCCCTTGGGCATCTGCACGATCGAGTACAGCGAATCCTGCCCGGCCAGGTGCTTGGAGGGCACCGGCACGCCGAGCACCGGCAATGTGGTCTTGCTGGCGATCATCCCCGGCAGGTGCGCCGCGCCGCCGGCCCCGGCGATGATGCACCTGAGGCCGCGTTCGCGGGCGGTCTCGGCGTATTCAAACATGGCGTCCGGCGTCCGGTGCGCGGAGACCACCTTGTGCTCGAACGGCACGCCAAAATCGCGCAACACTTCCGCCGCCCGCTGCATGACGTCCCAATCGGAATTGGACCCCATCACCACGCCGACCAGGATCCCGCTCATGCCGGCCGCTCCGAGAGCGCCAGCTTGAGGCCGACACCGACAAACAACGCGCCGCAGGCGCGCTGCAGCCACGTGGTGATCACGGCACTGCCGCGCACGCGCGCGCCCATGCGGGCGAAGAACCAGATGAGCGGGATCATGGTGAGCATGCTGTTGAGGATGAACAGGAC
>CAZTYC010000403.1:0-1567 GCA_964617435.1 uncultured Burkholderiales bacterium
CGACGTCTCCCCATTTTCAGTAGCGGGGAGGATTAGAGTCCAGGGTTAATGTAGCAGTGTTTTTTCATGTAAGCATTTTGCATAGGCGGCCGGGGTCAGTCCTGCGAGTATTTTCTTGGGTCGCTCCTCGTTGTATTCACGTCGCCAGGCTTCGATCACAGCGCGGGCATGGTGCAGGTTGGTGAACCAATGCTCGTTCAAGCATTCATCGCGTAGGCGGCCATTGAAGGACTCGACATAGGCGTTTTGGTTGGGCTTGCCCGGCTCGATCAGGCGCAGGGCGATGTGACGATCATGTGCCCAGGTCATCATGGCCTTGCCGCAGAACTCCTTGCCGTTATCGGTGCGGATCACCTTGGGCAAGCCGCGACTTGCGGCCAAGCGATCAAGTACGCGTACGACACTGTTGCCCGAGATCGCACGCTCCACCTCGATGGCCACTGCCTCGTGGGTTGCATCATCGACGATGGTCAGGCACTTGATCACCCGTCCTTCGGCGGTGCGATCGAATACAAAGTCCATCGACCACACCTGGTTGGCCGCCGTGGGCCGCAGCAGGGGTTGCCGCTCACCGACCGGCACTTTCTTCCGTTTGCGCCGCCGCACCTGAAGCTGAGCCTGCCGGTACAATCGCTCCACGCGCTTATGGTTCACCAGCAGCCCCGCTTGCCTCAGCTTGAGGTAAATCATCCCCACGCCATAGCGCTTGTGCCGATGCGCCAGCGCCAGGATGCGTTCCTGCAGCTCGCCGTTGCGGTCAGGCCTGGGCGTATAGCGAAAGGCACTGGCGCTCATCCGCACCACGCCCAGCGAGCGCCGCTCGCTCAAGCCCCGCCCCACCAATTGCCGCACCACCTCGCGCCGCGCAGGCGCAGTCACGGCTTTTTTCTCAGCACCTCCTTGATCACATCGTTCTCAAAGATCTGCTCGGCCAGCAACTTCTTCAGCCGCGTATTCTCCGCCTCCAGCTCCTTCAGCCGCTTGGCATCCGCCACGCTCATCCCGCCAAACTTGCTGCGCCAAAGATAGTACGAGGCTTCGCTGAAACCGTGCCGGCGACACAAGTCCTTTACCGCCGTGCCACCGTCGGCTTCACGCAGAAAACCAATGATCTGTCCGTCCGAAAATCGCTTCTTCATGTCCAATCTCCTTCTTCCGGGTGATTGGACTCCAAATTACACCGCTACTCAAAAGGGGGGTGACGTCGCAGGTGCCAGCGATCCCAAAACCGACACCGCCACCGTCAGCTTCACGATCAACGCGGTAAATGATGCGCCCGTGGCTGACGACGACGCGCAAACCACCGCCGAAGACACCCAATTTGATTTGAACGTGGTTGCCGACGACAGCGATGCCGACGGCGACACTTTGACGCTGCAATCGGTAGGCTCCGCGTCCAATGGTACGGCCTCGATCGTTGCCGGCGCGGCGCGTTACGTGCCGAACGCCAACTTCCACGGCAGCGATTCCTTCGATTACGTGGTTTCCGATGGCAACGGCGGCACCGATACCGGTACGGTAACGGTCACCGTAACAGCGGTAAACGACGCCCCGACGATCGACAGTG
>CAZTYC010000404.1:0-1544 GCA_964617435.1 uncultured Burkholderiales bacterium
GTAGTCTCGAGCAGGCCGACCCCGTGCAAAAATGCCGCCATGACCTCATCCCCTTTTCGCGGCGCCTTGGAAGGACTCACGGTGATCGAGTTTGCCGGGATCGGCCCGGGACCGTTCGCCGGCATGATGCTCGCGGACCAGGGCGCGGATGTCATCGTCATCGAGCGCCCTCCTCCCCATCGAGACGCACCGCGCAACCCCATGAACCGGGGCAAGCGATCGGTGGTATTGGACCTCAAATCCGACGCCGGCCACACGACCGCATGGACGTTGCTGGAACGCGCAGACGCGCTGATCGAGGGTTTCCGGCCGGGCGTCATGGAAAGGCTGGGGTTTGCACCGGCGGAAGTCCTGGCGCGGAATCCGCGCCTGGTGTACGGGCGCATCACCGGCTGGGGCCAGACCGGTCCGCTCGCCCACGCCGCCGGCCATGACCTGAACTATGTCGCGCTGACCGGGGTCACCCATCTGGCCGCGCCCGCCGAGGTGCCGCCGACCATTCCGCCCACCATCATCGGGGACATGGGGGGCGGCGCGATGTTCCTGTTGTGGGGAATGATGTGCGCCCTGTTCAACACACGGCAAACGGGACGGGGACAGGTGGTTGATGCCGCCATGACGGACGGCGTCATCGCCTTGTCCGCGCTGTCGCACGCCATGCGGGCGCTGGGACAGTGGCCCGACGATGCCTCGCGAAATGTGTTCCTGCATGGCGCGCCGTACTTCAATGTCTATGTGTGTGCCGATGGAAAGCACGTGACCTTTGGCGCGTTGGAACGGCCGTTCTACAAGGAAATGCTTTCCCGACTCGGCCTTGCGGATGTCGATCCCGACCGGCAGGAAGATGCCAGCGACTGGCCTGCGCTCCGCGAACGCATATCAGGCATCGTCAAATCGAAAACCCGGGAGGAGTGGTGCCGGCTGCTGGAAGGCAGCGACGCGTGTTTCGCCCCCGTGCTGACCCCGCAGGAAGCCATGAACCACCCGCACAACCTTGCACGGAACGCGTTTGTCACGGTGGATGGGAAGACGCAGACCGCCCCCGCACCCAGGCTTTCCGCCACCTCCACCCGCGCTCCCGCTGCCGGCACTTGGCCCGGCGAGCACACCGCAGAAATTATGGAGTGGCTGGAACGGGAAGGCTGAGTGCAAGAATCCAAAGTCCAGCAAAGACGCGGCGTTTGGGGCATTTTCGGCCTGAACGCCGCGCCGGATATTGACTTTGTCTCAAAAGTGGTTGGCTCTAGCCTGCCGCAGGCGCAGTGTTCTTCCAAGACCGGATCAACGTCGGCCCTCGTCTCTTCGTCTATAGATGCGCGCCGATTGGCGGGCCGTACCGCGTAGTCGGCGCGCGGGTTGATTTCGTCCGCGTAAGCTGCCGGGGAATCTGTCCCTAATCGGCCAACAGGACGGCGAGCCGATCGAGCACCCGCTGATCAATCGCATGGCCGAGGCCGGGCAAGAGGGTCAGTGTCGAATACCCGCCCAAGGCACGCCAACGCGCATCCGCATCCACCGCCAAGGCGGGCGGCATCATGCGGTCC
>CAZTYC010000405.1:0-1536 GCA_964617435.1 uncultured Burkholderiales bacterium
GCAACATCTCCGTTTCGCTCTGGATGGCGTGCCACTTGAGCGTGCCCAGGGAACGCGGCTGGACCTCCAGCAGGGCGCGGGTTGAGGCGACGAGCGACGGCGTGGTCTCCGGGCGTTCGCTGGACGGCATGCGCACGTACAGACGGCCCACGTCGCTGACCGCAAATCGCAGGCGAAGGTCGGAAAACTGCGCTTCGAGCGCCCCGGTCATCGAGGCGACCTCGATCGGGTCGAGCGCCAGGTGGGACGAGGGGTAAAGCCGCACCGTGTCGCGATCCGCAATGAGGTGCACCGGCTCGGCCAACAGGATGTCGCCCTCACCCCAGGAGACCCCGTCGCGTTTGGCCAATAACCGCGCCATCGGGAGCCGTGCCCCATACCCGAACACCTCGTGCACCCACGGCACGGCGGCCGGCATCACGCGGTGTTGGGCGCGGCCGAGCAGGGTTTCGAGGATGGGGGAAGGTGCAGGAGGGGCGCCGTGCTCCGGACTTGCCGCTCCCAGCCCCGGGAGGTGAAGGGTGAGATGCATGGGGTGGGCGTAGTTTAACAACGATGATCCATGCAATTGAAGGTCGATCAAGCGCACGGTGTCTTTGGATGCGGTGACTTTTCAGCTTTCGCCCATCGCTGCGCCGCGGTTTATCATGCGGCCTCACGCATGTCCGCGCCTTGGCGACCCCCCCTTGCAACCCCTCCCGCTTTTCATCGGCCTCCGCTACACCCGCGCCAAGCGCCGCAACCACTTCATTTCCTTCATCTCGCTGATCTCGATGGCCGGCATTGCCCTGGGCATTGCGGCGTTGATCACGGTGATGTCGGTAATGAACGGCTTCCAGAAGGAGGTCAAGGCGCGCATGCTCGGCGTGGCGGCCCATGTGCAGGTGATGGGCTACGACGACGGGCCCACCAAGGGGCTCAAGGACTGGGAGGCCTTGCGCGCCGAAGTAAAGAAGGCCGCGCATGTCACCGGCGTGGCGCCGTTCGTCGAAGGCCAGGGCATGATCTCGCACACCGCCAACCGCGGCGTGATGGTGCGCGGCATCCTGCCGGCTGAAGAGCCGTCGGTGGCCAATTTCACGCAGGACCTGCGGGCCGGTGCGTTGGACGACCTCAAGCCGGGCGAATACAACATCATCCTGGGCGGCGCATTGGCCCGCGCGCTGGGCGCGGGCATCGGTTCCAAGGTGCAGCTGATCATTCCGCAGGGCCTGGTGACGCCCGCGGGCATGGTGCCGCGCCTCAGAACCTTCACCGTGACGGGCACCTTCAGTTCGGGCCACTTCGAGTACGACGCGAACCTGGCGCTGGTGCACATGAAGGATGCGCAGGTGCTCTACCAGCTTGGCGACAGTGTTTCCGGCCTGCGCGCCAAGATCGACGACCTGGACCTGGCCCCGGCGGTAAGCCGCGCGCTTTCAAAGTCGCTCAAGTTTGATGGCTACGTCACCGATTGGACGCGCCAGAACGCCACCTACTTTCGCGCCGTGCAGATCGAAAAGCGCATGATGTTCATCATCCTCACGCTCATCATCG
>CAZTYC010000406.1:0-1530 GCA_964617435.1 uncultured Burkholderiales bacterium
CGCTCAACGCCTCGATCACGCGGCAAATGCCATTGGCCGCGCGTTTTGGCGCCCAGCCGGAGAGCCTCGATGATGCCGCGGATCTCCACGCGGAAGCGGCGCGCAACACGCTCTCGCTGGTCAATGGCGGCCACCCGGCAGGCGAGCACGCGGCGACGCTGCTTGCACACCTGGACAACGACGTGCGAGTTGCCGAATCGTTGATTGCGGACATGCTGGCATCGCGCGAAAAATGGCTGCGCCACCTGCATGGCTTCGACAATCGCGATGCACTGGAAGGCGCCCTGCGTCGCGCGCGTTCGCGCGCCATCCTCGAGGCGTCGCGCCTGTTCCCTCCAGAAGAGCGAAATGAAACCCTAGAGTTGGTGCGGTTTTCCGCGGCATTTGTCTTCGAAAGCCGCGCCGATTCTGGGGTTTGCCCTGAGCCGCCAACGCAATGGCCGGACGCCGACGGGGATTCGCTCAAGCATTGGCTGATGATCGCACGCCTCCTGTTGACCGATTCCGGGAGCCTGCGCAAGCCCGGCGGCGTCAACGTGAAGTTGGGATTTCCGCCCGGCGAGACGCCGGCCGAGAAAGCCGAGTTCGGCGCGTGGAAGTCGCGCATGAAAGCCCTGCTTGAGCGCCTGTCCCTGGCGCCAGCACCCATGGTCGAAGCGCTGCATGCGCTGCGCGAGTTGCCCGATGCCGCATACCGGGATGCCGATTGGCGCATCCTGAATGCGATGACCGAGTTGCTGCCGGTGGCCACCGCACTGCTGTGGAACACCTTTGCCCAACGTGGGCAATGTGACTTTGCGGAAATCTCGCAATCCGCGCTGCGGGCCCTGGGGCCGGATGACGCGCCGACCGACCTGGCCCTGTCACTCGATTACCGCATCCGGCATCTGTTGGTTGACGAGTTCCAGGACACCTCCTTTGCGCAGTTCGAACTGCTGGAAAAGCTGGTGCGGGGCTGGGATGCGGGCGACGGCCGCACCTTTTTTGCGGTCGGCGATCCGATGCAATCAATTTACCGCTTTCGCAATGCCGAAGTCGGGCTGTACCTGCGCGCCATGCGGGACGGCGTCGGGGGCGTGCCGTTGAAGCCGTTGGGGTTGACGGTGAATTTCCGATCGTCGTCGCCCGTGATCGATTGGGTCAACCAGGCGTTTACGCAAATCATGCCGCAGCCGGATGGCGCCGACCTCAATCGTGTGCCCTTTGCGCCGAGCCTGGCCAGCGCGGACGCTTCGGCGCGGGGCGGCGTGCAGGTGCATCCGCTGTGGCTCGCCCCGACCCAGGGTGCCGCGGAAGGCGCCGGCGATGCGGAACCGGATCCTGCGCTTGAGGAGGCCGAACTTGTGGTTCGCCTGACGCGGGAGGCCCTTGCGGATCCGGACTCCCGCCGCACGGCCATCCTGGTCCGGAGCCGATCGCATCTCGCGCACATCGTGCCCGCGCTCAAGCGCGCCGGAGTCGCCTTCAAGGCGGTGGAGTTGGATTCGCTGTCCGCGCGCAGCGTGGTGCGGGATCTCGTTGCCCTCGTCC
>CAZTYC010000407.1:0-1525 GCA_964617435.1 uncultured Burkholderiales bacterium
GGTCGGTGGCGTTGTCCGCCACGGGTTGCGATTTTCCGAAGCCCTTGGCCGTCAGGCGCGCCGCGTCGATGCCCCGGCCCGACAACCACGCCCGCACGCTGGCCGCGCGCGCTTCGGACAATTTCAGGTTGGCCTCCTCGCCGCCCACCGCATCGGTATGGCCCCGCACCTCGAACGGCCCGGCCACGGACTTGATGAGCGCCGCCGCCTTCGACAGCACCGGCTCGGATTCCGGCTTGAGCGTGGACTTGTTGAAATCGAAAAACACGCCATACAACGGGACCTTGCAGTCCCGCGCCAGGCGCGCCGCCCAGTCCTCGGCGCCCGCATCGGCCACCGAGAAACTCAGGTTGGCCCCGAATTCGTAGTAGAGCCGCGCCCACACATCCCGGCCGTTGCGCGTGTAGCGGGCGATGATCTGCGCTTCGTCCGCCGCGCGCTTGTCGTCAGGGAACAGGACGGTCCAGCCGGCCGCCGCCAGCGCGGCACGGTACTCGTTCATGAATTGCAGCTTCGACAGCGTGGCGGGCCCCTGGTAGGCGCGCATCAGGGTCCCGGTTCCCACCAGGCGCACGTCATCGCCGCTGCCGGGTGGCGACACATCGAGTGGCCCGTCGCCGCGCCCTTCGCCCTTGCGCACCGACCCGGGATAGGGGGCGAGATAGGGAATGTCGTCCTTGTCGGAAAAGGTCTCCGGCTTGCCGGCGGGCGCAACCAACACCAACTTGGCCGCCGCCTGGCCGATCTCGATCATCTCCAGGTACACCTGGGCCTGCGGCGCATCCATCTTGACCGCGACCCACGACATCCGGCCCCCGCGCTCGAGTTTCATCGAGAAGGCGGCTTTGTTGTCCTCCTGCCACACGAGTTGCCATCCGTCGCGCTGCAGCGCGCCCTGCACCGCCTTGGCGATGCGCTCCTCGGTGCCGTTGTAGTAGCCCGGCGCGGGCTCGCCGGCAGCCGGCTGGTAATTGAACCAGCGCGCGTGCCGCACCCCGCGCAGTTGCGCTTTCTTGCCGCTGCGCTCGACGCTGATCTCGGCTTCGCCGAAGTCTTCCTTTTGCAGGGCCTGGTCCGGATTGATGCGGATCTGCGGCGGAAGTTTCACCGTGTCCGGAAAGCCGAGATCGGCGCGCGCGAGCGGCGCCCAACACGCCATCAGAACCGCTGCCATCCATCGACGCTGCATGAGTCCTCCGTGTGTTCCAGGTGATGCCGATTATGCGATGGATCGCCGGTTCAGATGGCCCGCGCTACCACTTGCAGCCCTTGTCGGTCACGGCATCGCGGACCAGCGGAATGACCGCCGCAAGCCCCATGTCGGCGTAGGCATCCTTGCATTCGGGGCGCTTCAACGCCTTGTCAAACGCCTTCTCGACCTCCTTCTTCGGCGCCGGCGGCGCCGTGAAGAAAGGGATGGCGGTGCGCGGTCCGGTGCCTTCGCGCGCGATCTGCCGCGCGCGGATGGTGCGCATCTCGTCCGCCGACAGCGGTTTGACGGCACGAGTCGGAACCACCATCTCGG
>CAZTYC010000408.1:0-1519 GCA_964617435.1 uncultured Burkholderiales bacterium
CCTATCCCACCGCGCCCGCCCTCAAAGCGGTGGCCTGAAAACGCCGCTTACGGTTTAGTCGTCTTTCCGGGTAAAGAACGGAAGTAGCTCAGCCATCACGCTAGTTCGGTTGGTGACCTGAATGTATGGTCCGGCCGTGCGTAGCAAGAAGATTCCGACGGGTTGGCGGCGAGCGGTCTTGCATCAATGTATCCGGCCTTTGATTGGAGCATTTTGCTCCGGGCCATCATGGATATCAGCGCGCTTGCGATCTCATTAGCGGACAGGCCTCAACCGGGCCATTCGGGTCACCAGTGTTCGCATGCGCCGGGAAGACCGAACCTCCATCGGGTCTCGTCCTCTCGCAGACCTCGGCAGACAAGTAACTCGACTAATCGCGAACGGTCACGCGGCTTGAAGCTTGCTCGCCTCGAAGGCTCGACCACGAGCAAGAACGCTCCAGGCGATGCGCGCGAGCTTGTTGGGCGAGCGCGATCGCCAGCACGTTGTGATGCAGCCGCTTCTTGGCGGCCTCGATCCAAGGCTTGAGCCCGTGGCCCTCCCACCTGTTCGGCTTTACCTTCACAAGCACGACCCATGCTGCCTGCACGAACAGGACGCGCAGGTAGCGATTGCCGCGCTTCGATATTTTGCCGAGGATGGTGCGATCCCCGGTTGAGATTTGTCTCGGAACGAGCCCGAGCCACGCGGTGAAGTCACGACCCTTGGCAAAGCCATCGCCCGTCCCGATCGCAGCGACCATGGCGCTGGAGATAATTGGCCCAATTCCGGGGACGCTCATCAGGCGTTCGCACCCAGCATCACGTTTGGCAAGCTCCTCGATCTCACCGGACAAGCCTTCGATGCGTTCATCGAGCCAGCGCCAGTCAGAAGCCAGGCCCTCGATGACATGCACCATGCGAGGAGAAAGCACATCGGGTGCTGCGGCCAGGATGCGCGGCAGCTCCGTCCGCAGGAAGCGCTGCCCCTGCCGCACCGCGATGCCGCGTTCCAGCAGGAAGGCTCGAATTTGATTGATAATGCCCGTGCGCTGGCTGACCAGCCGCTCGCGGACGCGATGGAGAGCCTGGAGGTCGAGTTGATCGGCGGTTTTCGTCGCCACAAACTTCATCGTCGGCCGCTGCACGGCTTCGGCAATCGCCTCCGCATCGCGGAAATCATTCTTCTGCCCCTTCGAGTAGGGTCGCACATACTTCGCCGGCATCACCGCGCATCGTGCCCCAGCGCTTTAAGCTTGCGACTGAGATGATGCGCTCCAACGCAGGCCTCCATGCCAACCAAGCACGGCGGCATATTGGCAAGCCGCGCCTCCACTTGGCTGCGCGGCCACTTCTGGCGCAGCACAATCGCACCGCGATTATCGAGGCCGACGATGTGGAACGAGTTCTTACCGATATCAATGCCGATTACGGCAATCTTAGTCGATGCTGTCGCAGGCATGGCGTGCTCCTCGTCTTGGCGCCCCTGGCCAGCTTATCGCTGGCGGGGCAGGAGCACGGCCGGACCATCCCATTAGCGG
>CAZTYC010000409.1:0-1515 GCA_964617435.1 uncultured Burkholderiales bacterium
TGGCCGAAGACATCAAGGTGCGCGAGTACCTCAAGGCCAAGCTCAAGAACGCCGCTGTATCGCGCGTCCTGATCGAGCGCCCCGCCAAGAACGCCCGCATCACCATTTTCTCGGCACGCCCGGGCGTGGTGATCGGCAAGAAGGGCGAAGACATCGAAGCCCTCAAGAAAGAACTCGGCAAGCGCCTGGGCGTGCCGGTGGCAGTGAACATCGAAGAAGTGCGCAAGCCCGAAATCGATGCCCAGCTGATTGCCGACAGCATCACCCAGCAGCTCGAAAAGCGCATCATGTTCCGCCGTGCCATGAAGCGCGCGATGCAGAACGCGATGCGTCTGGGCGCCCAGGGCATCAAGATCATGTCCGCTGGCCGCCTGAACGGCATCGAGATCGCCCGCACCGAGTGGTACCGCGAAGGCCGCGTTCCGCTTCACACGCTGCGCGCCGATATTGATTACGGCTTCTCCGAAGCCAAGACCACCTATGGCGTCATTGGCGTAAAGGTCTGGGTCTACAAGGGCGATACGCTGGGCCGCAACGATGCGCCCGCCGTGGAAACGCCGCGTCCGGACGAAGAGCGCCGCCCCCGCGGCCCGCGTCGCGACGCCCGTCCGGGTGACCGCCCGGCCAGCGACCGCCGTGGTCCCGCCACCCGCCGCCCCGCAGCTGGTGCGGGCAACGTTGCGCCGGTTGACGGCAGCGACAAGCCCGCAGAAGCAACGTCAGGTGCCGATGCACCGAAAACTACCGTTAAGCGCGTCCGCAAGGTTGCCGCGCCGGCTGCTCCCGCTGCCGACGGTAAAGGAGAATAAACATGCTGCAACCCGCTCGCCGCAAGTACCGCAAAGAGCAGAAGGGCCGCAACACCGGCATCGCCACCCGGGGCAACTCGGTGGCATTTGGTGATTTCGGCCTGAAGTCCACCGACCGCGGGCGCCTGACGGCGCGCCAGATCGAAGCCGCGCGCCGCGCGATTTCCCGTCACGTCAAGCGTGGCGGCCGCATCTGGATCCGCGTGTTCCCGGACAAGCCGATTTCGCAGAAGCCGGCCGAAGTCCGCATGGGCAACGGCAAGGGCAACCCCGAGTATTACGTCGCCGAGATCCAGCCGGGCAAGGTGCTGTACGAAATCGTGGGCGTGCCGGAAGAACTGGCCCGCGAGGCGTTCCGCCTGGCCGCCGCCAAGCTGCCGCTGCGCACGACGTTTGTCACCCGCATGCTCGGCGCGTAATCAGGAGATCACAGACATGAAAACTGCTGAACTGCGCCAGAAAGACGTTGCCGGTCTCCAGACCGAGGTCAAGGAACTGCAAAAGGCCCATTTCGGCCTGCGCATGCAGAAGGCCACGCAACAACTCAACAACACGGCCCAGCTGCGCGTCACGCGCCGCGCGATTGCCCGTGCCAAAACCATCCTTGCTGAAAAGCAGGCCGCCAAGTAAGGAAGCACCATGACGGAAGCCAAGACATCCCTCAAGCGCACCTTGATTGGCAAGGTGGTGAGCGACAAGCGCGCCA
>CAZTYC010000410.1:0-1503 GCA_964617435.1 uncultured Burkholderiales bacterium
TGCAACACCATGGAAGGCGTCGGCAAGGACATCAAGAAGGGTGGCGAGGCCATCGAGAAGGCCGCTGACAAGGCAAAGGGCTGATGGAGGCGTTTCGCCAACACCTGGGACTGGTGGCGCCGCTCGACCGCGCCAATGTCGATACCGACGCCATCATTCCCAAACAATTCCTGAAGTCGATCAAACGCAGCGGCTTCGGCCCGAACCTGTTCGACGAGTGGCGTTACATGGACCACGGCGAACCAGGCATGGACAACGCCCGGCGTCCGGTGAACCCGAATTTCGTACTCAACCAGGAGCGCTATCGCGGCGCGTCCATCCTGCTGGCGCGCAAGAACTTCGGCTGCGGTTCCTCGCGCGAGCATGCCCCGTGGGCGCTTCAGCAGTTCGGCTTCAAGGCCATCATCGCGCCGTCGTTCGCGGACATCTTTTTCAACAACTGCTACAAGAACGGCCTGCTGCCCATCGTCCTCGGCGAGCAGGACGTCGACCACCTGTTTAGTGCGACGGCCGCCACACCCGGTTTCAAGCTCGCCGTGGACCTGGAGCAGCAAGTCGTGTCGGTCCCGGGCGGCGAGTCGTATCGCTTTGACATCGAAGGATTCCGCAAGCAGTGCCTCGTCAATGGCTGGGATGAGATCGGCCTGACGCTGCGCCATGTCGACAAGATTCGCGCCTACGAAGCGGCACGCGCGGCGCGCGAGCCCTGGCTGTTCGGCTGAACCGGCCCCCCAAGGACACGATGAAGATTGCCATCCTCCCCGGCGACGGGATCGGACCCGAAATCATGGCCGAGGCCGTGAAGGTGCTGGACGTCCTGCGCGGCGACGGCCTGAAGGTCGAGACCGAGACCGCGCCGGTGGGCGGTGCCGCCTACGATGCGCACGGCCATCCATTGCCCGCCTCGACGCTCAAGCTGGCGCAGGAGGCCGATGCCGTGCTGTTCGGCTCGGTCGGCGGCCCAAAGTACGACACGCTGGCGCGCGACCTGCGACCGGAAAAAGCCATCCTCGGCTTGCGCAAGGAATGCGATTTCTTCGCCAATCTGCGTCCGGCCACGGTGTTTCCGGAGCTGGCCGATGCGTCCTCGCTGAAGCCCGAGATCGTCGCTGGCCTGGACCTGATGATCATCCGCGAACTCACCGGCGACATCTATTTCGGCGAGCCGCGCGGCGTCAGCGGTGAAAAGGGCCGCCGCGTCGGCATCAACACCATGCACTACACCGAGGCGCAGATCCGCCGCATCATCCACGTCGGCTTTCGCACGGCGCGCCAGCGCAGCAAGCGTCTCTGCTCGATCGACAAGATGAACGTGCTGGAAGCCATGCAGCTCTGGCGCGATATCGCCAACGAAATCGCGCCCGAGTACCCGGACGTCGAGCTGACCCACATGCTGGTCGACAACGCGGCCATGCAGCTGGTGCGAAACCCCAAGCATTTCGACGTCGTGGTGTGCGGCAACATGTTCGGCGACATCCTGTCGGATGAAGCCTCGATGCTGAC